>QFOT01000121.1 GCA_003241285.1 Micavibrio aeruginosavorus
CCGAAAGCGAAACAAATGATCATGATACTCTTGACGCTGATGGAAAAAATCGCGTCATGTTTGCCCTTATCAGCCATGGCGTTGATCGTGCTGGCGCATGGCAACCGGATGGCACAGCGACATCATGCAATACATCAGGGCTTGATGTGGCGAATTGTAATTCGAGTTCCCTGACGGCAACTCTGCGCGGACGTTCTAAATCAGAAGATATCACCATTAAAGATCCCGAAGATGCCACCGGTGCTTCAGAAACCGTTGCTACACTAAAAACTCCTTCAAAATCCTATTCCACCCCTTTCGGCACCAACCATTACGACGATACTATTATCTATCGTGCCACGTCACGTGACGAAGGCTGGGCAAGCTTAAGGAACAATATAACCGACGAAACGGCTGGTACTTATCTGTCAGAAGACGCGCAGGTAATCGTTAAGAAAAATCCTTCCGATGACATTTCACCCGTTGCCTCGATGGATGTCGACGGCTCCGTTAAAGTTTATAAAACGGAAAGCCCTACGGTCTGCGACAGGCTTGATGTGGATGCCAATACGGACCGATGTTTCAAAATAAAAAATATAGCAGCGAAAGAACCTCTGCCAAATGAGCTTGAGGGGGGCAAAGACAAAGCTATTAAGTGTAACGATATGATAGCATTGAAAAAATTCATTAAAGAAGGTGACAAAAGCGACAAGACATCTCTTTATATAAAACGTGACTGCCCTACCACAGAAGCGCCAGCTACCATGGTAAAAACATGTACGGGTGGTCAAGGTGTGAGCGGTTTAGTTGGCGGGGTACCACAATGCAGTTGAAATCTTTTAATC
The DNA here is from genome assembly GCA_003241285.1 of Micavibrio aeruginosavorus. Classification (GTDB taxonomy): domain Bacteria; phylum Pseudomonadota; class Alphaproteobacteria; order Micavibrionales; family Micavibrionaceae; genus Micavibrio_B; species Micavibrio_B aeruginosavorus_A. Next base: position 825 of record QFOT01000121.1, read on the forward strand.
ATAAAAATTCACAATCTGGCTTTACGTTGCTCGAACTCAGCATCGTTGTTGTCATCAGCGTATTGTTGACGATGGCAATTATAAAATTTTCTGAAGGCTATCAGGAGCAAATTAAACACGAAGAAACCAAGCGCTCCATTACCAACGCCAATACAGCCGTTGCTAAATTTTATGAACTGGCCGGGCGCTATCCCTGCCCTGCCGATAAAAGCCTGAATCCCGGCGACGCTCAATACGGCAAGGAAAATTGCAGCCTTCCTTCCATACCGGGCGCCCGCGATATCGACAGCAGTGGATCTACCACCGACGAACAGGTGCTGGTTGGCGTTTTTCCAACCTATGCAACCGTTACTCCGGAAACCGGATCACCTTACGAAGTTACACTTGCCGAGCTTATCGATGATAATGAAGCCTTGAACCCCAATATCACGGATGCCTGGGGCAATGTTCCGCTTTACGCCGTCACAAAGGTATTGACCGTGCCTTATGATGACGAGCACCCCACCACTACTTTCGATACTTATCGCGGCGCAATCGCGATTGTCGATGAAAACGGCAGGGATACAGGCGGCACCAAGCAGGACGCTCATTTTGTGATTATCTCCACAGGGCCGGACGCCATGGGGTCTAAATCTTTGAGTTCAGGTTATAATGAAAGCTGTTCGGATGGGTCCTATTCTCTCCAGAAATCGAATTGCGACCTGGCCGATTCTACTTTCGTATCCGGGCTTCGCAGCACCGGCTCCGATGAAGCCCGTTATTTTGATGACTATGTTGCGTTCGCCTCAACCATGCCGATGACGCTCTGGAGCAAGGACAGCAGTAACGGCGTTTCAACCGTTACCAAAGGTAATGTAGGTATTGGTACAAGCGCACCAAAAGATAAAGTTCAGATAGGAGATGACCCGGAAAACAGTGGAAACGGAAGCACTCTGCTTGTCGATCGCCTAACCTATTCAGAGCAGCTTTGCGATGTTGCAGACGCCAGCAAATGTATCTCGCCCCAAAGCCTCGTTGGCCTGAGCTGTCCTGATCATCTTTATATGAAAAGCATTTCCATGTCTAATGGCGCACTCACACCCCTATGTGTCGAGTTAAACCTGACGCAAAACGTAACATGCCCGAACGGATACGTAAGAGGTATTGATACAGATGAAGGCGTTAAATGTATCGACAAGCTTCCTATCAAACTGGAAAGCACTTGGGTTACAGCTGCAAACGAAAAATCCGAAAGCGTCATGGAAGAAGAATGCCGGGCGATTGGCACCGAGGGCTGGACCACGACTGCAATAAGCGATAATAATGACGATCCTGTCCATTCACTTTCCGAAAAAAATAGTGACAGCAGCGCTGGCAGAATGCAGCTTTGCATGAGAACGACCGATCCGAAAGTTATTCTTACTGCACAGTGGGTATCGGGTACTTGTCCTTCGGATACAAAAGATACGGGCCTCCGTGACAACGCGGACGACAAACACAACCTTAATGAAAAAGCTGCAGCATCCAATAACATGAAATTTTGCCTAGGTGTCAGTGGCAGAGGCGTGGTCTTACAGACCAGATGGGTAAGCCATAACAAGAGATATCCTGCTTGCGGCTCAGACGAAATTTCGGTCATCAATGCTAAAAATAATGCCAAGAATTTAAACGACGCGACATTAGAGGATAATAATAGTTATGAAACTTTGTGCGCGAAGCTGGTTCTTCCATAGGAGTGATATAATGAAAGCCGTTCAAACCATAACCAAGCCAGCTCACCGCTCAGCCGGATTTACGCTCGTTGAATTATGCATTGTGATCATTATCCTTGGCGTGGTTATCAGCGTTGTGGCCACTGGATATCAAAGCTGGCAAAAACAGGTAAAGGTTGAAACCAATCAGGCGAGAGTTGCGACAGCCGCCGAGAAAATCAATGAATACAAAAAAATTCACGGTCATTTCCCTCAGCCAGCTTCCCTGACATTGCCACGGGGCAATGCTGAATATGGATATTCACAGGATAAAACCAGTACTCCTATTCAGAATGCAGGAGCCTGCCAGAATGGGTTTTGTGCTCAGAACGGTGTTTCAAATCGCAAAATCCTGATCGGAGCGCTTCCTTTTAGGGACTTAAATATACCTGAAGAAGAAGCTTATGATGTTTATGGCTCACGCATCATTTATACCGTGACGGAAGAATCGACTAAAGACGGCTTCAAGGAAAATCAGGGCGCCATACAGGTCCGCAACGAAGAAAATAAGGAATTGTTCAAGACTGATTTCCCGGGCGTATTCCTGACATTCAGCGTCGGCAAAAACGGTAAAGGCGGTTATTCCAGAGACGGCGTCCTGGTTTCAGCCTGCACCGGCACCACAGCCGATACGGCCAATTGCGATTTTCTGACTGGCTCAGCGACGGCAGATTTCCGTTCAAATGCTTATTCGGAAGCCTCGAATGACACAGGCGCAACTGATGATTATTTCGATGACATCATTGCCTTTAACCGCTTGCCCGAGCAATCAGCCCAGTGGCGCAGGGGACTTAAAGAGAACACGGATGAAAGCGTAGATGACCTGATCGCCACAGGCGAAGGCAATGTTTACGTCGGCTCCCATACAAGGGCACCAAGTAGCGATGATGGAAAGCTTTCCATTCTTTACGATTCAAGCAAACCTGATATTTACGATGGCAGCATGAATATCCGCGGCGCGTTGAAAACGAAACAGTTATGCGATGGTACTGACTGTTTAGGTTTATTAAATCTTGAAAGAACATGCGGCACAGGAGAGTATATTATCGGCTTTTACAATGGCCAGCCACAATGTGGCCCGGTATATTTCGGCTGTGACGAGAGTGAATATCTGACAGGGGTAAGCTCAAACGGGACGCCTAACTGTGAAAAATTACCTCCGGCTCCTAAAGATGGTATTTGCGGAAGTGCCAATGGTACAGCCCTGACTGCCGCCCCTACAGGTTTGAGCGCCTGCAGATATGGTGACGAGGGCGGCGTAACTGAAAGCGCCTCTGGCTGGTCATGGAGCTGTGCGGGAACGAACGGCGGCGGGACAGCCAATTGTAGCGGCACGAAAGTTCCTCCCCCTTATGATGGCGTCTGTGGATCGGCAAATAATCAGACCTTTGCCGCTGCCCCTCCCTCTTCCAGCCGCTGCGCGGTCGGGACGGAATCAGGCTTTAGCTCCGGATCCCTGTGGAGATGGACCTGCCAGGGCGAAGGCACAGGCCATACAGATGCAAGCTGTAGCGCCAATAAACCCCCGACGACATCTTGCGAATGCGGCCCAGGCAATTGTCCAACGACGACGCCACCGCCTCCAACGTCTGTCACGTATGAGGTAGTATATCCTTATCAAGGTGCCCTTGGCCCACATTTCGCGAATGATGGCATACATGCTGCATGCTCTGCTCGCGAAGATACTGTCGGTGCAGGAAATGTTCAAACAGTCAGCTTCTCTGCTCCTGCCAATCAACTTTATGCAAATCTGGCAACTTTTTGCCAGCAGCAAAATGGATATTGCTGTCAGTTTGTGCCATCTGATTATAATGAAGGTAGATTTAGGAGTTACGATCAATTCTACAAATACGATAATACAACTTCAACCCGCAATATTGCCGGCAATGTGCATATCAGCCGTGTTTCATCATTAGGCACGGGTCAATGGCGCTCTGACAATCCGATAGACTATCAGCAACTTCATGCCGGAAAAATAAGCGTATCTGTTCAGGGTAGTGCTGGAAAGCGTCCGATAAATGGCGAATGCGGCCCGGAACACCTTAGTAATGACCCAACAACACCAACGACAGGATTCAAATGTCGCAACGGTCGCCCCATAGATATCCTGAGCACAGGTAATAACCGAGCTACCTGGAAATGCGAAGGCACACACGGCGGAACCACTGCAATTTGTAGAAGCCATAATTGAGACAGGAAGAATGGATAAAATTTTATTTATATTTTTTTAACCGGCAGAGGCTTAAACTATAATGGCATGTCCCCTGCTTACAGGACACGCATAACAAACGGAGAGTATTTTGTTTTATAAAGAGAATATCTGCAAAAATATAATTTCCGTCTGTATGGGGAAAGCCTCCCTTGCCCTCGCGCTTGGCTTTCTGATCTTCAATCCATCATCCGCATATGCCTGGTGCGTACAGGGTGGTGGTACAGTTTGTAATGATGGCTGTACTCCTTATTGGAGCCAGGCCCGTGGGCCGACAACCTCAGAAATAGATAATTCCAGAGCCGTATGTGACGCCGGCCATGGCGGCCTCGATAGAACAGCTGCCTGTCCCTATGAATATAACGAATGTACGTCCGCTCCCGCCCCATCTACATGTACACTTGGCGTCGAAGAATCAATCAACGACTATGATGGATGGGTTGGCGAATTTGGATCTCCTGGACCGAACAATCCATGCCAAGCTTCCAATTATATCGGCAGTGGTAGCGGTGTATATGAAAACGGTTTCGCAAGCTGCCCTACTTCCGTCGGCAAAGGAAACTCAAGCCCCGCCAATCCAGGTACGGATTCAGGCAAAGCAATCTCGGGAACCGATAAAGGCTGTATATCCCGTGTCTGGTATAATGGCAGCACAATGGCCAATTCATCGCGATGCGTAGTTTTTGGCTATCGCTGTTCCGGAGGCGGCGGCCCGGCAGCCGTAAACGGCCTGTGCAGCAGTACAGCCAACCAGTGTACCTACGGTTCTTATGTGGACGAAACAGATACAACGACAGCCATTCAATGGCGTTGTAACGGTCAAAACGGCGGTACAAATTCGGGAATCTGTTCGGCCCCGAGAGCTATTCCCGGTGTCTGCGGCTACGCCAGCGGCGGAACCTACACAACTGCTCCGGCTGCATCGGATTCACTCTGCACAACAGGATCGCCCTCTTCCGTTTCAGGTGACGGCACGACATCATCTCCCTGGAGATGGAGCTGTGCGGGCCAGAATGGCGGATCGAATGCCGCCTGCGCCGCCAATCTCTGCCTCCCCCCGGTCGATGGTCTTTGCAATAACGCGTCGAACAATTCCTGCGCGCGTGGCAGCTTAGCCAATTCCCGCGATACCTCGACAGAATTCCTGTGGGAATGCGTCGGTGAAAATGGCGGCGCGACCGACCAGTGTTCAAGAACCAAGCCGGCTCCGCCCGTTGATGGTGCCTGTAACAATACGGTCGAGAACGGCTGTTCAGCAGGTAGTCTGAATAACACCGCCGACAGCGCGACTCATTTCCTGTGGCAATGTCTGGGCACTAATGGCGGCAATTCCGCAAGCTGCAATATGGAACGCCCTGCCGCTGTAAACGGCGCCTGCAGCGCCAGCGTCAATGGCTGTAACGCTGGAGATTTTGCTGATGTCGCGGACGACGCAGTTAATTACAGATGGCAGTGCAATGGGCGCAATGGCGGCACGAACCAGCCTTGCTCTGCGGCGATACCGCCTGTTGGTCCACCTCCGACTTCATTACCGATGACAGGGACAGAAAGTGGTAATTATGCCAATACTGGCGGTTACTGGTATATTAATAACGTCAACGGTTATAGAAGATCTAATTGGAATGCGAGTGGACAAAATCCTGACGTTTTGATGTCTGCAGGTTGTGACGGAAGCATCCTCCACGAAGAAACCCAAACTTATAAATTAAGTACTAGCGAATTCTATAACAAATATCAGGGTGGCGATGAGGGTAGATCTTATGGTATGGATTTAATGGATCGGTATAATGGCTATTGTGTAGGTGCGAATATAGTTGCCCCTGACAATGAAAACTTCCAAGTTCACTATAGAGTATATTCGGGTCGCTATAATGCTTCAGGACGAAGAAGCGAACTTAATAATGAATTTGCAACCTGTTTAAGAACATCCAGTGCCTCGCAGTATAACTGTATATTAGGTGTTTTCGGGGTTCGACCATGATGTCAGCTATCGTTAACAAAAGCAAAAAGTAAGAAAAAAAGAGAGATATTTTTTTCTAACAAAAAACGACACTCCTTATCAACCACTTTAAACATGCTAAGCGAGGCTTAAATTCGATAGTCAGATATAATGTCTCTTTACTCTTCCTTAACCTTCACTATCTTAAAATAGTAGTAACCACTAAAAGCCGGGCGGAAGGATGTTCGCCCTCATATGACCCCTAGAAAGGAGTTGCTGTTCCCGTGTCGGAAATTTCCAAAACATCCATGTTTATGTCGCGCCTTGCCACTCTAAAACAGGGCCAGAACACAAATGCAAAATCGGCAGCTGACAGCTCCTCCTCCACTCAGGCA
>QFOT01000122.1 GCA_003241285.1 Micavibrio aeruginosavorus
AAGCGGGAAAACCAAAAGATTTTTTTGACGTTGATGGATGTCGTGTAACATTAAAGCATAATCTGGAAGATATCTTAAGCCGACTGGGGATTTATAGAGTCGATTTCGTTTTCGAAGATAAGGACCCTAAGAAATACCTGCCAAATATAGAGATAGCCAACCATATCGATCCAAGAGATTTTGATCAGGGTTCCGTGCCTTCCGGTGATTTCCTTCGGCTTAGAATGGCGATGGCCGCCCCTCATCCCTGATTTGATTTCTTAACAAATAGCGCCTATATTAAAAGGGTCGGGGGCAACTCCGTCTAAGATGCTAAACGCTTCTCAGAATAGACATAGTGGACCCGGGGGCAGTACCCGGCGGCTCCACCACCAGCAGAGCTTTAAAACTCTTCTGCTGATGGGGCCGAAACAGGATCGACACGTGTAATAAAGGTTTAGTCTGTATCCGTATGAGGCACGGTCGTTATCCGTCCACGCATGTAAATGCAAACGATAACACAGTAGTAGCAAACGACAACTTCGCAGTTGCCGTTAAAGCTGCCGCTTAATTGCGCCAGTGAGCTACAAATCCGGAATAGCTACGGCTTAACGTGAGGTGCGGGGCGACCTATCAACAGAACTGCCCCATTTTCTTTTCAGCGTTTTTCCGCTCTAATCCATTTTATGACTTTATCCTATTCCACAGCAGCGACCGGCCTTTGGCTTTTGGCTTTTATTTTCAGCTTTACATGGATGGAAGAATTCCAGAGCGAGTTCTTTATCGGTACGCTGGCGTGTTTATTTGCCGCGATGGCGGTTAATGATGCGGGAGGTATTAAGCAACGGGAATGGAAATTCCATGCCTCGCCTGTTTTAGTCGCAGGTGGATTATTCTGGGCGGTCGCCGGCATCAGCCTTGCCGCATCGGATATACTCTTTACCAGTTGGATTTATTTCTTCTTCTTCTCGGTCCTGCCATTGACGATAGTGTTTTTTCTGGTCGGAGGAGAATTCGACAGGCGTCTTGAAATGGCGTCTATTGGCATCAGATATGTGCTTGGCGTGTTATCATTGTATGTGTTGTGGCAATATTTCTGTGCGCCAACCATGCTGTACAATGGACGGGTTCACGAGCCGCTGACCGATCCGAACGGCTTGGCGGCGGTTTTGTCTATTGGCGTGTTTCTAGCTTTATCAAGTGTTCTTAGAAAGTCATCGCGAATTGATACTTTCTTGCTATTGTGCATCCTAGCAGCGTTTTTAACAACGGGTAGTCGCGGCGCATTTTTGGCGATTGCCATAGCTGGAATTTCTTTTATCCTTTCAATCGGCATACACAGAATAGGTAAGCGAAGCTGGCTATTATTATCTTCTGTCGCCGCATTGGCCGTTATTACGACTGGCGTTGTTTATGCGCCCACCAATTATTCAGGGCCGCTGAAAGTTTTGTCTTACACGATGGACGCCAGCTTCGATGGTGTTTTCAACGAGCGCGGCTTGATCTGGGAATCTGCATGGCAATTGGTGAAAACTCATCCTTGGTTTGGCACGGGGCCGGGGACATTCCCGTTTTATTATCCTGAAGTTCGCCAGATCGGCGATAACACAGCGGGGCTAATGGTGCATAACGATCCGCTGCAATTCGCAGTCGAGATGGGCGTGTTCTCTGCCGTTCTGTTTTACGCGATCTGTGCCTTCGCGATGATCCGCAGTTATCAGGCGATTAGAAAAAAAGGTTTAAATAATGACTTGCGTATTAGAATTCTTGCGCCGCTTTTTGCGCTTTTGGCCTTTGTTTTGCATGCCCATGTCACGTTCAATTTTTATGTTCTGCCGGGATTGATGCTTGCCGGATTTCTATTTTCTATATGGTACAGGGCAACGGCAGAAGCATTGATTGAGCATCCACGTAATGTTTCCGCGCCCGTATTCATGAATGATTTAGCGCTTAAAACTTTATTTATGATCGTCGCTATCGTTATGTTTGTCCTGGTTGCGTCGCCGATTTATTCGCAAAAACTGGTCACTTCTGCGCAAAAAGATCTGCAGGGCGGTCACTTGGAGGCATTTGCGCATAAGGTGGATACCGCAAATACGATGTCGCTGGGCACAAATGCCGATGCCTATGTTCTGGCGGCGAATATTCCGCTTGGTGTTCTTGATCAGGCAGAAACATCGATACCGCAAAAGGATCGTGCGGATTTTATTGCGCAGGCGGAGTCGCTTCTGGCACGGGCCGAAAAAGCAAATCCAAGAGATGCGGATATATATATGCTGCGTTCCCAACTGGCAAAAGTTCAGGGGCGACAGGAGGAACGTCAGGCGCTGCTCGAAAAAACATTGCGGCTAAATCCGGCTCATATGGCCGCGCGTATAGAATTGAGCGATTATCTTGACGCTCAAGGAAAAGTTGAAGACGCCGTGAAGCTGATGAGCGAAGGGATCGACATTAAATACGGACGGGACGACGCCGTGAATTATATGAATTTTTATCTCAAGTCTAAGGCGATGGAGGTGAGGCTGGAGGAAATTAAAGCCAAGTCTTCACCAAAAGTTCCCTGATTCGTGATTTATCTTTTTCCACAACATGCAGGGCAGATCCGCTTTATATGGCTGGATTTATATTTTGGGACGTGGCAAACAGGTCAAACAATTATAACCCCTTGATAAGCCTTGCGGCATCTGCCACTGATAATCATATGAAAGCTGAAGATAAAACACTGCGCTATGACAAGATGGTCGAATCCGCCCTGCGCGGCGTCGTGCGTCAGGCGATTACCGAAGTACAGGAATCAGGGCTTCCGGGCGACCACCATTTCTACATTACTTTTTTAACCGACTATCCGGGCGTTAAAATTCCGGATTACTTACGCGAACGCTATCCAGGCGAGATGACCATCGTTCTTCAATACCAGTTTACCGATCTCTCGGTAAACGCGGAGCGTATTGCTGTTACTCTTTCATTCAACAATATTCCCGAGCAACTGGTTATCCCGTTGCCAGCGGTTACGATCTTCGCGGATCCCTCCGTCAACTTCGCGCTGCAATTCCAGCCGCTCGGCGAAATGATGTCTGATGAAGACGGTGAAGAAGGTCCTGATGATGAAGGTCCGGCACCAAAAGGCAAAGCCAAGAAGTCATCGGCGAAGACCGAAGCCAAGTCGGGTGAAGTTGTATCTTTGGATCAATTCAGGAAGAAGTAAGGGATAAAGAGTAAGACATATAAATCTCTTTACTCTTTAACTCAGTACAAAAAGAAACAGGCCTAGATCGAAATCTAAGCCTGCTGTCTTTCTGGGGGGAGAAAGCTTTAAATCTTGTTTTTACTCAGTTACGCAGTGAATTCTTGAAACCTGTATGGCTTCACACCTTCGTCTATTTCCCGATTATTTGTCCGGAGTTAAGGTTTATATAAGTTTATCTTGAGATTTTGTCAACTTTTATAAAACAATAGCTGCATCGCAAAAATTGCATACCGGGTTAATTCCATGAAAAAGCAATAAAATCGATTGAATTTCCACGTTAACCATTTAAAGCCTTTAGCCATGACTTATTGGACACCCGATATTACTGAAGCTGAAATACACCCTGTCACCATCGAAAGAGGGGTCTGGACAGACCCGAGCCGTGAAAATCGACCCGTTCCGTATAAAATCTATATCCCGCAAGGCATTGAAGGAAAAATGCCGACTATCGTGTGGAGCCACGGTTTGGGCGGCAGCCGCGACGGGGCGGGATTTATCTCCCGCTATGTCGCGTCATACGGTTTCGTGATTGTCCATATTCAGCATAAAGGCAGTGATTCAGGTCTTTGGGAAGGCAAGCCCGGCCATCCCTGGGACGTTATTCGCGCCACCCCTGTTCCCAGAAAGGCGACGCTGCAAAGATTGCTGGACGTACCGTTTGCGATTAATCAACTCGAAAAAATGGAATTGCCGCAGGCCGATCTGTCGCGCCTTGGCATGTCGGGTCATTCTTTCGGTGCGATGACAACGCAGACCATGGCGGGGCAAAGGCGGGGGCTTGGACACAGGCTGTATGATTTATTCGAGGAGCGGTTCAAGGCGGCCATCGCCTATTCGCCGGTGCCTGTGACCTATAAAGCAAGTCACAGATTAGAAGATTTCTACGGCGGTATCCGTATCCCGATGCTCTATATGACAGGCACGGAAGATTCATCGCCTGTAAATGCCGAGATTACTTATAAAACGCGCATCGATGTTTTCGAGCATGCAAAAGGGCCGGAGCAACATTTGCTGATTCTCGAAGATGGCGATCATATGGTCTATAACGGCTCACGCGGACAGCTCAAAGACAATCCGAAGCGCGATATTCATGAGAAAATCATCAAGCTCTCTTCCCTTGCGTTCTGGGATGCCTATCTAAAGAGCGACGCGGCTGCTAAAGAATGGCTGACAGGCGGGGCGTTCGAGAATTGGCTGGGCGCAGAAGCAGAATACAAATTTAAGGCTTAAAGACATGAACGCAATTGAAATTAAAGACGTCGGCAAGAAATACGAAGCGCGCGGCAAAAGCCCCGAGAAAATCGCGCTGGAGAATATCAGTCTGAATATCCCCAAAGGCTCGATCTTCGGGCTACTCGGGCCGAACGGAGCAGGTAAGTCGACGCTCATCAATATCATGGCGGGGATGGTTTTGAAATCATCCGGCAGTGTAAAAATATGGGGTTCGGATCTGGACAAAGACCCGAGACAGGTAAAATCCAATATCGGTATCGTGCCGCAGGAGATTAATTACGATCCGTTCTTTACGCCGTGGCGCTTGCTGGATTTACAAGCCGGGATGTATGGCGTGCCCAAAGCCGAGCGCCGCACGGACGAGCTTTTGACGATGATGGGTCTTGCCGATAAAGCCAATGCCTATACGCGCTCGCTCTCGGGGGGTATGCGCCGCCGGTTGATGATTGCCAAGGCTATGGTGCATACGCCTCCTATCCTTGTGCTCGATGAGCCGACGGCAGGCGTCGATCTTGAGCTCAGGACTCAGCTCTGGGAGAATGTGAAGGTTCTCAACAAGCGCGGCGTGACAGTGCTATTGACCACGCACTACCTCGAAGAAGCCGAAGAGCTGTGCGACCGTATCGCGATCATTCATAAAGGCCGCATCGTTGCTGATGAAGCAAAAGAAACGCTCCTTGCGCGTATCGACAGCAAGGAAGTGCGTTTTCGTCTTGACCGAGAGATCGGCGCACTACCGGAAAGCGTTTTGCAATACGCTCCCGTACAGGAAGGCCAGAGAAGCTTGATGTTCCGCTACGCACCCAAAGACAGAAGCGTCGGAGAGATTATTGCCGCCTTACAAGGCGCTGGGTACGGTATTTCGGATCTTTCGACAGATGAGCGAAATCTGGAAGATGTATTTTTGCAGATGACACGTTAATTGATTTACATATTGCATATTCTGGATTTGTTTGATATAAACCTGGATAATCAAATGCTGAGTATCAATGATGTCGATAAGAAATATGTTTTCTTTTAAATCTCGCGAATGTGTAAGGATCAATTTAGACAATGCCGACCATGAAGCTTTGTTTCATCAGGCCTATCATGAAATTCTGGTTCCAGAATTCCCGATTGATAGTGAGCGAGCTTCACTTGAATTGATGGAATCGCAACTGCGGGCTGATTTTGAAACCGACATCTTGAAAGGTATCGTATTTGTCGCAGGGCAAGATCTATTCGATGAAAATAATCGTAAGATAGATAATATTTCTACCGGGTTGTATTTCCCAAAAACGCAAGTAAGTCTTCTTGGTTATAATGCGACAGCACTTGATGCAAGAGAGCAAGGTCTAGGGCGTGGAATGGTGGATTTGCGGTTACAAGCATTTCAAGCGCTTGCGCAGTCGCAAGGTAAGAAACTTCGTTTGATGGCCATGGAAATAAACAATCCCGACAAAGTTTCGATTGAGATTGACCCAAAAGTATTTGAAAGAGTCAAACTCTTTACAGGCTGGGGCGCAATTAAAATACCCGTAGATTATGTTCAGCCCTCTTTGGGCGAGGGGCAGCCAAGTTGTGATCTAACCGATCTTTATTACTACCTTATCAATGGGGAGCATCCGCAAGCCAGTGCAGTTATTGATTTAATTGAAGGGCTGACATTGTATTCTGGGGTCAATCCAAACCAGAGCCCTGAATATCTAATAGCCAAAGATCAGCTTGAAACTCTCTACTGTAAATCAGGTCTCCCTTTGAATGCGCCTTTGAATTTATTGGCTCTACCGGATATTAAATGCGGCTTTGATGTCGCTTAGGCATTAATCCTTACATATTTAGAAACAAACTCGAATTGTTTGATCTCGTCGGTTTTGGTGAGGTGGATATAGTAACCGCTCTGCTCGAAAAGATCGTTGATACAAATGATTTTTTCGACTTCGAGTATGGCGTCGCGATGGGGTAGTTGCCAATCGCGCATACCCTTCAAAGCGCGGACGATGGCTTTATGCTGGGTTTCATCGACCAGAAGAATATTTTTATGTAGCTCTTCAAATTGTTTACCGTCGTAGCCGCCCATGTTCAGAAAAAAAAGTTTGAGCGGATTATCGGAAGGTTCTTTCGATAGCGTGATATCGTAACCGTCTGCTTGTTCAACCGCGCCCCAGCAATCCAAATGGAGGGATTTTGGATTGCCCCACCATTGTTTGCGCAGATCGTCGTAGCAGTCTTCGGCTTTTTCTCCGGTAGAAAAACGGATGTCGTGCAGCTCGATATTGGAATTCCCGCAATCGCCGCCGATATAGAACATGAAAAGTTTCATCTGATTTTTATTCCCTTTTTCCTGCCAAGGCGTTTATATATCCGATATGAGCAAAATGATCGTCGACAGTTATTTATATGATGTAGGTTTTAATCACGGGTCAATCGAGGCCGTGACGAAGGATATTATCGACTGCACAAAGGCCTCATGGGCTTCAGGTGCCGATATGGTTGTCTTCCCCGAATATAAAAGATTTTCTGGGAGCAAAGCTGGCCGGTTTTGAAGGCGGAGTTGAGTGTTTCCGGCAAGGCGGTAATTCTGGGCAGTGCGCCTTTTATCCTGCCGGATGGTAAAATCCGCAATCGAGCGCCGATACTGGTCGAGGGACGCGAAATACTGCAGGACAAACTATGCCTGACGCCGTGGGAAGCGCATCTCGATGGTGGCGACACAGTCGAAATTTTTGAATTCAAAGGCGCGAAATGCGTTAACCTCATTTGCCTCGACAGTGAAATTCCTGCGACCGCTGATATGCTTAAGCAGGAAGGGGGAATTGACGTGATGTTCGTGCCGAGCGCGACAGACACAATGATGGGGGTTGAGCGGATTGCCCGTTGTTCCTCTTCGCGCGCGGTTGAGCTAGGCGCTGCGGTGATAGTTTCGCAGTTAGTGGGAGAGATCGATAACGAGTTTATCGGCGATAATGTGGGTCAGGCTTCGCTTTATCTACCGTCGCTCGCTGCCACGGATTCGGTTTTGCGCCTTGACGAACGTGGCGTGACCAGATCGGGCAACAAAGCGGAGCGTTTCGAGATTGATCTGGAGCTTCTACAGTCAGCCAGACGTGACAAAAACACAACAAATCCGGCCTTGGTGACGGCCGAGAAAAAAATATTCCTGAAAAAGCACAAAAATTAAAAATATTTATTGACAGAAAAACTTGGATAATTCATAAGTTATCTCAATTGCGAACCCGCAAAGTTTTACTCCATGGGCTCAAAAGGACTAGAATTTTCCATGTAACCACAGTGGCTACATGGTTCGGTACAAAAATTTTACTCTTTGGGACTTATAGCCATGGAACTGAACGCTTCAAGCAGCGCGTCTGCATATACCCATCAATCCATAATTGTAGATTTCAACAACGCTTCTCATGTTTATTTACTTGAGCGTGCCTGGGAAGAGTTGTTTCTGCCAGAATTTCCGAACCAAAAGCAACAAGAGAGTGTTGCTGACTGGAAACGCAGAAATGAAGATCCAAATGTTGGGCTTTCAATTCCTATTATTGGTGAAAACCTCGATGACCCGGAAAACGCGGTTATTAAGGGATTTTCTGTGGGAACTCTTTTCAAGAAATCTGGAACACTTCTTCAGGATTATACAG
>QFOT01000123.1 GCA_003241285.1 Micavibrio aeruginosavorus
GAAGTTATTACATCGCAGGGCAAGCTGGAGGCCAAGGAATATGTCGATGTCGGTTCACCGGTTTCCGGTCAATTGAAAAAACTTCATGTGGAGCTGGGTGATGTCGTAAAAGAGGGCGATTTGATCGCCGAGATTGATCCCAAGATTTATGAGTCTCAGGTTGAGGCAACGCAGGCGCGTTTGAAAACGCTGGCTGCGCAAAAACGGGAACAGGCCGCGCTGGTCGAACAGGCAAAACAGAAATTCGACCGTAACCAAACGCTGTTCAAGGCCGATGCTATTTCCAAGGAAGTTTTTCAGGACGCCCAGACTGCGTTGAATGTCGCTAATGCTCAAATCGCATCCATTGACGCCCAAATAGAGGAGGCGAATTCATCATTGCAGGAAACCCAGACAAATCTCGGGTTTACCAAGATATTTGCGCCAATGGCAGGAACGGTCGTGTCGCAGACATCCCGTGAAGGCCAGACTTTGAATGCCAACCAAGCCGCGCCGGTGATCGTGCAGGTCGCGGATCTCGATATTTTGACAGTCCGGGCGCAGGTAGCGGAAGCCGATATCATGAATATAAAAGTTGGCATGCCCGCTTATTTTACGATCCTTGGAAGTCAGGACCGCAAATGGAATGGCACAGTGCGCCAGATATTGCCGACGCCCGATGTCGTAAACGATGTCGTTCTCTATAACGTATTGATCGATGTCGATAACAAAGACCGCCAGTTGATGCTGAATATGAGCACGCAAATGTTCTTTGAAGTTGGCAAGGCGGAAAATGTTCCTGTTATCCCCGTCGGTGCGCTCGGCAAACGCCTGGAAGACAAAGACAGCGAAACAGGACAGGCCTATACCGTTAAAGTATCAAGCAGTGGCAAGATTGAAGATCGCGAGATCTATATCGGATTAATGGATCGTACAAATGCGGAAGTTAAGTCCGGGTTGAAGCCGGGCGAGAAAGTCGCCGAAGCCAGTGTCACGGCAAAATCATCGGATACAAAACAACCGGCCCGCATGCCGAGGTTTTAATCATGAAAACCTTGCTGCAGCTAAGGAATATCAAGAGATATTACGCGGAGAACGAAATTCCCGTGAAGGCGCTGGATGACGTGTCGCTGACGATCCATGCCGGAGAATTTATCGCCATTATGGGACAATCGGGGTCGGGTAAATCGACTTTGATGAATATCATTGGCTGCCTTGATCGTCCGACGGAAGGCAGTTACCAGGTCTTGGGGCGCGAGGCATCGAGCCTTGGCAAGGATGAACTTGCAGCCTTACGCAGCCAGACATTCGGTTTTATTTTTCAGCGATATAATTTGCTTGCAACTTCTACGGCATCAGAGAATGTCGAAATCCCTGCCATGTATGCCGGACTTGATAAATCAAAACGCAAAAGCCGCGCGAAGGAATTGCTGACCAGTCTTGGCCTTGGTGACCGCGGTGGTCACAGGCCCTCGCAATTATCCGGCGGGCAGCAACAACGTGTAGCAATCGCCCGTGCATTGATGAACGATCCGCCGGTCATTCTGGCTGACGAGCCGACAGGCGCGCTTGATAGCAAAAGCGGGCAGGATGTCATGGCGCTGCTCAAAGATCTGCATGCGCAAGGCCGGACTATTATATTGATCACCCACGATGAACATGTGGCCTCGCATGCAAAGCGCATTGTGCGGATTCAGGATGGAAAGATAATCGAGGATACGCTTCCTGTTTCCTCTGCGCAGGCAGTTGACTCTTTAGATCCTCGTTTCCACGAGGAAAGCAATAAGGGGGTTGCCATGACCGCCGATGCCGGGGAGGCGGTTACAACCGCCTTACGGTCACTCAGGGTTAATAAATTTCGGACAGCGCTGACATTGCTCGGTGTGATTATCGGTGTCGCGGCTGTTGTCACGATGCTGGCGATCGGCAACGGCAGTAAAAAGAAAGTCCTCGACCAGATCAGCGCTATGGGCACAAATATTCTCTCTGTCCGTCCCGGCGCGCCGGGTATCCGCTCCTCCGGCGATATCGCAACGATGACGCTCGATGATGCAAAAGCTATCGAAGATCTGCCCAATATTGAAACGGTTGTGGGTGAGCGTTCGTCACGTTCTACATTGCGGCTCGGTAATATCGATTACGCAACATCGGTGCAAGGCGTTAGCCCGGGATTTCCGATTGCCCGCGACTGGCCGGTCGAAGAAGGCAATTTCTTCACAGTGCGCGATGTTGAATCTTACGCGCCTGTCATGGTGCTCGGGAAGACGGTCGCTAATAATTTCTTTCCCAATGGCGAGGACCCGATTGGTAAATATATTCTTGTCGGCAATATTCCGTTTCAGGTCATTGGTGTTTTAAAAACAAAAGGCGCGGCACCCTGGGGCGGCGATCAGGATGACTCTGTCTATATTCCGATCACCACTGGCCTGATCCGGATTTTTGGCCAGTCCTATTTAAGCGGGATTACCGTTAAGGTTACATCGACGGAAACGATAGAAGAAACACAAAGCGCAATTGAAGAATTGTTGAAAAGGCGACACCGGACCGAAGATTTCTTTGTGAGAAATACCGCCTCTATTTTAGAAACGGCCGATCAGACAATGACTGCCCTGACGATTTTACTCGGCGCGATCGCCGGAATTTCTCTTTTGGTGGGCGGTATCGGGGTCATGAATATCATGCTGGTCAGCGTCACGGAGCGAACGCGCGAGATTGGCATTCGCATGGCAACGGGTGCGCGTATGCGCGACATTTTGATTCAGTTCAATACCGAAGCCGCCGTTGTCTGCACGATTGGCGGAATTATCGGAATAGGTATCGGGTTCTTTGCCGCCTGGATCATATCTCTGTTAGGCGTCGATGTGATTTTCTCGCCCACGCCATCGCTGCTGGCCTTTTCATGCGCGGTTTTGACAGGTATTGTCTTTGGCTATCTACCGGCCCGCAAAGCCGCACATCTTGATCCAGTCGTTGCCCTAAGTTCAGAATGATTATCCGGAGTAATAAATGAAGAAATTAATAACCACTCTTTTGATCTCGACGATGCTGGCTTCCTGTTCGCTGGTGCCTGATTATAAACGTCCCGAGGTTGCCGCGCCGGGCCAGTGGAGCAATGGCGAAGGTCGGCAGGAAACACCGCGCCTTGCTTTCGATTGGTGGAAGAGCTTTGGCAGCGATGAGTTAAACCAGTTGATGGCAGAGGGCTTAAACAATAATCTGGATTTGAAAGCTTCCTTCCAAAGGATTGAACAATCCCGCGCTTCGCTCACTGTCGCAAGATCAAGCCTGTTCCCGACTTTGGATGCGAGCGCCGATATCTCGCGGTCTAAAAGCCTGAGAGACGGGGGAAGCTCTATTAATCAGAATATCAGTGGCTTGGGCAGTAGCTCACGCGGTGACGGAGATACTAACTTCAATGGCGGTTTGCAGGTCAGTTACGAACTTGATCTTTTCGGTGCTAATCGTTCGGAAATAGATTCATCGCGTGCCGCGCTTTTGAGCACAAAATATCAATATGACGCTCTGGCGCTGGTTGTCATGGGCGATGTATCTCAAACTTACTTTAATATTTTGAGTGCGCGCGAGCGCCTTCAAATTGCGGATCAGAATTTAAAGAATGCCCAGGAAATCTTGCGTATCGTCGATGCCCGTTATCAGGCAGGGGCCGCTTCTGGTCTGGAAATGGCGCAGCAGAAATCGTCACTGGGAAGTTTTGAGGCTAATCGTGCCGCGATCTTGCAAGAGATAACAGTGTATGAAAACGCTCTGGCTATACTTCTGGCCAAGCCGCCGCAAACGGTTCCGGTTGCCAAACAGGATTTGAATAATTTGATTATTCCTGGAATCGCCCCGGCCCAGCCATCGACCTTGCTAACCCGCCGTCCGGATATTGCTTCTGCCGAGGCTGACCTGATTGCCGCCAATGCCGATATTGGCGCGGCGCGGGCGGCGTTTTTCCCGTCAATTACTTTAGGGGCGGGAGTCTCGGCTATTGCGTCGCCGATCTCGTCATCCATGACATCGGCGCTTAGCACGACGTCTGCCATTCTCGCGCCTATTTTCAGGGGTGGCGCATTAATTGGCAATCTTGGTATCACCAAAGCGCGTCAGCTGGAACTGGCAGAAACTTACCGCAAAACGGTTTTAGTGGCATTTCAGGAGGTTGAAGACGCTTTGGCCGCTGAAAAAGCATCGGCCCAGCGAGAACTGTCTTTCAAAACGGCTATGGACGAGGCACAAAAAGCCTATGATATTTCCATGCTTCGCTATAAGGCGGGAAGCATTGATTTTCAAACGGTTATCGATTCCCAAAACGCTCTTTTGACGGCGCAGCAAAGCTATTCGCTGTCGCGGAACGAGCGTCTGGGCGCAGCCATCAGCCTGTTTAAAGCTTTGGGCGGAGGCTGGAAGAGTCATCAGGCTTTGAAAAACTAGCGGGGGAAAATTAGGTACTGGTCCGTTTAATAATTAACGATATATAAATATCGGATACCAGAAAGAGGACTACCCCGATGAAACGATTGCTTTTTGCAGTTGCTGCCCTAACCCTGATCTCGGCTGTTGCGACGCCGTCAACCGCGAATGCAGATAATGACCGCCGCGGGTGGAAAAATACCAAGAATTACCATGACTGGGATAAGAAAAAACACTGGCATGATGATAATCATCGCCCGAAGAAGGTTTTCTATTATTCGCCCACTTATTACCAGCCGCCGCGCTCAACGGTTGTCTATTACAACACGCCGTCCAGCTATTACTATAACAATGGCGGAACCTATTTCAGCCAGACCCAGAGAGGCCCGACGACCTATACCGAAACATATTATCCGGATGGCTCCTATGCCCGCAGTTATGTCGTTGGCGGTTATCTGCCGAAAAACCGTCATTGGAGGCCTATGAATGATTACGTTCGTTTTGGCCTTCCAGCTCCACGCCGCGGTGAACGCTGGGTATACGAAGATCGTGATGCGGTTTTGATTTCCGAAGCGACATCGCGCATCATCAGCGGGGTCTTACTGGCGGCGGCTGTACGTTAAGTAACTTAAACAATGAAATGCTTTTTTGTTATTCTGAGTTTATATTTAACAATGGGATCTTCGGCATTTGCCGAAGATCAAGTGGCACCTGTAAGTGAAATACCCCAGCAAAATAGCGAAATATCAAAAGCCGAGGCACCAAGTGTTGAGGTTCCAAAAATAGAAGAGCCGAAGGTCGACTCTAACCAGCCAAATAATCAGCCTCAAATCGAAAACCCGGTTCAGCTTCCAGTAACTGCGTCGGAAATTACTGTGAAGCCGGACTTGAAAAAGCCTGAAATTCAGCAGAATAAACCAAATCATGATGATAGCGATCACAAGCCAGATAAGGTAAAAAGACCGGACAGATATAATCAATACGACCACAGAAAAAAGCATGACTGGGAGAAGCGGCATAGCGGCAATAATCAGCGCAGGCATATAATTTATAGAACTGCACCGGCAAAGATCGTTTATATTTATCCTCAGAGTTATTATCCGCCGCATAGCTATACCGAGATATATACAAATTATCCTGCGGATTACGAACCGTCTTTCCATGTCGGCGGCTACCTGCCGCCCGAACGGCAATGGCGTCCTTTGCCGGATTATGAAAGATATGGATTGCCAGCACCGCGTCCTGGAGAAACCTGGTTCTATAATGATCGCGATGCGGTTTTAATCAGTGATGAAACATCACGAATCGTCAGCGCTTTTGTTCTTGCTGCGTCGATTGATTAACCGGTTAAAGCCTGTTTCATTTTCTTTAAGTCGTCGACAATGGTTTCATATATCGTATTGTCATGATCATTTGTCTGATTTCGAAGCACGGCAGACGGGTGATAGGTGCCTGTCATTTTGATATCGTTCGGGCCATCGAACCATTTGCCGTGTTCTTTTTTAAGTGTATAGCCATGACCGATAAGAGATTTCGCCGCGGTTGCGCCCATACATAGAACAAGTTTCGGTTTGACAAGTTCCAGTTCGGCCAGAAGCCACGGTTTGCAGGCGTTGATGTCCTTGGCATCGGGTGAACGGTGCATTCTCTTTTCGCGTTCAACCCTGAATTTGAAATGCTTTACCGCATTGGTGATATAGATTTGTTGGCGATCAAATCCGGCTTCATTCAGTGCTTTGTCGAGAATGCGCCCTGCAGGACCGACAAAGACTTTTCCGGCTAAATCTTCGTCATTGCCGGGTTGTTCGCCGATGATCATGAAGGGCGCGTCAATCGGGCCTTCGCCGAATATGGTTTGTGTTGCGCATTTATATAGATCGCAGCCCTGACAACCAAGCGATGCTTTTTTTAATGATATGTAGCACGTATCATTCGGTAGAAAATCTTCAGCCGAACGGGCGTTGCCTTCCTGTGTTTCTATCATTTTTTGTACGCGCATCGGAGCCTCGGCCAGCATATCCTGAATAATCGATGTTTCAGGAAGAGTTGCCCAGTGCCGCACGGGCATTTCACGCTTCATGGATTTGATTTTGATGCGGGCCGGGTTGAATGTGGCGCGATAATAATCCCGCCATAAATCTTCAAGCTGGTCTTCCTGCGGAGCGTCTTCTTTTGTAACGCCACTGCCAAAAGTCAATTTTTCGCCGTCCCAGTTCATAGTTTCACGCGGCGTCATGATCGTCCATTTCATGACGCCGAAGCGGGTTGTAAAGAATGATGCGACAAGAGATAAAATTTTATGGTCGGGTTTGTGCCAGGCAATGTAATGATCGCCATCGTCTTCCTCGACTTTGCGGAAACGGACGAAAGCTTTTGTTTTATGCATGTCGCGGCGGAGTTCCTTGTCCATCGCTTGAAGGCGGTGCATCAAAGGATCGGTACTGAGTTTGAAAAGAAACCTC
>QFOT01000124.1 GCA_003241285.1 Micavibrio aeruginosavorus
GGGGTATATCACGCTCAATCCAACGGCGGTCAGGCCCGGGATTTCATTCAGGTCGATGGAAGTGCTGAATGTCGGAACCTCTCTTCCCGATGTCCTGCTGATGATTACGGGTATCAATCTCGATATCTGCAAAGCGATCAACAAGAAATTGAACGGGCTCACCGCCGTTCCTAATCAGGGTGTCGGAACAATTGGCACTTATTCGGGAACGCTGACGGATTATCCCACATCGTCCGGCGCTGTTTTAGGCGCGAGCGCGCCGGAATTGGCCGGTATACATGAAGGCTGCTTCAATAATACAGGCGTGGCTGATTACGGTCACTATTATCGCGTTTTAAAACCGCGTTAAGCATAAACTGCATAAGCGATGATCCGCTTTAAAATCTGGATCCCGATAATCACGATGATAGGGGAGAGATCGATCCCGGCGATCGGCGGGATGGCTTTTTGGATCGGCTTCATGACCGGGTCGGTCAGTTTCTGAAGGAATTCTACAATCTGGCGGGCTTTGGGATTACGGGCATCGAAAACGCCAAAGGCTAAAAGCCAAGACACGATCACATAGGCGATAATGATCCATAGATAAATGTCGAGCAGTAAAAACAGTATGTCGGCGATCAGGGCCATGGGTTTCTCCAGTTAATTTTTTAGTCGCATTTAAGTCTACTCTTTATGCTTCCCCCGCGAAAGCGGGGGTCTTTGAAGCATAGACAGATCCCCGCTTTCGCGGGGAAAACAAAGAAAGAATTAAAACAAGGACGCGAGAGTATTTGCGCCGATTTTACCCCCGAACCTCCGTACTGACAAATCATTAATAATTCTGCTATAAGATCTATATCTGATGCGCGGCGCCATATTCCATATTCTGATCTGTTTTCTGCTGGTTGCCGTATCCGCAACCGCCAATGCAGAGTCGTGGTGCCAGCCCAAGGTCACACCGACGATCAACGTCAAAACCGATACCAACCGGATCAAATGGGTTTTTAACAAATCGCAGAAAGATTTGAACCAGAAGGATATCGATACCGTCAATCCCTACGGCAATTCGGTCATCACCGATGTCGGCGGGCTGATGCATGGCGGGATCAAGATGCAGCAGCGAATGGAGTTCGGCACTCTCACAAACCCGAACGTCAACGAAACCTGCATGTTCTATAACAGCGTCGATGCCAGCTTTCATATCTATCCGACGATCTATATCGCCCGCGAATATCCGCAAGGCTCCTGCATGCATAACGCGATCCGCGCCCACGAGCTTCAGCACGTCAATATCGACCGCCAGATTGTCAATAAATATGCGCTTCTGGTCGGTAATGCCATCAAATCCGAGATCAACCGCCAGTTCACCTACGGTCCCGTCCCATCATCGAACCGCAACGCTATCCAGGCGCAGATGCGCCAGCGCATGGAAGGCATTTTAAGACAGCACAGTACGGCGATGGACGCAGAGCGCCGCAAACTCCAGCAGGATCTCGACTCCCTGTCGGAATATGAGCGCGTCAATCATCTATGCGATGGCAATGTGAAGAGATATTAGCCATGAGCGCTTTGGGGGAAGCATGCGTTATAAATTTTTATTTCTACTGATGGTAGTCGCGCTTGCGCCGGGGATTTCGCAGGCTGCGCAGAAAAAAACTTCGCAAAACACCAAATGGTGCCAGAGCAAAACCAAGCCGAAGGTCAATGTACAGCTTAAAACCGAAGCCATTCGCTGGATCATGTCATGGCCGGAAAAATCAATCACCAGAACTTTCATGAATAATCGCCCGGTCAATTACACCAATCCCTGGGGAAAGGATGTCAAGATCGTCGTCGAGGGGCTTGCCGAGCAGAGTTTGCAGATGTCGGGCCAGTGGAAATTCGACTGGACGCGCAGTCCCGATAAGATGCAGGTTTGCCTCGGTTATAAATCAATCGATATCACGATCAAATTTGCGCCGGAAATTTATATCGCCAGCGAATACCTGCCCGGCACCTGCCACCATAACGCGGTCAAAAAGCATGAGCTGAAACATATCAATACCTACCGCATCGTGGCGAATAAATACGCCAAGCTGATGGGCGAGGCGCTGCAGAAGGAGCTGATGCAATACGGCACCTATGGCCCGGCGAGCGTTTACAGCCATAAGCAGGTTTATGAGGCCGCCAATAAAAGGATTGATTATCTTGTCGATCATTACGCCGCGGCAATGCAGGCCGAAAACCGCGCCATGCAAAAGCAGGTCGATACGCTGGAGGAATATATGGCGGTCGACCGCGAATGCGATGGTAGATCGTCCTAATTCTGTTTCCAGCGCCGGCAACGGCTGGGAAATGATTGCCTTTACAGCGGCTCTCCTATAAATATTCGGGTACATGAATAATTCTGAAACGCGCATGCAAAACACTTCCGGCTGGATGGAAGACGACCGTCTGGCGGCGCTGCGCCGTTACCAGATCCTCGACACGCCCTCGGAGCAGGATTTCGACGATCTGGTGCAGCTTGCCGCCCAATTCTGCAACGCCCCGGTTTCGCTGATCAGCCTTGTCGATCAGGGCCGCCAGTGGTTCAAGGCCGTCTACGGCACCAATATGGCCGAAACGCCGCTCGACGTTTCCTTCTGCAAATATTCCATTCTGGAAGACGAAATCCTTGTGGTGCCCGATGCCACAAAGGATAGCCGCTTTGAAAATAACGAGCTGGTCACCGGTGAGCCGCATATCCGCTTTTATGCCGGGGCGGTGCTTAAAACGTCGGACGGTTTTCCGCTCGGCACGATCTGCATTCTCGATTCAATGCCGCGCGACGCAACGGCCAAGGAAATCGAAACCCTGAAGATCCTCGCCCGACAGGTGATGGTGCTTCTAGAGATGAAAAAAGCGCTCTACGAAAAAGAGAAAAGCGAGGAGCGGCTTCACTTTGCGCTGGATACGTCGGCGATCATCGGGACATGGGACTGGGATATGCAGAGCGACAAGGTTTACGCCGATCCGCGTTTTTGCCGCTTGTTCGCCATCGATCCGGAAAGGGGACGCAATGGCGTTGCGCTGGAGGAATTTGAAAAAGCGATTTTTGCAGACGACCGTGAAGCGGTAGCCGCCAAGATTAAAGTCGCGGTTGAAACGGCATCCGATTTTTCCGCGGAGTACCGCGTCATCAATCACGAAGGGGAGATGTGCTGGGTCTTCGCCCGCGGCCATGCCTATCTGGACGATCAGGGCAAGCCTTTACGCTTTCCGGGGGCGGCGGTGGATATTACCGATCGCAAGAGATGGGAGCGCAAACAGGCAGCACGGGTCGAACTCAACGAGCGGCTGCGCGTCATTCGCCGCACATCCGACGTCACCTTTGCCGCCGCCGAGATTATCGGGCGCACGCTCGAAGGCGCCCGGGCGGGGTATGGTGAAATGAGCGAGGAAGGCGACGTTATCAGCATCGAGCGCGACTGGACGAGCGGCGAGGTCGACAGCATCGCCGGGGTACATACGTTCAAGCATTACGGACATGAATTCGCGAGGCGCATCAAGGCCGGGGACGTTATCGTGGCCGACGATATACTGAACGATCCTCTGTTTGCCGAAGGCCACGATAATATCAAAAAAATCGGTATACGTTCGCTGATCAATGTTTCACTGATCCAGGATGGAAAGCCCAAAGCTTTATTCTTTATCCATGATACGAAGCCGCGCCACTGGCGCGAAGGCGAGATCGAGCTTGTCACGGAAATGGCGCTGCGGACATGGTCTGAGGCCGAGCGCGTTTATGCGGAAGAAGAGATGCGCCGCGCTCTCAAGAAAGCCGAAGCGGCCAGCATCGCAAAAACGGAATTCCTCGCCAATATGAGCCATGAGATTCGTACGCCGATGAACGCCATCGTCGGTCTGTCGAATATCCTTGTCAGTGAAAAACTGACGCCGCGCCAGACCGAATTCGTCAAAACGCTGGCGTCATCGGCGGATTCCCTCCTCGATCTTATCAATGACCTGCTCGATATTTCCAAGATCGAGGCACGGACGGTCGAGCTGGAAAACATCCCGTTCGACCTGTCAGCCATGCTGGCTGAAATCGTCAGTATGATGAATGTGCGGGCCGCCGAAAAAGGATTGAGCTTTAATATCGATGACGAATGCGCGCGGAACCGATTCTTTGTCGGCGACCCGACGCGCCTGCGCCAGATTATCGTCAATCTGTGCAGCAACGCGATCAAGTTCACCGAGGCCGGGCGCGTCGATATATCCGTCGTCTGTCACGAAACCGAAAATCCGCAGATCGAAAATATCGAGATCGCGGTGACGGATACCGGTATCGGCATTCCGCCCGATAAAATAGAAACGGTTTTCGAAAAATTCATACAGGCCGATACGTCGATCAACCGCAGATATGGCGGGACGGGGCTTGGCCTTGCGATTACAAGAATGCTGGCCAAGCTGATGGGCGGGCAGGTCGCGGTGGAAAGCGTCGTGGGTGAAGGATCAACCTTTACTATTACGATCCCGCTGCCGCTGGCAGAAGAAATAAAAGAGCTTTCAAAAATAAACAGAGCATCGGACCCTGAGCAAATGAATGAAAACTGGAAAAAGCGCATTCTGCTCGTCGAGGATTACGCGCCCAATATATTGGTGGCCGGATCGTTCCTGGAGGAATTCGGCTATGAATGGGATAGCGCGAAAAGCGGTTCGGAAGCC
This sequence comes from Micavibrio aeruginosavorus, assembly GCA_003241285.1. GTDB lineage: Bacteria > Pseudomonadota > Alphaproteobacteria > Micavibrionales > Micavibrionaceae > Micavibrio_B > Micavibrio_B aeruginosavorus_A. The sequence goes on from QFOT01000124.1 coordinate 4,666, forward strand.
GTCGAAAAAGTGCTGGCGGAGAAATTCGCCGCCGTGTTGATGGATGTGCAGATGTTCGGCATGAACGGGCTGGAAGCAACAAGACTTATCCGCGCATACGAGAAAGAGAATAATCTCCCCCGCTTGCCGATTATCGGCATGACTGCGCATGCGTTGGCGGGTGACCGCGAAAGATGCCTTGGCGTCGGCATGGATGATTATATATCAAAGCCGTTTAATCCTGACGACTTGCAGGATAAGCTCGAAAAGATAACCGGGCTTACAAAGCCTGATTAATCTCAGTTTTTCATCGCACCGAGTTTTTCAGCCAGTTGCGCCGTACGATAGGGTTTGCTTATAAAACAGGTTTCATCGATGGAAAGCGGCATGTCGAGTTTTTCAAACGGATAGCCCGATGCCAGGAGGATCTTGATGCCGGGACGCAACTCACGCGCTTTTTCAACCAGCTCGACCCCAGTCATGCCGCGCGGCATGACGACATCGCTGAAAATACAACCGATATCCGGTTGTTCATTCAGAAGGGACAGCGCTGTAATACCATCGCCTGCCGTTACTGTTTCATAGCCGAGCGCCTTGAACAGTTCCACCGCGGCGCGACGTAGTGTCGAATCGTCTTCAACTATCAATACTTTGCCGGATGAACCGGGAGGGGGGGTAACAGATGCCATCAACACACAACTCCATCCGCTTCTCGCGGGATTTAACGTTTTGCCACCTACATCAAAACACGGTTTTGGGTTCCAAAAATAGTTAAAGTACAGGCGTATGTTTATTATAAGGCCTTGAATCTAAGGCAAATCTTAATATTACATCCAATTTAACATAAGATTTTTATTGCTGCGCCGGAAAGATTTAGGCATATTAGCGCCCATAATTGAGGGACTGCGTAAATGATCGAGAAAGTAAAAGAAAGCTGGGCAGGCGTTGTACAAAGCGGCCCGATTCAGAAATTAAGCCAGAGCTGGAATAGCGTCACTGGTTATCCGTATAAGCAAAAAGCCAAAGAATTAATTTATGAAACACCGATAGAAGTTTTTATCGGCGCAGCGGCTGTCGGCATGGCTGTCGGAACTATAAGTTACGAGCATGAAGATTCCAAGCAGGGACAAATTCCGCTCGCGTTTTCCGAAGCAGGACAGCTCAAGAAAAAACTGGGCTGGAAGAAACAAGAAGTTCCTCCTTTGAGCAGGTTCTATGGCGTTACGAACGATATCAGCATGATGGTGTTTGAAGCCAATAATCTGGGCTATGCATGGGATCACAATCACCCTAAATTTGCCTACGAGCTTGAGAAAAAAATAGAACCGACAATGCGGATTCAGCATTTGATCACCGATTACCAGCCTGAATTCCACAAGATGTCGAAAGATGCATTGCGATCAATAAAGAAGGCAACGGATGCGAGCCGCGATATCCGGCCAGTCATCCAAGCCTTGGACAATGCCTGGGATGACGAGCATTACGCACGGTACAGGATGGAAACATACACTTACAGCGTCTGCTCAAGTAACGGGAAGTCAACTACATGCAGCACGAGGGTTGGTGTCAGGCCAGTCTATGACCATACAGATCACTACTATTACTATCATCCAAAGCAGGGGCGGCTGGCTGCGGAATTGCTGAAAGATTTCATCGCTAAATATCCGGACATCAAGATTGACGAGAAGTTAATTCGCATCACTGAAACCGGCGCGGAGAATGAGTGGGCGATGAGGGAAAGCCGGAAGAAGCTTTCCGATTACAAACCATTGAAGCAGGAGGATTACATCAGGCTGGCCAATATCTGGGCGACCGGATCGAATTACAACGTCTTTATGCCCATAGCTTATCAGCAGCATGCGGGTGTGGCACAAATGACGCCCCAGTGGAACAAGGCGCAATATACCGCCAATGATGAGTCTTATAGCACCTATGCCCGCTACAGTGACGGTCCGGAAGAGTTCCAGATTGCAGAAGCGGCACTTAAATATGCGGTGAACATGTCCCGCTCAATAAACAAAGTCAGCGGCGGGATTCAATATGCAGACCAAAACTTGCCGGAACTGCAGCAAAAAATAAAACAGTATGTCGATTGTGTTTTGCATGGCGGCGAAGGCAACGCTAAGGAACTGCGTAATGAAATCAT
>QFOT01000125.1 GCA_003241285.1 Micavibrio aeruginosavorus
GATACGCACCGGCTCGGCCTGTCCTGTCGGAAATAAATCAATAATACCGCCGCGAATGGCGAACTCTCCCGCCTCGCGCACGGTTTCGGTTTTCGTATAGCCATTATCTATAAGAAACGTGGTTAGTTTCTTTTGATCCAGACGCCCTTTCTTCTTCACCGATAAATGCGCAGACATTAAATGCTCCGGCGACATCACACGCTGCATGATCGCGTTCACGGTGGTGAGGATAATGCGCGGCTTGAAGAGGTCTTCGCTTTTCCATTCCAGCATCTCGGCGAGCGCGGAAATCCGGTGCGCGACAATCTCGGTATTCGGTCCGACGCGGTCATATGGCAGACAATCCCAAGCCGGAAAGGATACAAATTGAATATCGGGACCAAAAAAGCGGATTAAATCCTCGAGTGCGGCCAGCCGCGTTTCATCCAACGCGACATGAATAAGCGTCTTTTTTTCCTTTGCCAGTTCACGGGCACGGGCAATCAGGTGCCGCGCGTCCTGCCCTTCTGGCACGCCGTAGACGGTTTTAAACTCTGTGGTGTCAGATTTGGATTGAACTTGCGCCATTGGCGCAATTATCTGGCAAATTGATGCTGTAAAAGCAAGCTCATTACCGAAGATTCTTCGTCCGCAGGCGGTTTTGTCTGACCGGACACCCATTCATAGAGATCGGGATCGGGACATTCGAGAAGTTTTTCGAACTCGTTCAGTTGATCGGCATCGAACGCTTCGATATTGCGGTCAGCAAAAGACCCTAAAATCAGGTCCATTTCCCGGGTGCCACGGTGCCATGCGCGGAATTTCAGCATCCGGCGGAATTCTTCGGTAGAATAGGTTTTTTCCATGGCGCAATGTCGGGCTCATTTACATTTATGTCAAGGTGAAATAACTTTCAGCCATGCGCCCATTTATTCTCGATCCCCTCTTCCAGTCTCTCGGCAATTTGCCGGGAGTGGGTCCGAAAAATCTAAAACTGCTTGAAAAATTACTGGGCGGGCCGAAACTTCTCGATTTGCTGTTTCATCTGCCGATCGATTTTATCGAACGCCAGCGCGTTGACAGCATCTCCGCCGCCAAACCCGACCAGACCGTCATCGTCACTGTCACCGTCGATAAACATTCAGCGCCGCCGCGCCGCAATATGCCGTACCGCATTCGGGTGCGCGATAATTCAGGCTTTATGGATCTTGTCTTTTTCAATGCACACCCAGCATGGATCGAAAAACAATATCCCATAAATGAAAGCGTCGTGATCAGCGGTAAGGTTGAGGATTTCAAAGGCCAAAAGCAAATTGTCCACCCCGATATTCTAGGCAGCGGCGGCGAAGATAATGCCGAGGCTATCGAGCCTATTTATCCGCTCACAGCCGGCATAACCAACCGTTCGCTACGTAAAAATATATTAGCCGCTCTCGATAAGGTGCCGGAATTGCCGGAATGGCTGGATGAAGCGCATAAAAAACGCGGGCAGTGGCAAGACTGGAAAGACGCCGCCGTTAAAATTCATTACCCGACTTCGCCGCAGGATCTGGAAATGCGGGCCAAGTCGCGGGAACGCCTCGCCTATGACGAGCTTCTTGCTAATCAATTGGCATTATTGATCGTCCGCAATCAGCAAAAGAAACAAAACGGCCGCGTTTTTCAAACCAATGGCAAAATGCGAAAACAATTAGTGGATGCTTTGCCATGGGCATTGACCAAGGGACAGGCAGAGGCCTTGACCGAGATCGATAGCGATATGAAAGAGCCTTTGCGCATGTCACGCCTTTTGCAGGGCGATGTAGGATCGGGGAAAACAATTGTCGCGGCTCTAGCCATGATGAATGCCGTCGATAGCGGCGCACAAGGCGCGATCATGGCCCCGACGGAAATATTGGCGCGGCAGCATGCGGAAACATTAAAGCCCTATTTTGAAAAGATAGGCGTTTCTTTCGTCGTTCTGACCGGACGCGACAAAGGTAAAGCCCGTGATAAAATCGTCGACCAAATCGCCGATGGTTCGGCACAGATCGTTATTGGGACGCATGCGCTGTTTCAGGAAAGCGTCACGTTTCATAATCTGGGTTTGGCAGTGATCGACGAACAGCACCGTTTCGGCGTTCAGCAGAGATTGCTCTTGTCATCCAAAACCCGCGCCAGCGATGTGCTGGTGATGACAGCCACGCCTATTCCCCGCACGCTGACCCTGACCGCTTACGGCGACATGGATGTATCGCGCATCATGGAAAAACCGCCGGGGCGCAAACCTATCGACACAAGGCTCATCGCACAGGACAAGCTGGAAGATATGATCGCCGGCTTGCAGCGCGAAACGTCCAAAGGCGCGCAAGTGTACTGGGTTTGCCCTTTGGTCGAGGAATCCGAATTTCTGGATTTAGCGGCGGCGGAAGAACGTTATCAGGTTTTACAAAAATTCTTCGGCGAAGATGTCGGCCTGATCCATGGCAAGATGAAAGCCGCCGAAAAAGATGCTGTCATGGAAAAATTCTCACGCGGCGACATTCATGTGCTTGTCGCGACAACGGTGATCGAAGTAGGCGTCAACGTGCCCAACGCCACGATCATGGTGATCGAACATGCCGAGCGGTTCGGCCTTGCCCAGCTCCACCAATTGCGCGGACGCGTCGGGCGCGGCGATAAAGCGTCTTATTGCTTTTTGTTCTATGCTCATCCTTTGTCGGAAGCTGCCAAGGAGCGATTGAAAATCATGCGTGACACGGAAGACGGGTTTTTAATCGCAGAGAAGGATCTGGAACTGCGCGGCGGCGGTGAAATCCTTGGCACCAAGCAAAGCGGATTGCCCGAATTCAAACTGGCCGACATAGCGGCGCATTCAGATCTTTTATTAACCGCAAGGGACGATGCAAGACTGATTCTTTCAAAAGATATAGATCTGAAAACCCCACGCGGACAGGCGTTGCGGGCGCTCTTATACCTCTTCGAAAGGGATCAGGCGATTTCGTACTTACGATCCGGATAATTCATTGAATCTAATGGATAAATCATGGACTTTTCATGAGTCGGCCATTAAAGTCGATTCATGGCCAAAGTTCTTATTTTATTTGCCCATCCGGCACTTCACCGATCCCGTATCCACCAACCGATGATCGAAGCCGTGCGTCATCTGGACGGCGTGACTTTTCATGATTTATATGAAGAATATCCCGATTTTCACATCAACGCGCCGAGAGAACACGAGCTTCTCGAGCAACATGATATTATAGTCTTCCAGCATCCTCTTTACTGGTATACCTGCCCTGCCCTGATGACCGAGTGGATCGATTTGGTTTTATCCCCTGGCTGGGCCTTCGGACCGGGCGGCAGCAAGCTGGAGGGAAAAAAATTGTTATCTGCAATTACTGCCGGTATCGGCGGTGAATTTTACCGTGATAGCGATTACGACAAGCGTTATCCGATTTCCTATTTCATGCTGCCGTTTGACCAGATCGCCTATCAATGCGGGATGACGTATCTTCAGCCACTGGTTTTCAAAAATACCCGCACGGCGACAGCCGAAGATGTGATTACCCACACGAATAAGTTCAAAGAAATCATTACCGATCTGGTCAACGGGAAAGACCTGCCTATATTCGAAAGCCAGATCACGCCTAAATTTTAAGCCCATTTTCTAAGAGAAGGAAATTTTACACATGGACGGAGATTTCCTTTTTTATGCCTTGATCCTGCTGCTGGCCGCCGTCATCGTCGTGCCCATCGCCAAACGCAGCGGCCTTGGCACCGTGCTGGGCTATATCGTCGCCGGCGTCATCATCGGACCGTTCGGCATGGGATTGATCACCGAGGCGGAAACCCTGCTCCACTTCTCCGAATTCGGCGTTGTGATGATGCTTTTCCTGATCGGTCTGGAACTGGAGCCTAAAGTTTTATGGCGCCTTCGAAAAAGCCTGCTCGGGCTCGGTAGCAGCCAGATGATCGCTACAACCGCCCTTATTACCATTCCCTGTATCGCCTTTGGCCTGGCATGGCCCCTGGCACTGGCGATCGGCCTGGGTCTTGCCCTTTCATCCACGGCGATTTCGTTGCAGATCATGACGGAGCGAAACCTGTTCAGCGCAAAAACAGGCCAGTCAGCGTTTTCGGTTCTCCTATTTCAGGATCTGGCGATTATCCCAATCCTTGCCATTATCCCGCTTTTAGCAACGGCGACCGAAACCGAGGTTAAAACTATTACTGACGTTTTGAGAGTTGTCGAACAAGGAAGCGGCGGCGGCTCGTTATGGGAGAAAAGCCTGAAAGTCGTCGGGCTTGTCACGTTATTGATCGGTATCGGTCACTACGCGGTGCGCCATGTGCTCCATTATATCGCCCGGACAGGCGTACGCGAAATCTTTACGGCAACAGCTTTGCTCCTCGTCATCGGCGTTACCTTTATCATGCTTTCGGCGGGACTTACCCCTGCGATGGGCGCGTTTATCGCCGGTGTGATTCTGGCGGATTCCGAATACAAGCATGAGATTGAAAACCAGATAGAGCCGTTTAAATCCCTTCTTCTCGGGCTGTTTTTCATCTCCGTCGGCATGACGATCAATTTCGACGTCTTTTCGAAGAATATCCCGATGATCCTTGGCGCAACTGTCGGTCTGGTAGCCGTAAAATTACTGGTATTGGCCGGCCTAGCCAAATTCATCAAATTTAACGTTCGCGATAATCTGATGTTCTCCATATTACTGGCACAAGGCGGCGAATTCGCCTTTGTTATCTTTCAGTTCGCCTCTCAGGTAAAATTACTGACACCCGATATGACCAGCACGCTGAATGTCATCGTTGCGATTTCAATGATGGCAACGCCGCTTCTCATTCTCCTTTACGACAAGATCCTCGTGCCATGGCTCGACTCCCGCAAGACAGGCGAGGTATCACCGATCCTGCCGCCACTCAACGAGCATAACCCCGTCATTATTTTCGGCTATGGGCGCTTCGGACAGATCATTGGACGGCTTTTACAAGCCAAGCGCATCGGCGCAACCATTCTGGATCACGACCCGACCCAGATCGACTTCCTGCGTAAATTCGGATGGAAAGTTTATTACGGCGAAGTTCTCGATATGCACCTGCTCGAAAAAGCCGGGATAGAGCATGCGAAAATTATCGTGATCGGTATCGATGATTTCGAGAAGAGCGTGAAAGCCACACAGCGCATCAAAGAAACATATCCGCATGTAAAAATCGTCGTTCGCGCTTATGACCGCCGCAACGCGCAGGATTTTATGAAGGCCGGCGCTGATTTTATCGAAAGAGAAACCTTCGCCTCTGCTCTCAACGCAGGAGAAGCGGTATTGCGCTTTATGGGATACCGCGCCTTTACCGCTAAAACGCTGGTACGCAAATTCGCCATGCATGACCGCAAAAGCCTGGAAGATGCAGCGCATTTCAATGACAACGATAAAGACTGGATTTCTTTCGCATTGGAATCACGCCAGCAGCTGATTGATTTATTTGAAAAAGACCGCCAAGATGCTGAAGCGCATATGGCGGAAAACTGGGAACATAAAAACGGAGCTCCTTTATGAGAAAAATTATTCTTGCCGCTATACTCATATTACCCCTCGCCTCCTGCGGCGACGGCGCCTTGAAGCGCCAGATTACGATGGCGGGTATTTACTCTATCTGTAAGCCCGATGGCTATCCCGTCGTTTGCTTTGCAGATGCCGATGGTAAAGACGGAGGCCTTTTCTGTATGCCGCTTTCCGAAGTCGGCGGTAAGTGCCTGTAACTTTTAAACAAATCCACCTGATGTTTTTTTGGGAACTTTGAGCGCTGGTCTTCGTTAGTTAAGCACAACAACAAACGGAGATTAAAATGAATAAAGATCGCATTGAAGGCATGATGGACCAAGCAAAAGGTTCAGTAAAAGAAACAGCTGGCAAAATTTCCGGTGACGCGAAACTCGAAGCAGAAGGCAAAGCGGACAAACTGTCCGGCAAAGTCCAAAACGCTGTCGGCGGCGCAAAAGACGCGCTTCGCGACTAGTAAAGAATTTGCCTTAACGGCAAGTAAGAACCCGGTCCTTGTGGCCGGGTTTTCTTATGGCATATTATTTGGTGGCATATTATTTGGGTAAATTTTGCTTCTTATTATAACGTTTTAAATCAGGCTTCTTTTTCTTGATACGCTTTACAACATCTTGCATGGAAAATTGATTGGCGGATTTCAGTTTTTTAATCTCATCCCATTCAAGCGGCAGTGCCACCGATGCGCCTTCCCGCGCCCTTACACTGAAATCTGAGACAGAAGTCGCCGTATAATCATTCCTGAAAAAATCGATGAATATCTTACCTGCGCGCTTGCTTTTCGTCATGGTCGCAACGTAAGCGTCCGGTGCCTCTTCTACCATCTGATCGGCGAGATCGTTGGCAAAAGCTTTTACTTCATCCCATTTGTTTTTACCCGATAGAGGCACAACTACATGTAAACCTTTGCCACCAGTTGTTTTAACAAATGATTCTAATTTGTTTTTTTTCAGTCGCGCGCGCAGATCGAGTGCTGCCAGCTTTACTGCCTCAAAAGGTACAGCCGTATCCGGATCAAGATCGAATACCATCCAGTCCGGATGATGAATATCTTTGATATCCGCGCCCCATGGGTGAAGCTCGATCGCACCCATCTGGACTACTTCCATCAACCCCTTGGCATTCTCAATAAAAAGATATTCATATTTCTTGCCTTTATGTTTAAATAGATAAGTTTTGACATGATCGCCAAAACCTTTGCCGGGATTGCGCTGAAA
>QFOT01000126.1 GCA_003241285.1 Micavibrio aeruginosavorus
GAAATCATGGTAATCGGTGGCGCGAGTATTTATGAACAAATCCTGCCATTTGCTGATAAAATTTATCTTACGATGATCGAAAAAAATTTCGAAGGTGATGCGTGGTTTACCGAACTTAGCATGGAAGACTGGAAAACCACGGCAGAAGAGAAACACGAAGGAGATCCTCCTTTCGTTTTTCTGACACTGGAAAGAATTTGTTGCTAAAACCTAAGCCGCCATAATTTCGGGCGATGGGTGTTTGTCTCTAACCGTATTCAGAAATTCCGATACTCTGTGGCGCAGCTCAGGGGATATATTGCCAGCCCCGAGCGCATAGGATTGCTCCATAGCCTCGATAAATCTGAACGCATCGCGAACGCCGCCGGCCTTGTCAGATGACATGATTTTAAGCAAATTTGCTTTAGGGCTATAGGCTGTTCGTAAATTTACTTCCGGCGTAACCATTTCAGAAGCGGCCCAAAAAAACTTCTGGTTTATTTTTTCGACTTTAATTGCAGCTTTGAGAATATCGTTTGATATTCTGTTCACGCCCGCAAGACTATAATCCACCTGTTCAGACATTATTTACTCAGTGTTTTTGATTAAAAAATAAAGTCTAATGGAAAACAGAAAAATTATGCAATTAAATTCGACGCCATATTGATCAAGCAATTAGATCAAAGGCTCAAAACCCGGCTTCTTATAATACAAAGGTTCAGGCGGATAGAAGATTTGCTGCATCAAAGTTAGAATTCCGTCTTTGACCTCAAGATCGATGACCAGATTACAAACATCAGCCAATATATTGAGCCTGTCTTTAGTGATTGGCTCATAAGATTTTTCCAGACTTGCAGTTTCTGGTCCCGGCGCGGCTTCATCTTCAGGAAGCAAACCCGCCATCAGTTCGACACCAACATCGGCTTGTAGCTTGTCAAGCTGATCTGCCAGTTTGGAATGGGAATTTTCGCGCAGCTCTGCTGCCGCGCTGTCCAGTTCCGGTCCCGCATGCGCCAGAATATACAGATACAGCTTTTCACGGGCCCATCCTTGTTTTGCAATCAGAGCCTCTATATCGCCATCATTAATCATAATAACTTGATTACAGGTAAGTTAAGCCTTGATGCAAGAAATTTATGATGGCCGGTTTTTGAATTATGATCGAGCCAGCTTCTGCGCTGCTGAATGATAAACATTGGCAAGATCGGTGTGATTTAAAGCCACCGGAATCCCTTCATCGGACTGGCGCCTAACCTCGCCATTCAGGGGTATCTCGCCCAGAAACGGAATGCCTTGCTTTTCGGCTTCCAGCTTCGCACCCCCATGACCGAAAACATGATCTTCGTGACCGCAATTCACGCAGGCATGATAGGACATATTCTCGACCAGTCCCAAGATAGGCACATCGAGTTTTCTGAACATCTCGATGGCTTTGCGCGCATCAATCAAGGCCAGATCCTGCGGCGTCGACACGATCACCGCGCCTGTCACCGGGACTTTCTGGGCGAGCGTCAATTGCGCATCACCCGTTCCCGGCGGCAGATCGATGACCAGCATGTCAAGCTCACCCCAGTCGACATCGCGCAAAAGCTGCGTCACCGCCGTCTGGATCATCGGCCCGCGCCAGATCATCGGCGCGTCTTCTGCGACAAGAAAACCCATCGACATGAATTTTATGCCGTGCTTTTCGAACGGCACGATGCGCTTGTCATTCATTTCGGGCTTGCCGCTGACGCCCATCAATCTCGGTACGGATGGCCCGTAAATATCGGCATCCATCAAGCCGACTCTCAGGCCTTGCATGGCAAGCGCCACTGCCAGATTGGCGGCGACTGTCGATTTTCCAACCCCACCCTTGCCGGAAGCCACAGCGATAATTTTCTTGATATGCGGCAGATCGAGTTTTTTGCCCTTGCCGGATGTATCGGCGGGAGCGGCTCTTTCGGCAGTAAGTATGATGATGGCCTTGTTGACATGCCTGATCGCCGAGATTTGCGTTTCGACAATTTGACGTAAAGACTCCATTTTGCCGGGATCAGACATATCGGCTCTGAGACTGACGATCACATCGCCGGTTTCAGTCACTTCCACGCCATCGACATAAGGCAACGCATTGCATTCCTGCAGCGCGGCATCGATTTTGTGACGATCCGGAATTTTTTTGAAAAACATATTCAGCTCTAATACCCTGTTTCGGTTGCGTTTAGGTAGAAAAAATATATGTTGTAGACATCATTTCAGGAGTATCGAGATTATGGCCCCACAAGACGATAACCCAGACAATAATTTAGGCAATTCCGGCCCCGGCAAGAAGAAAGCCAATCCATGGGGATCGCCAGAGCCAAAGCGCGGCCCGTGGCAGCCTAATTCCGGCAATGGCGGTGGTGGAAACCGCCGTGGCCCCGATCAATCCGATCTCGACGATATTCTGCGCAAAGTTCAGGGCAATTTCAAAAATGCCTTCGGCAATAACGGCGGCAACAATACTCGTTTGATCACTATCGGCATTATTGCTGTGTTCCTGATCTGGCTGGCCAGCGGCTTTTACTTCATCCAGTCGAACCAGCACGGCGTCGTTTTGACTTTTGGAAAATACACAAAGACCGATGAGCAACCGGGTCTTAAATATCGCCTGCCATGGCCATTCCAGTCGGCGACGATCGTTGACGTTACACAGGAACGCCGTTTGCAAATCGGCTATGCAGAAGTTGCGCCTGCCCGCGGACGGATTGCATCGACATCTTTGAACACAACCGACGAAAGCCTTATGCTGACCGGGGATGAGAATATCATCGACATCAACTTTGTCGTGCTCTGGCGCATCAATAACGCTAAAGAATTCCTGTTCTCGCTGCGCGATCCCGACGATACGATAAAACTTGTCGCCTCTTCCGCCATGCGGGAGGTAATCGGCCAGACTAAAATTCAGTCGGCGCTCACCGAGGGTCGCACCAAGGTTCAAAACGATACCCGCGCCCTGATGCAGCAAATTCTGGATGAATATAAATCAGGCATTACGATCAACAACGTCCAGTTGCAGAAAGTCGATCCGCCGGAAGCTGTCGTCGATGCTTTCAACGAAGTCCAGCGCGCAAGGCAAGATCAGGAACGCGCCCGCAATACGGCAGAAGCTTACAGCAATTCCATTCTGCCCGTTGCCAAAGGGGAAGCGTCCAAGCTCCTTCAGCAGGCTGAAGGTTACAGACAGGAAGTCATCAACCGTGCCAAAGGGGACGCAGCCCGTTTCGATGCCGTCTATGCCGCATATCAATCCGGCCCGAATGTGACCGCTGAACGCATGTATCTGGAAACCATGGAAGAAGTGATCGGTAATGCCCGCACAATCGTTCTCGGCTCCTCGAACGGTACAAATATTCTGCCTTATTTGCCTGTTCAGAATACGGATAAGGCTGCCAAACCCAAATTATCGGACGCCGCTTCCCAAGTAACGGCAGGAGATCAATAAGATGAAAGACAGTACGAAAGTTGCCATCCTCGCGGTCGTTGCCTTTATTGTCTTCGTTTTCATGACGTCCGTTTTCGTCGTGAATGAAACGCAGCAAATTATGGTTGTCCGTTTCGGTAATCCCGTTGCGCAGATCAAAAACCCGGGCCTGCATTTTAAATTCTCCTTTATCGACAACACACGTATTTTTGAAAAACGTATCCTGAATGTCGATCCGCCGGCCGAAGAAGTCCTGCTGACCGACCAGAAACGTCTTGTCGTCGATACTTTTGCCCGCTACCGCATTACCGATATGCTGATGTTTTTCCAGACGCTCGGCACCGAAACCGCAGGAGAGCAGCGCCTGAACACAATCATCAACGCCTCGGTCCGCTCGCATCTGGGCCGGGTTGCGCTTCGTGATGTCCTGTCCGAAAAACGCAACACGCTGATGGACAATATCCTCAAAGAAGTAAATGTCGAAACAAAGCGTTTCGGGGTCGAAGTCGTCGATGTCCGTATCGTCCGTGCGGATTTACCGCCGCAAGTGACACAATCAACTTTTGACCGTATGCAATCCGAGCGCGAGCGCGAAGCCAAGGAAGCGAGAGCCGAAGGTGAACAGATCGCCCTCGAAATACGCTCCGAGTCTGATAAAGAACGCTCGATTCTTATTTCCGCCGCACAGCGCGATGCGCAAATCCTGCGCGGTGAGGGCGATAAGGAAGCGATCAAGATTTATTCCGATGCTTTCAGCAAGGACCCGAAATTCTATAAATTCTACCGTTCTCTGGAAGCCTATCGCAAATCACTGGCCAGTGCCGATAAAACCCTCGTCCTGACGCCGGACAGCGATTTCTTTAAAGCCTTCAAAGACAGCAGCCCGGAAGCGCCTTAAATTTGGCCTGACTTGTAACCGCTGCCCCGTTGACGCGAATTTGCTTTAGACCTAGGTTACTGGCCATAAAGAATTCAAACTATAATGCTTTGGAGGCGCCATGCGTCGCGTATATCTGTCCCTTCTAATTTCTGCGTTTGCCATTACTACGCCGGCCCATGCCCAGTTATTTAAGAAAAAAGACGACGCTTCTCCTCCAGGTATAAACGCGCCGTCCAGTTTTGCCGATCTGGCAGAGCGCCTTTCCCCGGCAGTCGTCAATATTTCATCGACCCAGAAAATGTCGGAAACATCGGAAGACCTGCCGGAAATGCCGGAGTTCCCCCCCGGTTCTCCGTTCGAAGAATTCTTCAAGGAGTTTCAGCAGCGCCGCGGCGGTGACGATGGCGAACCGATGCCCGGCACGCCTGCCTCCTCGCTCGGGTCCGGTTTTATCATCGATGCCGAAAAAGGCCTGATCGTTACCAATAATCACGTCATTCGCGATGCCGATGAAGTCCGAGTTACGCTTCATGACGACACCACGCTGGACGCCAAGATTCTTGGCAAGGACGACAAGACGGATCTCGCACTGTTACAGGTCACCTCGCCAAACCATAAACTGGTCGCTGTACCCTTCGGCAATAGTGACGAGATGCGGGTCGGGGACTGGGTTGTCGCGATCGGCAATCCCTTTGGTCTGGGCGGCACCGTCACGAGCGGTATCATCTCGGCTCGCGCCCGCGACATCAATTCCGGCCCCTATGACGATTTCATCCAGACCGATGCCTCGATCAACCGCGGTAATTCCGGCGGACCGATGTTCAATTTAAAAGGTGAAGTTATCGGCATCAATACCGCGATCTTCTCACCGACCGGCGGCTCTGTCGGCATCGGCTTTGCCATCCCATCTAACCTTGCAAAACCTATCGTCGATCAGCTTGTCCGCTTTGGCAAAACCAAGCGCGGCTGGCTGGGTATTCGCATTCAAACCGTAACACCGGAGATTGCTGACTCTTTAGGATTGAAAGAATCCGGCGGTGCCCTTGTAGCCAGCATTACACCGAAAGGTCCCGCCGAGATCGCCAAGCTTCAGCCAGGCGATGTGCTGCTTGAATTCAACAATCAGAAACTGACCGGCATGCGCCAGCTTCCCCGCCTTGTCGCCGAAACGCCGATCGGTACTGACGCGAAAGTTCTTTACTGGCGCGACGGTAAAACTTTAACCACATCGGTCAAAGTCGGCGAGCTTGAAAAAGCCGAATCCGAAGGCCTGATCGAAAGTGGCGAAGTAAAAGAAAAAGCCGTTCCCGGCACTGATATAACAGGCTTTGGTGTAACCGTTACGTCCTTGAGCGACTCTCTCCGCGAAGCCTATGAAATCCCGGAGAATGCAAAAGGCGTTGTCGTCACGGCTGTAAAAAACAACTCCGAAGCAGCCGAAAAAGGATTACAGGTTGGTGATGTCATAGTCGAAATTAATCAGCAAGCTGTTGAAGACGCGGCAGGCGCCAAGAAAATCGTCGACGATGCCCAGAAAGCCGGAAAATCCTCAGCTCTTTTGCTGGTGGATCATCAGGGCCGCGGGGATGTCCGTTTTGTTGCGCTTCGATTTAAGGCGCCTGCGGCTAAAGAAACGCCGAAAACCGACAGACAGCCGAAATAATACGCTAAAGGAGAGATCAGAGAATGATCTCTCCTTTAATGACCGTTACAGCATCGCCGGTGATCAATAAACGATCTCCTTCCGACTTCAATGATAATTCACCGCCGCGTTTGGAAGCCTGATAGGCCAGCATTTCATTTTTAGCCAGTTTATTCGCCCAGTAGGGCGCAGAAGTGCAGTGCGCTGATCCCGTCACAGGGTCTTCAGTAATCGCATCATCCGCGCAAAAGAAACGCGAGATAAAATCATACTTACCGTCATCTTTCGCCGTAACTATAATGAAATCTTTGTATTTAAGCAGGGTATTAAAATCCGGTTTAATATCGAGTACGGCTTGCTTGTCGCCATAGACCAGCATCAAATCCCGCGCTTTATAAGCCTCGGCAGGTTTAACGGGCGAAACAGCATCTAAAACAAATTCAGGAATATCGCTTATCTCGACTTTCTCGCCGGGACGCGACGGGAAATTCATCGTATAGGAAGCGCCATCTTTTTTGACATTCAACGGCCCGACGAATTTCGTATCGAACGTCACCTCATGCAGTTC
>QFOT01000127.1 GCA_003241285.1 Micavibrio aeruginosavorus
CCCAACGCCATCACCAGCGTCAGCGTCGACAACACCGACTCGGGCTGGAAGATCTTCGGCGGCTATCAGTTCAACCGCTTCCTCGCCGAATTTCTGGGCGCATTTGGCGACGCCTTGCTTGTATAATTTGGCGACATAGGAAATTTCACTATCCGCGTCCTTACGCGATTCCAGAATGGCAAAAAGCCTGTCGAGAATATGCTGTGTCATGGTCTATCCTAACCTCATTGGAATTCCGGCATTTGCCATGACTTGCTTGGCCTCCATAACAGTTGTTTCGCCGAAGTGAAAAATACTTGCGGCTAGTACGGCGGACGCGCCGCCTTTTGTAATGCCATCCGCCAGATGCTGCGCATTGCCAACACCGCCCGAAGCAATCACCGGAATATCAATCGCACGAGTTACCGCCTTGGTGAGGTCAAGATCGAAACCGGATTTCGTGCCGTCACGATCCATAGAGGTAAGCAATATTTCACCTGCGCCATATTGCGCCATTTTCACGGCCCATTTGACGGCATCGATACCTGTATCGTTACGACCGCCATGCGTGAAAATATTCCAGCCGCCTTTGCCGTTCGATTTCGCATCGATGGCGACGACAATGGCTTGACTGCCGCATTTATCGGAGGCTTCCTTGACGAATTCAGGCCGCGCCACGGCGGCAGAATTGATCGATACTTTATCGGCTCCGGCCAAAAGCAGATTACGGATATCGACGATCTCGCGCACGCCGCCGCCGACGGTCAATGGAATAAACACTTGCTCCGCCGTCTGGCGCACGATGTCTAAAATAATGCCGCGTTGCTGATGGCTGGCCGTAATGTCGAGAAAGCAAAGCTCATCCGCGCCGGATTTATCGTAGAATTTTGCCTGCTCGACCGGATCGCCGGCATCGCGGAAATTAACGAATTCGACGCCTTTGACGACGCGGCCATCTTTAACGTCTAAACAGGGAATAACGCGGGCTTTAAGCATGGGATATAACTTGCATTACCTGAAGCTCGCTACTTCTTTTAGATCGAGTGAACCGTCATACAGCGCGCGGCCTGCGATCACGCCATGCAAATTCGCCGCCTTGACTTTTGCAAGATCGAGCATGGACGCCACGCCGCCCGACGCGATCACGGGGATATTGGTGGCAATGGACAGTTCTTCAGTTGCTTCGATATTCAAGCCCTGACCGGTGCCGTCGCGGTCGATATCGGTATGAATGATCGCCGCCACGCCGCAATCGCTGAATTTTCTCACAAGCTCGATGACATCCATATCGGACGTTTCGGTCCAGCCGGAAACTGCCACCTTGCCGTTCCTTGCATCAATGCCGACGACGATCTTGCCGGGGAATATCCGGCATGCTTCCTTGACAAGATCCGGGTTACGCACCGCAGCCGTACCGAGAATTACGCGGGTCACACCGGCAGAAATCCAGCGATCGATTCCGGCAAGGTCGCGAATACCGCCGCCTAGCTGCACTTTTAAACTTGTATCTTTGACGATCTCGCGCACGATGTCGATATTGATGGACCGCCCTTCAATAGCCCCGTTCAGATCGACGACATGCAACCATGAAAATCCGGCCTCTTCGAATGTTCTCGCTTGCGATGGTGGGTTTTCATTATAGACGACGGCCTCATTCATATCGCCCTTGTACAGGCGAACGCATTTGGCGTCTTTCAAATCAATGGCAGGAAATACGATCATGATATTTGCGTGACTTTAATTTTTGTAATAGTTTTTTGTAGAAGATCTAATTCATTTACTGCGGAATAAAATAAAACAGATGGAAGAACTATGTCATATGCATGCACGATAATATTTCGCATGCCATAAAGGCTATCCCATTCAATTTCTGGATACCGCTTCTTTATCTCATCAGGAATATGATTGACGGCTTCTCCGATGATTTCAAAATGTCGCTCGATGGCTGTCAACTCTGTTATATTTAAATCACTTTCCGATTGCTTATCTTTAACAATGTCTCTCAATAAATCAATTCGGTAAAGAATATCATCGAGGCGACGCGGCCATTTATCCCTAGACATCCACGGCTTCCGCAAGGATGTGCTTGTGATGAGGAGCGCGGACGGAATCGAAAGTCATGATATCCACTTGTCTGCCGACATGGCTTTCAATTTCTTTTTTCATTTGGAAGAATTTTATCATGCCGAAATCCTTATCGAGATCGACCAGGATATCGACATCGCTATCTTCATCGGCCTGATTTCGGGCGATAGATCCGAACACAGCCATTCTTTTGATTCCCATTTCATGAAATCTTGGCTTTAAACGGCGTAAACGGTTTATAGTTTCTTCGCGAACCATGAATTCATTATAAATCGAATCTTTAAAACCGAAAGCCTTATTTCAGAATATCCGGATCGATGACTTTGTAATAATAACGCCCGGCTACGATCTCGCCATGCACCCTTGCATAATGCGGGTGTTTGCCAATCATTTGAAAACCGACGCTTTCATAAAGGGCGATTGCCGCCACTTGCGTTTCTCGGATATCGAGATTGATAATGCCAAAGCCTTCTTTAACGGCGGTTTTCTCAATATAGTCGAGAAGACGGCGCGACATGCCCTGCCCCCGTGCCCAGGGCGCAATAAAAAGGCCGGAGAGATTAATAGCGAAGGCCTGCGCCTCGTTATTCTTTGGCGGGCGGATCATTTGCGCCGTGCCGCAGATCACCCCGTCAAGCCTTGCGACAAACAGCATCCGCGCCGGCATGGCAACCACGCCCTGCCAATAGCGCTCTAAAATATCGCGGTTCGGGAGCGATACCCAGCCAAAGCCGCCGCCAGCCTCGATTGCCGCATCCGTTGCATCGCAAAGATCGTTCAGGTCGCCGACAGAAAGCGGGCCATCGACAAGCTCGACGGCAGGAATCGGTTTGAGCGTTTTTTGCTGGCTTTGATCAGTCACGATTTAATCTCCGTTTCCTGTTCTTAAATTTTCCACTCAAGAAAGCCCTTGATCAGCCGCAATCCGGCCTCGGAGCTTTTCTCGACATGGAACTGGGTTCCGATAACATTGCCGCGACCGACGATAGCGGGGAAAGCGCCGCCATAATCACAAGTCGCACAAATATCGGTCATATCCTTCGATTCAAACACAAAAGAATGAACAAAATAGAAATGATCGTCGGCGTTTATGTGACGCAGTGCAGGATGGTCTTGCAGCAAATTCAACGTATTCCAGCCCATATGGGGAATTTTGAGGCTCTCATCGGCAATTTCCATTTTGCGGACATTGCCCGGAATCCAGCCAAAACCGTCATGAATGCCGTGCTCGAAACCGCGGCTTGCCATGAGCTGCATGCCGACGCAGATGCCTAAAAAAGGCACTCCTTTTTTTTCCACTTGCTGCGCAATAATTTCAGCCAGGCCTTTTTTCTTTTTCAGCCCCTGCATGCAATCGCCGAATGCGCCCTGACCCGGCAACACGATTTTTTTGGCGTTGGCAATCTCATCGATGCGGTCGGTAACGACGACCTTATATTTTATGCCCTCTTCGGCGATGACATGTTCGAACGCTTTGGCGGCGGATCTCAAATTCCCGGAGCCGTAATCGATAATGGCAATAATGTCGCTCATGGCAGGGTTATAGCCAGATTAGTCCCTGCTTGAAAGCATAATTGTCGGTTGTCGCGATTAACGTCTTATGTTTAACTTTGTCCCTTAACGGAGATCGATATGAAAAAATTGTTTTTATTTGCGGCGGCTTTATTCCTGACCCACGCAGCCCATGCGCAGGACAAATCCTATGAAAAAATTCAATCTGCCGGTGAAATACGCTGCGGTTACTCCATATGGAATCCTATTCTTTACAAGGATCTTGAAAGCGGACAGATCAAGGGAGCGGCCTATGACATTATGGACGCTATCGGCAAGAAGACCGATCTCAAAATAAATTTTGCCGAGGAAACAGGCTGGGGCACCTTGACCGAAGGTCTTGCCACGGGCCGTTATGATATGATCTGCACGACGATCGGGGCCTTAAGCTCGCGCGGCAAGGTTATAGATTTCTCCAAACCTCTTTTTTATCTGCCTATCTATGTCGTCGTTCGCAAGGATGAAAAAAGATTCGATAAATCCTTGGCGGGCATCAATGATCCATCGGTCAAGCTTGGCGTGCTGGAGGGCGAAGGAACCGCGACATTTGCAACGGGTTATTTCCCCAAGGCAAAAATTGTTGCCATCCCGCAGACAGCCGATTACAGCCAGCTTCTCGAAGACGTAAAAACCGGAAAGAGCGATCTGACATTGATCAGCGGCGAAACCTTCGATGCGTTCAATAGGAAAAATCCCGGCATTTTAAAATATGCCCAAACAGGAAAGCCTATTGGCGCTTTCCGCGTTGCTTTCGGCCTGCCAAAAGGTGACTACCAGTTAAAGCAGACAATCGATACCGCCATTGACGAATTACAGGATGAAGGCACGCTTGGTAAAATCCTCGACGGCTATGATCCCGAAGCGCGTTTATACCTGCGCCTGGCAACTCCTTACGAGCAACCGAAATGACGATAAATTTTTTTAAATGGTCGGAAATTTCCGATAGTGACAAATCCCGCATCCTTAAACGCTCGCAGGAAACGATCGAAGGCGTTTTGGATGTCGTCCGCCCGATTATTGAAGACGTTAAGGATAACGGCGATGCCGCCCTTATCCGTTACGCCAAAAAATTCGACGGGGCGGATCTGTCGTCTTTAAGAGTAACGGAAGAGGAATTCGCAGAAGCGGAAACCTTGATCGCACCCGATTTGAAAGCCGCGATCGATCACGGCGTCCGCAATGTTAAAAAACTGCATGCCGAACAAATGCGCCGCGTCGAAACTGAATGGATGATAGAAGTCGAACCCGGCGTTTTCGCCGGAGAAAAAGTAACGCCCGTATCGTCGATCGGACTATATGTTCCTCGCGGCAAAAACGCTTATCCTTCCGCATTATATATGCTGGCAATCCCCGCGGTTTTGGCGGGCGTGCCGAAAATCGTCATTGTCACCCCGCCGACAGCCGACGGAAAATGCGATCCCGCCTGTCTTTACGCTGCAAAAATTTCCGGCGTTACCGATATTTATAAAGCCGGGGGCGCACAGGCAATTGCTGCTCTTGCCCATGGAACGGAATCAATTCCGAAAGTCGCCAAAGTCGTCGGCCCCGGCTCTTCCTATGTCGCCGCCGCAAAACTTTTGCTTTCTTCACTGATCGATGCCGGCATGCCCGCCGGTCCGTCAGAAGCTATCGTGCTCTGCGATGAATTTGCCGATCCGCACAATACCATCCTTGATCTCCTTAATGAAGCCGAGCATGGACCGGATTCAGCCGGCATATTACTGACGCATGACGAGAAACTGGCGCGGTATGTTCTGGACAATCTGCCTGCCGCTATCGACGCCCTGCCGGAAAAGCAGGCGAACTGGCTGCGTACGGTTTTCTCGACCTTCGGCGCGATCATTGTTACGGAGTCGGTTCAGCAATCGATTGAAATTTCCAATCTTTATGCGCCCGAACATTTGCTGCTGAAAGTCCGTAACCCGGAGAGCTATTTGCCGCAAGTTAAAAATGCAGGCGAGGTTTTGATCGGCGAACATACGGCTTTTTCTCTTGGCAATTTTGCTATCGGGATCAATCACGTATTGCCGACGGGTGGCTGGGCGCATTCCTATTCCTGTACATCGGTCTGGGATTTCCTGAAACGTACCTCGCTGTCACGCGTGACGTCGGAAGGATTCGTGTCGCTGGCTGAAACAGTCACGGCGATCACCGATTATGAAGGCTTCCCGGCGCATAAAAACGCGGTAATCCAGCGCAAGCTTCATAAATCCTAAAGAACGCCTTTGGTGCTCGGCAGCTTGCCTTGCGCCTGCGGATCTATCGTCACGGCAGAATGAAGGGCGCGGGCCGTTGCTTTGAACAGGCACTCGATAATATGATGATTATTGCTGCCATAAATCGTTTCGGCGTGGAAAGTGATGCCGCCTGCCTGAGAGAAGGCCTGGAAGAATTCACGGAACAATTCGGTTTCCATGGCCGGCCCACCTGCCGCATCGAAGCGGTCGATAGTGAAATTCACGTTCCATACGAGATAGGGACGGTTTGACAGGTCAAGCGCAACGCGGCTCAAGGTTTCATCCATCGGAACGATGCCATAGCCGTACCGGTTGATACCCGCTTTATCGCCCAGCGCTTTTTTCAGAGCTTCACCTAATGCGAGACCCGTATCTTCAACCGTATGGTGGGAATCGATATGAAGGTCGCCCGAGCATTCTATTCTAAGGTCGATCAGGCCATGCTTGCCAAGCTGATCGAGCATATGGTCAAAAAACCCGATCCCCGTCTTAACGCTTGTCTGCCCGGTGCCGTCCAGGTTAATCTCGACGGAAATGGAAGTTTCCTTGGTCTTCCTGACAACTGAGGCGGTTCTCATTACGCTTTCTCTTCATGGCTTGTTTTAATCAGGGAGAACAAGGCCCCTGCCACAAGCGTGCCAACAGTAATCGCCAATGAC
>QFOT01000128.1 GCA_003241285.1 Micavibrio aeruginosavorus
GTCAGCCAGTCCATGCGGTTGGCCAGCTCCATCATGATCTAGCGCGTTATTACATCGATGCAGAGCGGAAATGTCATATTGACTTTTTGTGTCTAAATTACCCGGAATACTGGAATGAGACTGCAGCCCTTAATAATACGTCCAGACATTTGGATGCTCTATACAATAAAGGACAAGCGGATGCCAAAGATTGGATATTGAATAATGGCCATGCTTTTGGACAAAAATCATCTTTTACCCCCTCTTCTGATCTTCTTAGATTTATCCAACAGCCCCAAGAATTACGCGCGGCTTAATATTACGTAAATTAATTTCTAGCGGTTTTTCTTTTATTTAGATAAGATTGACACAATTTTGACAAAATTGGTGCGCTGCGCATAGTTTAGAACCCTCTAATGGGACAATATGCAGCGGTTTTGTGTAAAGAATGTGTGGAGTTTATGTTGCTTAACTTTCTTAGGGATGACTTTGTAACTGATGAACTGGCCCAGCCAGACACAAACCAAAAGACGGCAGAACTTATCCTGCCCGACGGTTTTGTGCGCGGTGCTTATCAAGCCGGGGTTTTAAAAGTTTTGGTCCCACACCTTCTTAAGGAAGGCATAGCTATCACACATATATCTGCCAGAAGTATCGGCTCATTGAATGCGGTTATTCTTGCGGGGCTACTCAATTCCAATCAATCAGAAAAAATACCTGAAATATTGGGTAACGTTTGGCAAGATTTAGGAAAAATCGGCGATACGCCATTAATTCCTTTGCGCAGCCTCCATAAAGTCACTGACCTAGTCAAAACTTTTAATCATCATTCAACATCATCTTGGTTTTTTCCGCATATGCCCGGCCTAGCGCAATTATACTTTTTGGGCATTACCAAAAAATATAACCCTCTTAACAAACTCGCAGAAATACTTGATAGACACGTAACAAAAGAAATGTGGGATGCCATTCGCCACGGTGAGATCGACACATCATTAAGAGTTTCAAAATTAAATGTTGGATTAACCAAGGCCCAAGGTCAGGAGGTCTTTGAACCAGTAGACGTTTCCGGCAGTCGCATGAATAAAGATGCGGTATTATCTTCGTGTGCTGCAAAAGTATTCGGCCCTCATAACGGCTTTTGGGATGGAACCTATACTCGCAAGAGCCTCTATCCCGCAAAAGCCCGGACGGATATAATTATTTCTATTCCATGCATACCTGACAACGAAGTGCTTACTAAAAGAGAAATGCAAGCCGAGGGCGACCGCAAACGACTTTCTTCTGAAGAAAATTGTACCGTATTCAGGCTTGATCCGCCTTCGAATTATAGCAAAAGCAGTTCTTACAATTTTACATCGCGGCATATCCAATATCTGGATGCTAAAGGCCAGGAAAAAGGGCAATCATTGATTGAAAATGAGGGGGCAGCTCTCGTTTCTTTGCCTTGTCGGGTATATCCTATACAAGCGCTCGGCTAATTTCCGTTTATCTGTTAAAACATCCCTATGCCGGATTTTGCATCCATTTCCCCTCACCTGAACGTCAGGATTTCGCCGCGGGCGAGGAAGCTCATGCTGCGCCTCGATGCAACCGAGCGTAAAATCCACCTGATTGTCCCAAAACGCGCCAGCCTTAAATCCGCCTATGAATTCGCCCGCCAGAACCAAGGCTGGATCGATGAGAAATTAGCCACCTTGCCCGATGCCGTCCCCTATCACGATGGAGTTTTAATTCCGGTTTTAGGACGACAGCTGCGCCTGACCATTGACCATGACAATATATATAAACTGACCAAGGTCTTTATTGAGGATGACCGCCTAGTGGTGCGGACCAATCTTGATAACCCGTCGGGTCGCATTTCCCGCTTTCTAAAGAAAACGGCGGAAACCGAATTCAAGGCAATCGCCGATGAAAAAGCTGCACGGATTGGCAAGAAGATTAAAGTTTTAACATTACGCGACATGAAAACACGCTGGGGTAGTTGTTCAACAGATGGCCGCATGTCTTTGAACTGGCGTCTTATTTTTGCTCCAGCTGAAACTTACGATTATGTGATCGCGCATGAAGCGGCTCACCTGATCCATGCCAATCACGGTCCACAGTTTTGGAAACTATGTCATGACTTATCATCAGACTTTTCCACCGGAAGTTCATGGATTGCCGAAAATGCCAATGAACTCATGAGGTTCGGGGCGTTATTTCATCCAGAAAAGAACGAAGAATAACCATCGCCGCATGGTTATCCACCTTCTTTCCCCTTAATTTCCTACCACTTATACCGATTTCTTCCACCAAGTTATTCGCAACTGCTGTGGATAACCTTTCATCCCAAAATACGAATTTGGCCGATTGAAGCGTTTTTTGTAGCTCCAGAACCGTATCGCGTATCGCTTGACAGCGCTTACCTTCACTGCCGTCCATATTAAGCGGCCATCCGACAATCAGGCTTTTCGTTCCATATTCAGCCATAAGCTTTGATAGCTTTTCTGCATCGTCCTTTAAGCGCTTACGGTCGATAATAGTTACAGGTGTCACGATCCCTGTTTCGATATCGGCAAAGGCAATACCGATAGATATCTTACTGATATCCAGCCCGAGCAGCTTTATGCCGGGCCTCAGAGAGGATTTAAATTGGTCTGCGGGAATAATTGGCATTGTTTCCAAAGGTTTAAATTGTTAAATCGTAGGTAACAAGCAAAAACAGAGAGCTTATATGACCATTGACCGCGCCACCGTCAAAAAAATAGCCACTTTATCCCGTCTGGAAGTAAGCGAGAGCGACCTTGAATATTTCGCCCCCCAGATGGAAGGCCTGATGAAATGGATCGATCAGCTTCAGGAAGTGAATACGGATAATATCGAGCCACTGGCCTCCGTGTCCGAGATCAATCTTATCTGGCGTAAGGATGAAGTGACCGACGGTGAAAAAGCCGATGATGTCCTAGCCAACGCACCTGAAGCACTCGAAAACTTCTTTGTTGTCCCGAAAATCGTTGAGTAATCAAACATGCTGAACATGACCATAGCCCAAGCGGCAAAAGCTCTTAAGAACAAAGAATTTACGTCGAAGGAATTGACGGAGGCGCATATCCGCCAGATGGAGAAAATGCGCCATCTGAATGCCTATATCACCGAAACGCCTGACCTCGCGCTTAAAGCTGCTGATGCATCAGATGCCCGCTTGCAAAAAGGCGAAGGCCGCGCTCTTGAAGGCATCCCACTCGGTAATAAGGATTTGTTCTGTTCCTACGATGTGCAAACCACAGCCGCGAGTAAAATTCTTGAAGGATTCAAACCTAAATATGAATCGACCGTCTTCCAGAATTTGATGAATGCCGGAACCTTTTCTCTCGGCAAGCTCAATCTCGATGAATTCGCGATGGGTTCTGCCAATACAACCAGCGCTTATGGCAATGTCATCTCTCCGTGGAAACGTAACAATGGCGATAACCGCGACTTAACGCCGGGCGGCTCGTCTGGTGGTTCTGCGGCGGCCGTGGCTGCGGGTATGTGCATGGGCGCCACCGCAACCGACACGGGCGGCTCCATTCGCCAGCCTGCAGCCTTTACAGGCACTGTTGGCATTAAACCAACCTATGGACGCTGTTCCCGATGGGGCGTTGTCGCTTTTGCCTCTTCTCTCGACCAAGCGGGGCCAATCGCCCGTAATGTCGAGGATTGCGCGTTGATGCTCAACCATATGGCTGGGTACGATCCGAAGGATTCAACATCGGCCAATGTCCCCGTACCGGATTTTACCGCCGCCCTTACCGGCAATGCCAAGGGCCTGCGAGTCGGTATTCCAAAAGAATATCGTATGGACGGCACGCCGCCGGAAATCCTAAAAGTGTGGGATGACGGCATTCAATGGCTGAAAGACGCTGGCGCGGAAATCGTCGATGTTTCTTTGCCAAACACGAAATATGCCTTGCCTGTTTATTACATTATCGCCCCTGCCGAGGCGTCATCCAACCTCGCCCGTTATGACGGTGTTCGCTATGGCCTGCGCGTAGAAGGCAAAGACCTGACGGAAACCTACGAGAAAACACGCGCGCAAGGTTTCGGCAAGGAAGTCAAACGCCGTATCATGATTGGTACTTACGTTCTCTCTTCCGGTTATTACGATGCCTATTACACCAAGGCACAAAAAATCCGCCGCCTGATCCTGAACGACTTCAAGGCTGCGTATGAAAAATGCGATGTGCTTTTGACACCGGCAACACCATCCGCCGCTTTCGCCATCGGCGAGAATGAAGACGATCCTTTGAAAATGTATCTGAATGATGTTTTCACCGTTACGGTCAATCTTGCCGGTCTTCCGGGCATGTCGGTTCCTGTCGGATTTTCCTCTGATGGTCTTCCGCTCGGCCTGCAGTTAATCGGCAGGGCTTTCGATGAGGAAACGGTCTTCCGCGCCGGCCACGTTATAGAGAAAGCCGCTCAGTTCAATGCGCTTCCATTGATCGGCAGTAAAGCAGCCTGATCAATGAAGTTGGCACTGTTCATTTGCCTGATGTTTCTCGCAGCCCTTCCCGGGCTTGCTTTCGCATCCTCAAATGCTCCGCCCGCACCGAAACTGAAAGTCGAAAATGAGGAAAACGGCCCTATCTCAATAGAGCTTGCCAATCAGGTTTATGAGAATTGCGTCTTTCATATTCCATCGCGCTTTACCCCTGAAGCCCGCGAATATTACTGCGCCTGCAATTCAGCCTCTTTGCGCGGCAATTTTAAAATGAATGAATACCGTGAATTACAGCGTCAATCGAACCGTAAACCTGGGAACAAATCATTCGATAAATATATCAAGACCTCGGTCGCCCCCTGCCTTGATATGCCAGTGGAACAGATTGAATATCTCGCTTGTTTACTTGATACGTCAAATGATGTCAGAGTAGGATATGTACCTGGTTTTTGCGGCTGCGTATCTAAAAAGATGAAAACACATGCCAAAGCTATGGCAGAAGTTGAAATCATGGAAAAGCTTTCCTCAGATCCGAACGCTTTTAAAGATCCTGTAGACGCACTTTGGAACAACACTCTCTATTTGCGTACAAAATATAATTCACGTGATGAATGCCTGTTGGAAGGCAAGTAAGGAATACCCATGAAATATTTTATTCTGCTTTGCCTTCTGTTTATTTCGCCCTCGGCTTTCGCGACACCTATTACGCCGGAACAGGGGCAGGTCTTTTATAAAAGCTGCGTATCACAACCCGACCCGCGTATGTTGCCGGGAAGTCAGGATGTATTTTGCAGATGCACGACGCAACGACTTGTACAGAACATGACATTTGAAGATGCGCAGGCCTATGTGAAACAGGACCGTGCTGCAGTAAACAAATACCTGATCACAGCCTATGCCCCTTGCATGGAAGTACCCGTTCATGACGATGTCATGACCGCCTGCCAGAAACAGAATGTTTCAGCTTCGCAATGTAGCTGTCTTGCCAACGGCATCGGCAAATACACGGCAAAAGAAGCACAGCGTCTTTTGGGATCAGTATTGGCGAAATATCCGAATGCTTTTGATCCGATTGCCGCGATCAAGCAAACACCTGAATTTGAATCAGAACTGGAAGATATTGCCAGACAATGCGGAAGAAATTGATAAGAGGAAAATATGGCTGAGTTACTACAAGGACGTACAGGTGAATGGGAAATCGTAATCGGTCTCGAGGTACACGCCCAGATTATTGCGAAATCGAAACTTTTTTCAGGATCGTCCTGTGAATTCGGTGCTGCACCCAACACACATGTATCATTGGTGGATGCCGCCATGCCCGGCATGCTGCCTGTCCTGAATGAATATTGCGTCGAACAGGCCGTTCGCACCGGATTAGGCCTGAATGCCGCTATCAATAACCGTTCCGTTTTCGAACGCAAAAACTATTTCTATCCTGATTTGCCGCAAGGATACCAAATTTCGCAATTCCTGCACCCTATCGTCGGTAAAGGCGAAATAGAAGTCGATCTGGCCAATGGCACGACAAAAAAAATCGGCGTCACCCGCCTTCACCTTGAGCAGGATGCGGGTAAATCCATTCATGACCAGCATCCGACTAAGAGCTTCGTCGATCTCAACCGTTCTGGCTGCGCCTTGATGGAGATCGTGTCAGAGCCTGATATGCGAAGCGCCGAAGAAGCAACGGCTTACGTTGCAAAACTTCGTATGATTATGCGCTATCTTGAAACCTGCGACGGTAATTTGGAAGAAGGCTCCATGCGGGCCGATGTTAACGTATCGGTTCGCAAACCCGGCGCACAATTCGGCACAAGAACAGAAACCAAGAACGTCAATTCTCTCAAAGCTATCCAAATGGCGATTGATTACGAAGCCCGCCGCCAGATTGAAATCATCGAAGATGGTGGCACGATCAAACAAGAAACACGACTATGGGACCCTACCAAAAACGAAACCCGGTCCATGCGTTCAAAAGAAGAAGCGCATGACTACCGCTATTTCCCTGATCCAGATCTCCTGCCTGTCGTTTTGGAAGATAAATTTATTTTGCAGATCAAGGACA
>QFOT01000129.1 GCA_003241285.1 Micavibrio aeruginosavorus
CATGCTCTCGCGTCATCAAAATGCGCAAAGCAGCAGCACGACCAAGATTTTGAAAAGCCTCTTTCTCCGTAATCTGCAAAGGCCGCAACGCTTCATAACCTTGCAAAAGATTATTTATTTTTTGAGAATTTACTTCTCCATTTTCAAAGCACCAGGCATTGAGCGTAATAGCCAGATCATATGCCATGAGATCATAAGCGGAGAAATAAAAATCAATCACGCCACAAATTTTTTCGTCATGCTCAAAAATATTATCTGGAAACGCATCGAGATGACAAACAGCTTTGGGCAGATTGAGAGAAAGCGTTTGTTGGGCAAGAACCAACTCATCTTCAATTAAAGGCCCATGGATTGTCTTGCCTTCTATTTTAGAATAAATCTCTTTCCACGCCAAAAGGGACATCGAATTATTCCGCACCTGAGGAAAACTCAACGCATAGATATGCATCTGCGCCAGCAAGCCCCCCATTTGAAAGCATTTCTCCAGCGTGATATCGGAAGCTGCTATATTATTCCCATCAAGGAAGCTGAATAGTGCCGCCGACTTACTATTTATCTTTTGAATTCTGTTTTTATTTTTATCTTCGATTACGAATGGGCAATAAATGCCGTGGCCATGCAAATGCGCCATAAAATCGAAAAAGAAAGGTAAATCCGCTTCATTTGTTCGGGCTTCAAAAATAGTCAGGATGAACTTATCTTTATCCGTCTGAATTTTATAATTCGAATTTTCGACACCTTGGACAATACCTTCGTAGTCGACCAGCGCACCGATATCATATCGGTTCAGCAATTCTTGAATCTCTTCTGTAGAGAGCTTGGTATAAACTGCCATTAAACAGGCTCCACCCTGTGCTTGATACTATGGTGCTGCCATATCGCCCAGAATAATGAGAACAAAACTGCCGTATTGGCAAATACCAGCAGATGATAACCGTGCAAAATATTATAGACCATCCAAGGCGGGAAAGTCAGCGCCATTCTTAAGCGGACCTTTTGAGGCGTCGAAGACATTTCAGCCAACCTGCCTATGATAATTGCAAATAGCGGGAGCAAATCAGTAGACTTGGCAGCCGAGAAATATATTGCTATCAGTGACAAGATAATCGCTACGCCTAATCGCCAATAGCGTGTTTTTTGAAAATGCTTATCAGGCGTAATAGCCTGCACCAGTCCGCCAAGTCCGGCAATCATCGCACCCATTGCGCCGGGAAGGCCGCCTATCAGAAAATAATAAGTCGCATAATTCGCATCACTGAGAAACTTTGTCGCAAGAATTTTCCGCCGTGCCTTCATATGAAACATGAAAAGACTCAAAGCAAAAGCGAGAAAGAAAAACAAGCTGTAGGGATTTGATACCTGCTGTGAAAGCTGTTCAATAAATAAATTCATACGCCCTGTTTTCGTTCTTCTGCATCGCGCAACAAGCGGGGAATGTTGAAAACTACATTCTCTTGCGTAATGGCGACTTCTTCAACCGAAACGTCACGCTTTGCCTTCAATGCATCGACGACTTCATCGATCAGCACATCGGGTGCTGAGGCTCCCGCTGTTAAGCCCATGATTTTTATATCCTCAATTTCTGCCCACGGAATATCGGATGCACGCTGAACAAGATAAGCTTTGGGACAACCATAAACTTTTGCAACTTCAACGAGGCGGTTCGAATTCGATGAGTTTGGCGCACCGATTACAAATAACGCCTCAACTTTAGGCGCGATTTCCTTCACTGCCATCTGGCGATTGGTTGTCGCATAGCAGATATCCTCTTTTGCAGGACCAAGGATCAAGGGGAATTTTTTCTTTAATGCCTCAACCACTTCTGCCGTGTCATCGACGGATAAGGTGGTTTGAGTGCAATAGGCCAAATTATCGGGATCTGATACATCGAGCCTTTCAACGTCTTCAACCGTTTCGACCAGAAGGACGGCTCCTTGCGGCAATTGCCCCATCGTACCGACGACTTCGGGATGCCCGTCATGGCCGATCAGGATAATACGTTTTCCAAGCTTATAATGACGTTCGGCTTCGTTATGAACTTTCGTTACCAAGGGACAAATAGCGTCGATAAAAAACATATTACGTTTCGCCGCTTCGTCCGGAACGGATTTGCCAACTCCGTGCGCCGAAAAAATAACAGGCTGCCCGTCATCGGGAATTTCATGCAGTTCCTCGACGAAAACGGCCCCTTTGGCCCGCAGCGTGTCCACGACATATTTATTATGTACAATTTCATGCCGGACATAGACAGGAGCGCCGTATTTTTCGAGGGCTTTTTCGACAATCTGAATGGCGCGATCCACCCCGGCGCAAAAACCTCTCGGCGCGGCCAGCAATATCTTCAAGGGGTCATGCGGGGAAATGTTATCCATGGCGATTTTTGTACCAAACAGAGGAAGCTATTGCCATAGATTTCGCATGATATATTCTCAGTGCTTCACCAAGAATCGGGGTCCGTCGATGCTATCTAATCCAATGCTGAAATTTATTGCCATGTCCGCTACCAGTGCCTTGCTGCTCAGCGGCTGTGAAAGCATGAAATCAATGGGATGGCCTTGGCAATCAGGTAAACTCCCGAACGAATGCCCCGTAACCGGAATTACCACAGATCTTGGCAACCTGACCCAGTTCAGGGATAACGAAATCATATCCGAAACCATCATTGCCTCGGTTAAGCCTGAGTGCACTCAGGACGAAAAAGCCGTCACCGTCCGTTTAGCAATCGACTTTAAGGGGCGGCTCGGTCCTGCCGGTATCAAGGATGCCAAAACCGAGGCCAGTTATTCCATTCCTTACTTGGTCGCTGTTGTGAATCCAAAAGGCGAGATTATTTCAAAAGACATCTTCACCATTACCATGATTTACAAAGCCGGACAGGCTGAACAGTCTTTCCCTGACCTTCTGGAACAGGTTATCCCGCTTCCGAAAGGCGAAAAACCGGCTGATTACAAAATCATGCTGGGTTTCCAACTGTCGGACGAAGAACTGGCCTATAACCGCGCTTTGGCAGCCCAAAAAACGGCAAAATAACCCATTATATGTTTCCCCCGTGAAAACGGGGGTCTAGCATAATAACACCAGATCCCCGCTTTTGCGGGGAAAGCAGCGTTAACTGCGAATTCTTTGAAATATAAGGATTTTTCTTGCTTGAGAAACGCTCCGGCATGGAATAATATCCCCTTCTTTTTCGATAGATAAGAATAATGGCAGACAGCGCAAATTCACTCGACAAACTTTCATTCGAAGCGGCCATGGCCGAGCTTGAAACCATTGTCAAAAATCTTGAAACAGGCAAGACCAGCCTGGAAGATTCGATCAATGCTTATGAACGCGGCATTGTTTTAAAAAATCATTGCGAGAGCAAGCTGCGTGAAGCGCAAAGCCGCATCGACAAAATAATTGTCAAACCGGACGGCCATATTTCAGCCGTTCCGCTTGATCCAGAAAATTAGGAATTAGGAGTAGTTATTTATGGCCCCGTCCCCACGCGAGACCAGTGCAGAGTTAAAAGACGCACTTGAAGAAACCGTACAAATGGTTGAAAAAACCATTTCCCGTCTCTTGCCGGAAACAGATCTTGCCGAAGCGCAACTCTATGACGCCATGCGTTACGGGACATTGGCAGGCGGTAAACGACTTCGTCCGTTTATGGTCATGCAAAGCTCCAAGCTTTTCAATGTCGACCCCTCCCGCGCCCGCCGCGTCGCCGCCGTCATTGAGATGATCCACTCCTATTCCCTCATTCATGACGATCTTCCCTCCATGGATGATTCCGATATGCGCCGCGGTAAACTTGCCGTACATAAAGCCTATGACGAAGCCACAGCCATTCTCGCAGGCGACGCTCTCCTTACTTACGCTTTTGAGATTCTGGCAGAAAACGATACGCATGAAGACCCGCGTGTCCGCTCCGAGCTGATACTCGCTCTTGCCAAGGCCGCAGGGCCGCAAGGCATGGTCGGCGGCCAAATGCTTGACCTTATCGGCGAAAATGAAAGTTTCGATCTCGGCACAATCAGCCGCATGCAGCGCATGAAAACAGGAAAACTGATGGCCTTCGCTTGTGAAGCCGGAGCTATTCTCGGGAAAGCATCTGAGCAACACAGAAAAGCATTGCTTAATTACGCTTACGATCTCGGCCTCGCCTTTCAGGTCACGGATGATATTCTTGATGTCGAAGCCGACCCTGTTGCCACCGGCAAACCGGCCAATCAGGATTCACAGGCCGGCAAATCAACTTTCGTTTCGACGATGGGTAAAGAACAGGCGAAACAAAGGGCCGAGATGCTGGTAGCACAAGCTAAAAGCCACCTGCACAGCTTTAACGGTCGCGCTATATTACTGGAACAACTGGCAGATTACGTTCTGCAACGTAGAGCTTAAACAAATAACCACGGAGCGCACGGAGATCACGGAGCGTTTCGTTATAAACCATCATGCCGAGAGAGCATGGATAATTTAGAATACAATCGGAATACACTCCGTGATCTCCGTGTACTCCGTGGTAAAATTATGAAACCTGAACTAAAAACTATTCAAGGCAATGATAAATCCGGCACACCCCTGCTGGACCAGATTGCTATTCCTGCAGATTTGCGCAAATTTCCCGAGCGTGATTTAAAACAGATCGCCGAAGAAGTTCGCACAGCAACGGTTGAAGCCGTTTCCAAAACCGGCGGGCATCTTGGTGCATCGCTGGGCGTTGTTGAACTTACCGTCGCACTGCATCATGTTTTCAATACGCCTGATGACCGTATCATCTGGGATGTCGGGCATCAGGCATACCCGCATAAAATTCTGACCGGACGCAAAGACCGTATTCATACGCTGCGTCAAGGCGGCGGCTTGTCCGGTTTCACCAAACGCAGCGAAAGCGAATACGATCCTTTCGGCGCGGCACATAGTTCGACATCAATTTCGGCAGGCCTCGGCATGTCGGTTGCTCGCGATCTTGCTGGCAAAAACAATCATGTCATCTCGATCATTGGGGACGGCTCCATTTCTGCCGGCATGGCCTATGAAGCGATGAACAATGCAGGGGCGCTTAAATCCCGCCTCATCGTCATTCTCAACGATAACGAAATGTCGATCGCCCCGCCTGTTGGCGCGATGAGCAAATACCTGACACGGCTTGTGTCATCGCAGCCTTACATGAATGTGCGCGATGTCGCCAAGACACTGACGAATTACCTGCCCTCTCCCATCCGTAAAGCGGCAGCCCGTGCCGAAGAAACCGCCCGTGCGGCGTTTGGCGGCGGCACGCTGTTTGAGGAAATGGGTTTCTATTATATCGGCCCGATTGACGGGCATAATCTCGATGCGCTCGTTCCTGTCCTGAAAAACGTGCGCGACAGCGACCATGAAGGCCCGGTGATGATTCACATCATCACGAAAAAAGGCAAAGGATATGCGCCTGCGGAAAATTCCGCAGACAAGATGCACGGCGTCACAAAATTCGATGTCGTCACGGGCGCACAAAACAAAACCAAAACCAATCTGCCGAGCTATACGAAAGTTTTCGCGCAAGGGCTGATCGCCGAAGCGCAAGCAGATGAAAAAATTGTTGCCATTACCGCCGCCATGCCCGGCGGTACTGGCCTTGATATATTCGGCGCTGAATTCCCGGATCGTACATTCGATGTCGGCATTGCCGAACAACATGCGGTGACCTTTGCTGCAGGCATGGCAACAGAAGGTTACAAACCCTTCTGCGCCATCTATTCAACCTTCCTGCAACGCGGCTACGATCAGATCGTGCATGACGTTGCCCTGCAAAACCTTCCCGTCCGCTTTGCGATCGACCGTGCAGGTTTAGTTGGTGCAGACGGTCAGACCCATGCAGGGTCTTTCGATATCGCCTATCTCGGCTGCCTGCCGAATATGGTCGTTATGGCCGCCAGCGACGAAGCCGAACTTATGCATATGGTGGCAACAGCCGCCGCTTATAATGACGGCCCGATTGCTTTCCGCTACCCGCGCGGCGAAGGCATGGGCGTTGAACTTCCGTCAAAAGGTACACCGCTTAAAATCGGCAAAGGCCGCATTGTTAAACAAGGGTCTGATATCGCCATTCTTTCTTTCGGCACGAGATTATCCGAATGTATGAAAGCCGCCGAAATTCTGGAAGGCAAAGGAAAATCCGTTACGGTTGCCGATGCACGCTTTGCCAAACCGCTAGACAAGGCGATGATCGATAAACTTGTCAAAAACCATTCTGTCGTTTTAACCGTCGAAGAAGGCTCCATGGGCGGATTCGGCGCGTTCGTTCTGCAATATCTGGCCGAAAGCGATCAGCTTGATAAGGCAAAGATTCGC
>QFOT01000130.1 GCA_003241285.1 Micavibrio aeruginosavorus
GGTCTGCTTCAATTGTTCTATAATGCTGTTTTTGGTGAGGTTTTAGCGCGCCTCTAAAGTCGGCTGAAGGATCTCGCGTACATTTTCCGGTTTGAATACCAAACCTGAAAACAAGCCCGCAAATTTGCCGAGTCCGTGCCGCGATTTCTAAGGAACCCCGTTTTTCAATGGCCCTGAGGCAACTAAGTAGTTCCGGCGGCGAAATATCTGAAACCGGACGACTGCCTAACTGAGGAAAAATGTTTTTCTCAAGGCCTTGTTTAACTTTGCGGTGATAGCTATCCGACCATCTGTCTTCATTAATTTCCATCCATTCCAGCGCAACAACCTTGAAAGTATTTTCGGCATTTCTGACTGATAAAGCTTTGCCAGTCCGTTTTTCGCTAATCGGGTCAATTCCCTGAGTAAGAAGTTTGCGAGCCTTTTCTCTCTCGTCTCTTGCCTCAGCTAAGGAAATGAGAGGGTAGGGGCCTATTGCCATTAGTTTTTCTTTTCCAAGGTAAAAATATTTAAGCCTCCAGAGTTTGGAGCCATTTGGATTGAGAAGAAGGAAGAGGCCTTGGCCATCCATTAATTTTCTCGGACTTTTGCCGTATGTGGCTTTTTCGCATTCAAGTTTGGTAAGCGGTTTTGTAGTTCTCGGCATTTATACCCCTACGGTGGGACCTATACCCCTATCCCGTACCCCTAAAAAAGTTGGCTGTGAGCGGTCATGCGAGAATAACGGAGTCGCCAAATGATAGCAAATGCTATGTTTTATTGGACTTTTATGGACGTCCAAGGTCGGTGGCGGTTGTCTGTGAAGGGGTAAGTGGTGGACGATACAGGGATTGAACCTGTGACCTCTCCCATGTCAAGGGAACGCGCTACCGCTGCGCTAATCGTCCATACCGGACGTGATGTGTAGTCAGTTTGAAACGGCTTTTCAAGCTTAATCTTCCGTTTTAGGCTCTGAAATCAATAATTCTTCCACTTGTTTTACCAGATCGTTCAAATGGAAGGGTTTTGACAGAATGCGGGCTTGGCCGGCTGCGGCGCTCGCGGCATTGCGTTGCCCCATGGCAACAGCGGCAAAACCTGTGATAAACATGACTTTTAGCGAAGGATAAATCGCGGCGGCTTTCTGGGAAAGCTCTATACCGTCCATGCCGGGCATGACGATATCCGCCAGCAGCATATCGAAATTGGCACCTTGCTGCTTGACCAAGTCGAGCGCTTCAAGCCCATTGGAGCAGGGAGTTACTTTATGGCCAGCCTTGCCTAGCGCCAGTTCTAGAAACTGGCGCATCGAATCGTCGTCTTCGGCAAGGAGGATATGAGCCATAATTTAACTTGTTCCTAAAGCAATAATCTTTATCCTGAAACCGACTGTAGCGAAAGCCTCCGCCTATGAAAATATTTCTTACCCTTCTTTGCACATCTGTTTTATTCAGCGCCGTGGCCTATGCGGCTTCTTCTGACAATGCCTGCGAAATCATTGGCGAGGAGATCATTCCGCTTCGGGTGCCGAATTTCGATGTACCGATACTGTGGAAACGTGTCACCGGCGTTGACGGGCCGGATATTCCGGTTGACCTTATATCGCTGGCTGATGGCGGTTTTGTCGTCGTTGGTGAAAGCGCCGAATATGATAAAGACAAGGGCATGGGTAAGAATCAGTCATATCTTGCCCGCGTTGACATTAATGGCAAAATTCTCTGGGAAAAAAGATATCCGGTAAAGGGTTTCGTTCACGCGTCGCATGGTATTGCCGTCAAGGACAGGCTAGTTGTTTTGAGCGCTATCGATGAAGGCAAAGGAAAATCTGTCCGGCTGGATTTTATGGACGGGCTGGGCGTTGTTAAAACCAGCAAAACTATTTCTGACCCTGTATATGACTTGATTCCGGAGGGGATTGCGTCCTTGCCGAACAGTCCTGTTATGACGATTGCGCTTTGGGCTTCGAATCGGAAAGACCTTGATGATAATTTCACAATTTTGAAACAGGTCACGGCAGAGGGTAAAGAAATCTCAAGCCGGCATTACTTACCCGGCCTGCCCAACCGTCTTGAAAGCTTTCAGAAAACTGTGGATGGTGACTTGATCGGTTCTGGTCAAATTCGCGAGAATGGAGTGAACGCCGGATGGATATTCAATGTTGATGGCCCAAGTGGTGACCTTAAATTCCAGCGGCCATACTTACGCGGTTATCAATCGAATTTACGTGCCATTGCGCAGGATACCGATGGCAGTTTTATAGCGATCGGGGACTCAGTACCTACCGATGCGGGACTTCGTGCCGCATGGGTTATGAAGGTAAGTGACAGGGGCAACCCTATCTGGCAACGCTATATCCAGGGTAAATACGCTTTCTCGGGCCGCGATGTTTCTGTGGCGAAAGACGGACGGATTATCGCCATGGTGAATGCAAGGCCGGTTGCCAAAGAAGGTGGAAGAGAGCATGTAAGATTGATGACGTTTACGCCCGAAGGCAAGCTTGAGGGCGATGAGGCTTTGATCGAAGGGGCCAACGCCCAAGGGGTCGATTTGCTGGTGCGCGAGCATAGCCGGATCTTGACAGGGGTCACCACGTCCGGCCTTGGCAATTACGGTCTTGCCAAAGATCAAAGAACGGCAGGCTATGATATATGGATGCTGGGCCTGCCGAAATTAAGCGCATTTCAAAATCCCTGCGGCGCCCGAAAAGTCAGCGATAGTTTTGACGAAGGTTTATAATATTGTCTGATCAGCCAGAAGAAACAGCCGATAGTGGCCTCGATTCAGTTCGTGTGATTGTTCCCGAGGATTTAAACCGGGCACGGCTTGATAAGGCTATTGCTGTTTTATGTCCTCAGTTTTCCCGCACGCGTTTAAAATCCTTAATCGAAGCAGGGGAGTGCGTTGTAAACGGCAAGGCTGCGGGCAAGCCTTCAGAGCAGGTAAATACAGGTGATGAGATATTATTATCTCTGCCGCCGATTGAAGACTGTATTCCGAAGGCTGAAAACATACCGCTTAATATCGTTTATGAAGACGACTCTGTTCTCGTTATCAATAAACCTGCGGGTATGGTTGTGCATCCTGCAATCGGTAATGAAAGCGGGACTCTCGTTAATGCGGTTCTATATCATTGCGCCGAAACATTATCCGGTATTAATGGCGTCCGCCGCCCAGGTATCGTGCATCGCCTTGATAAAGATACGACAGGCTTGATGATCGTTGCCAAGACCGATCACGCACATCATCATTTGTCTTTGCAATTGCAGGATAGAAGCCTGCGCCGCGTATATTATGCGCTGGTCAATGGCGTGCCTTTTCCGAATAAGGGAGAGATCGAATATGCGATTGGCCGCCACCCTAATAACCGTTTGAAAATGGCGGTTGTCAAAGGAGGTCGTGATGCGTTGACGTATTACACGGTCAAAGAAAAATATGGCGAAGCCTTATCACTCGTCGAATGCCGTCTGGCAACAGGCCGCACACACCAGATCCGTGTTCATTTTGAAAAGATCAAACATCCTCTGGTAGGTGATGATATATACGGTTTGCAGGATACGGCGATGAAATCGGCCATGCGTAAATCCAGCTATGATGATGAGGCAATCGAAGCAGTTGCGTCCTTCCCCCGGCAGGCGCTTCATGCGCGCGAGCTAAGCTTTATCCATCCTGTTACGGAAGAGATAATGTCGTTTGAAAGCGAACTTCCTTCGGACATATTGGCCCTTTTAGAGATACTCTAAGTCATTGAAATAATTTATCTAAAAAAGTTCTTGCATTTATCAGTATTTTTATGTAAATTAAATACATAAACAATAACAACGGCAAACGGTTTTTTAGAATTAGGGTGTTTGAAGGTTTTAGTCTCCGCTTTTTCCAGTTTCTGGTACCCAAAACTTAGCAAGCGCCCGTAAGGGCGTTTTTTTTATCTAGCAACATCGCCCCAGTGCTGTGTCAGGTGACGGTAGGATAACGGTTCCGTCATTTCATAAAGTGGGTGGGCGATATCCAGTCTTTGTCCGGCATCGCGCGCGACCGGGACAGCATTTACCTCTAGTGAGCTGCCATTAGGAATATATCTGAGGCTGCCGAGCGGCAGGCTAAACCGTATGCCGGACGACAAATTAGCGGCTCCGCCATAGGGGTCGGTATCATGCATATTGGTCGCAGTGATAAAGGCTTCGACTGTGCTGCCGTTTAAAAAACGGTTTCTTATTTTCAGTGTACCGCCTTTGTCTTTGCCTAAATATTGCCCGATGCTGGCCTGTAATGTCACATCTGTATCGGGGAACTCGTAATAAAAATTGGCGTGGCCCGTCGGTTGTGATTCATTGACAAAACCCATATTGAACGGTGTCTGGTAATCACGCTTTATAACGTTGGCGGCTTCGATCCCTGCTGCCCAGTTTCTACCCCACGGGCGGTATAGAATTTCACCATGCAATCCCGCAAACATTTCCTCTAGATAGCCGGAAGAAGCGCTGACATGCCAGTCAGGCGTGAAGGACTTAAATCCCTGTACAAACATGCGCTCAACGGCAAAGCGCCTTCTGGAATAATAATACTCGTTGCTGCGTACTGTGTCGACAGAAGGGGGCCGGAATTTTTCCAACTGGTCGAGATTAGAGAATAAATTATAACGAAAAGACGTTTCGCTAAGTAAATTTGTCAAAAACTGATGCGACAACGTTCCGATAAAATCGGTCCGGTGGGAATATGGCGCGTCGTCCTCTGACAGGCTGAAATTCTCGCGCAGTTTGAACGATAGCATGTATCTTTCAAACCATGATTCTGGCTTGGAGAGGTGCCTGTCGAATTCAATATTGCGCCATATTTCTTCAGCACTGCCATTTGTTTGGTCTGCACCGACCATGTCACGCCGCGCTATACTTAT
The DNA here is from genome assembly GCA_003241285.1 of Micavibrio aeruginosavorus. Taxonomy (GTDB): domain Bacteria; phylum Pseudomonadota; class Alphaproteobacteria; order Micavibrionales; family Micavibrionaceae; genus Micavibrio_B; species Micavibrio_B aeruginosavorus_A. Next base: position 4,871 of record QFOT01000130.1, read on the forward strand.
AGAAGGTGATTTTAACCCAAAGTAAGCTGGCTCCAGACGTAAGATTTCACTTCCCTTGCTTCGTGATTTAATTTCTGCCAGCCTCCAGCCTATCCCATATTGGTAAGGAGATGATTGATAGCCGTTTAGCTGAATAGCTGCGCTGGCCTGATCTTTTCCTAAGCTATCAATGCAGCATTGATCTATATCGACGAAATTTGCTGTTTCGTCGACAGACGATTTGAAGGGCCATGATGAAACCATTGATTTAAGACTTATACGGGCCATGATGGTGTCTTTGTCCATTAGGGCCACGCCGATATCGGCATATTCTGTCGGGCGATAACTGAAACCGAAAGAATAGGGCGAGGAGCTATCCATGCCCAAACGGCGCTCGGCTTTATAAGAGTCTGAATTCCAGTCGGCTTTCAAACTTAATCCTTTCATCGGCGTGGCATATTCAACCCCGGCAAAAAAACCTGTATCACCTGTAAACCACTCATCCAGTGAATTCGGTTTATCTCCATCCAATTCACGGTTTGTATCGAGATAACTTCCTGTCCAATCGAGTGGATTAGGTACTGATTGGCGCGTGCCAAAACGTCCCCACCCGAAACCTGCTGTAAAATCAAGATTCTCGTAGCGTTTGGAAAAAGCCAGGTATTCACCTGACATGCGCCGATGTCCAAAAGCCGATTGAACGCCGAAAGCAATTTCAGGTCTGAATTTTTTTTCATTGAATAGTTTAAACTTAAAATCAAGTCCGGGATAAACTTTGTCCGGATCATCCATCAAATCAGAAATTTCACTACTCTGCCTAAGCTGTATAAACAGGCGGTCGTGAATCTGCAGCCCGAAACTTGTATGAAAGTAAGGATCAGCGGCGGCAATACTCGCGCGAATTGTACCGGCATAATCCATGCGGGCAGAGGGAATAGAGTTAAGGCCGATAGTGCCATAGAGGTTCGGAGTGACTGTTAAATCGCGGGACTCGTCAGCTTGCGCGGCATGTATATGCCATGCGCAAGAAACAACGATAAAAAATCGTAGCGCCCGTATCATATTCCCCCGGAAAGTATGCGCATACCATGCAATGAAATACCCTAGTATGCCAAGCCACTTTTTTAACTTTTATAGCTATAATTCCTGCAAAAGGACGTTTTATGCATATTATAATGCCTATATCGATAAAAGCCTCTCTGATGCTTGTTTCCATGCTGGCTCTCCTGATCGGGTTTGCTGCGGCAATTGTCGGAATGAATGAGCATTCGCTGGTTTCAGATAAAGGGCAACTATGGGATGTAGCGCCTGAAGCTATAATGGTCATTTGCTGTTTG
>QFOT01000131.1 GCA_003241285.1 Micavibrio aeruginosavorus
CTATATTAAGAAAATCATCTTCCGTTTGCAGCAAAATACCGGCAAATTTCTGCCCGTCGATCATCCCGTCATTGGGCCACTTATGAGTATAAAAATGATCATTTTTAAGTAACGGCATGACAGTATTTGCTAAAGCCACTGAAACCACGAATGAATAGTGACCGATAGTTTTGAGATCTATATGACGTATCAGTATAGAGCAGAAAAGATTGCCGGATAATCCGGTCCAGACATTTCCATGCCGACCTTTCCCGTTTGTTTGTTCATAGGCCTGGATAACCAGGCCTTCATCTGCACCGCTCTCACCGCGTTTGCGCAAAACATCCATCGTACTGGGGAGAGTATCGAAAACCTCAATCTGCCAGTGGACAGCCATTATTCAAAAAGTGACTGCGCAGCCTGTGTCGAGAACGTCAAAAGCTCATTTGGCGCCAGGATAAACAAAACTGTCAACAGAACCGAAACAAAGATTACGGCACTGCGACTGGCATATATATTCGCATCGAATTTTTCTTCGGATTTATCGAAGAACATCACCTTAATAATACGAAGGTAATAATATGCGCCAATGACAGAAGCTAATACACCGATCACTGAAACAACATAATATCCTTCGGCTACCGCCGCTTGAAAGACAAATAACTTACTGAAGAAACCAGCGAGCGGCGGGATACCGCTCATCGAAAACATAAGCGCTGCCAATGAATAAGCCATAGCCGGAGATGATTTCGAAAGTCCTGCAAGGTCAGAAATATTTTCAACCGCCTGCCCGTTTTTGCGCATATTCATAACGATACCAAATGTGCCGGCCGTCATGATCATGTACAGCGTCAGGTAAATGATAACGCTGGCGATGCCTTCCGGTGTTCCCGCAAGAAGACCGATCAAAGCAAAGCCCATATTACCGATCGAGCTGTAAGCCAGAAGGCGTTTGATATTTTCCTGCACCAGACCCGCCAGAGAGCCGAGCAAGACGGACGCCAAAGATACAAAAATGATAATCTGCGACCATTGCGGCATTGCGGCGGCAAATGGACCGGTCAACAGCCGGATCAATAAACCCATCGCTGCGATTTTGGTCACAATGGCAAAAAGGGCTGTGACAGGCGTCGGTGCACCCTGATAAACATCAGGCGCCCACATATGAAACGGAACGGCAGAAATCTTGAAACAAAGACCGGCTAGGATAAACACCATACCAACAATCACGCCGGGCGCCATGTTGACGCTGTTTTGCTCTATCGTGCCAGCAATCAGTTTGAAATCGAGGCTTCCTGTATAGCCATAAATCAAAGAAGAGCCGAACAGCAGCAAACCGGACGACAACGCACCGAGGACGAAATATTTAATTCCTGCTTCGGATGATTTCAGATCGTCGCGCTTTATGGCGGCAAGCACATATAGGCACAAAGAAGACAATTCGAGAGAGACATAAAGAGACAGAAGATTATTCGCCGATACCATCAGCATCATGCCTATACCCGATAGCAAAATCAGGATCGAATATTCAAAGCGGTAAAGCTTGTTATCGTGAAGTGAACCGGCAGATAGAACAAGCGAGGCGATCAAGCCAAGCGCAATAATAAATTTCAGGACATAAGAAAAACGATCGACAATTACCATGTCGTTTAGAAGCAAGACTTGGTCTGACGAACCAGTCGCGATTAAAACACCACCGACAACGAAGACAGCCACAGTCAGCCACAAAACTTTAATCGTCGAGCTGTTTCCTCTGAAAACACCAAATACAAGTAAAAGGAGCGCCGAAACGGAGAGAAAAAGTTCCGGCAGCAAGGATTGGAATACGATATGAAGTCCGCTTGTCATTATTGTTCACCCTCGCCGTTATTGGATGGCGTCGCTTCCGGCATTGGCGGTGTTGCTGCCGTTGTTGTCGTTAATTTTGCATTATATTGCGCGATCAGTTTTTCAACCGATGGGCCTGTACGATCCAGCACATAAGAAGGCGCAACGCCGAGCCAAAGAACGATTATGATCAATGGCACAAAATAGAAAAACTCGCGCTTATTCAAATCATTCATGCCTGCGGCTTCAGGATTGGTTTGCGGACCGAAAGCGATTTTGCGGTAAAGCAGCAACATATAGGCCGCGCCTAAAACAACACCCGTCGCCGCCAAAGTTGCCGCGATCGTATTCGCTTTGAATGTCCCTAAGAGAACAAGGAATTCACCGACGAAACCGGACGTTCCCGGAAGGCCAACAGACCCCATTGTCAGGATCATCAAGACGGTCGCATAAACCGGCATGTTCTTGGCAATGCCGCCGTATTTATCCATATCGCGCGTATGCAGGCGGTCATAGACAACACCTACGCAAAGGAAAAGTGCGGCAGAAACTATACCATGAGAAATCATCTGGAAGATCGCGCCGTCGATACCTTGCCGATTGAGCGTAAAAATACCAAGCGTCACGAAACCCATATGAGCAACGGATGAATAAGCGATGAGCTTTTTCATGTCTTTCTGAACGAGCGCGACCAGAGATGTATAGATAATCGCGATCACGCTCATGCCGAAAATCAGCGGGATAAAATATTGCGTGGCATCGGGCAGCATCGGCAGCGAAAACCGCAGGAAACCATACCCCCCCATTTTCAACAAAACGCCTGCGAGGATAACCGAGCCCGCAGTCGGCGCTTCAACGTGCGCATCGGGAAGCCATGTATGCACCGGCCACATCGGCATTTTGACGGCGAAGCTGGCAAAGAAAGCAAGCCAAAGCCATTTTTGCATCGATGGTGAAAACGCTGTTTCCATCAATGTTGGAATATCTGTCGTCCCCGCTTTAATATACATGGCCAGCAAAGCGACCAGCATCAGAACAGAGCCCAACAATGTATAAAGGAAAAACTTGAAGGCGGCATAAACGCGACGCTGTCCGCCCCATACACCGATGATAATAAACATCGGGATCAGTACGGCTTCGAAAAATACGTAGAAAAGAATGGCGTCAAGCGATGAAAAAGTCCCGATCATCATCGTTTCAAGAACCAGGAAAGCGATCATATATTCTTTTGAACGTGTCTTGATCGAATTCCAGCTGGCCAGAATGCAAATCGGCGTCAGGAATGCCGACAGAACGACAAAGAACAGGGAAATTCCGTCGACACCCATATGATAGGAAATACCGAGTGTCGGGAACCATTCGAATTTCTCGACGAATTGAAAATCCGCTGTACCCGGATCGAAATCCTTTAGCAGTAAAAGAGAGAAAATAAAAACAAGCGTTGAGGTAAAGAGCGCCGAATATTTCGCGTTCTTTGATACGGCTTCTTCCGGTCCACGCAGCATGGCAATCAGAAACGCGCCGAGAAGCGGCAGGAAAGTCAGGAGTGAGAGTAAAGGGAAATCGATCATTAGTTAAAAATCCTGAATTTTAGCGCAAACCACGACACGAGAATAAACACCCCGATAATCATAACGAAAGCATACTGGAAAACATAACCGCTCTGGAATTTGCTGAGCAAGCCGCCGAATTTGCGGGAGGCTGCTGCTACTCCATTCGGACCGAATTGATCGATCGTATCCTGATCGCCGCGCTTCCAGAAGAAGTTACCAAGGACAAGCGAACCTTTGACAAATACGAAATTATAAATCTCGTCGAAGAACCATTTGCGGTAGAATAAATTATGGATAGGCCTGAAAAGCGCAACCGTTTTCGCAGGAATCCCCGGCACGAACAGATAGGCGATATAACCGAGGATGATACCAAGCGCGCCGATACCAAGCGGAAGGTATTTAACCCACGCCGCGACATGGTGGGCCTTTTCAACCGAGTTGTTTTGTTCAAGAACGAAAATGCTCTTGCCCCAGAATTCCGCCATATGGTGCCCCACAAAATTATCGTAGAACACATAGCCTGCGAAAAGCGCTCCGGCCGCCAGAACAAAAAGAGGCACCAGCATTACGGCCGGAGATTCATGCACATGATCCATCGTATGGTGGTCTGCACGCGGTTTGCCATGGAAGGTCATGATGATCAAACGCCATGAATAGAAAGCCGTCAAAAGCGCAGCAATAATCCCGATCCAGTAGGCAAAATGACCGACAGTTGAATTTGACGCCCATGCCGCTTCCAAAATCATATCCTTAGAATAATAACCGGCGAACGGAATTATACCTGCTAGAGCCAGCGAGCCGATCCACATTAATGTATAGGTCACTGGGATCATCTTCCAGATACCACCCATTTTGCGCATATCCTGTTCATCGGACATTGCATGGATAACGGAACCCGCACCAAGGAAAAGCAAAGCTTTAAAGAAGGCGTGTGTCATCAAATGAAACATTGCAGCTGGATAGGCGGAAACGCCGAGCGCGAAGAACATATAGCCGAGCTGTGACATCGTTGAATACGCGATCACGCGCTTGATATCGAATTGCGTCATACCGATAGTGGCGGCGACGATTGCGGTCAAGGCACCAAGGAAGCAGACGACCATCAGCGCGTCAGGCGCATATTCAAAAACCGGAGAGAAACGAGTGACAAGAAAAACACCGGCTGTAACCATGGTCGCTGCGTGGATCAAGGCCGACACAGGTGTCGGGCCTTCCATCGCGTCCGGCAACCAGGTGTGAAGACCTAACTGCGCCGATTTTCCAACCGCGCCGACAAATAATAAAAGGCAAATCAATGTCAGGGCATGAACATTAAAACCAAAGAAATTAAACATCTCGCCCGTTTTAGCAGCAGCATTGTCGAAAATGCCGTCGAACTGGATAGTTCCGAAGACGACAAATGCCGCCATGATACCAAGCGTCAAACCTAAATCGCCGACGCGGTTAACGATAAAGGCTTTCATCGACGCGGCATTGGCGGATGGTTTTTTATACCAGAAACCGATCAGGAGGTATGACGCCAGACCGACCCCTTCCCAGCCGAAGAAAAGCTGGAGCAGATTATCGGAAGTGACCAGCATCAACATGGCAAAGGTAAAGAGCGACAAATAAGCCATAAAGCGCGGCTTATGCTCGTCATGGCTCATATAACCAACGGAATAAACATGAACGCAGGCCGATACGATATTAATAACGCACATCATGACAACGGCGAGTTGATCGATACGTAAGCTCCACGATACTTTGAAATCACCAGAGGAAATCCACGTCATCAGCTCGACCGTGCGCGGCGCATGGTGAAGCGCGACATCGTTGAATAAAATAACAGACATTACCGCCGCCAGAATAACCCCGGCGCAGGTAATAATCTGGGATGGCAAATCGCCAAGTTTCCTGCCGAACAAGCCGACAATGATAAAAGCGATTAGAGATGGAAAGACTGCAAAATATTCCATGGATTAACCTTTGAGCTCCGCAATATCTTCAACGGCAATCGTGCCCTTGTTACGGAAGAAGACGACAAGAATAGCTAGACCGATTGCGGCTTCGGCGGCGGCAACGGTCAGGACGAACATTGTAAATACTTGTCCTGCAAGATCATTCAGGAATGTCGAGAACGCGACAAAATTGATATTAACGGCAAGCAGCATCAATTCAATCGACATCAATATAACGATCACGTTCTTGCGATTCAGGAACATGCCAAACACGCCTATCGTAAACAGCAATCCCGCGAGAATAAGGTAATGGGTTAAACCGATGGTCATACGTCAACTCCTGCGCCCACTTTTACTTGTTTGATTTCCATGGACTGTCCTTGCGTTCGCTCGACTTGATCACCTACGCGCTGGCGCAGAACATCCGCGCGGCGGCGGTGGGTCAAAACAATCGCCCCTATCATTGATACAAGGAGAATGAGGCCCGACACCTGAAAAGGAAATACGTAGTCAGTGTAAAGAATTTTACCCAAGGCTTCGGTATTGGAGTCCCCCTGCCCGGCAATTGCTGCGACATCTGTATTATTAATAGCTTCGGGCGCAAAATCCCAGGACGTATAGAGCGCGAATAATTCAACCAGCAAAATACCGCCGATAGCCAGGCCTAGCGGGATAAACTGCATCGCCCCTTTACGCAAATCGGCGAAACTGATATCGAGCATCATCACCACGAACATGAAAAGAACAGCTAC
>QFOT01000132.1 GCA_003241285.1 Micavibrio aeruginosavorus
CTGTCAATAAATTGGCTTTGCCTTCCGCATTCAATGCTATATCCGATCAGAGGCTTACCGTTCATAAGCTTGATATTTTTACCCGGAACTCCTTTTGAGCCACCACGGGCATTAATCAGACCCAGGATTCGTTGGTTTTGCAGCATTGGTAAATCAGCGCTTATCTTGACAAGTAATTGAATTAAAACTAAAAATATCACAATTTTATGTCCAACGAAAACTAAATTTATGAACAAAGCCGTGCGGATTTTAAATCTTGAACCTTTGCACTATTCAGCGAATGCTCAAGCCGTTTTGGAAACGCTAGGCGATGTGACCAATGGGCCATTGTCGCGAAACGAATTGCTGGAGAAAATTGGTGTTTTTGATGTCTTGGTTACACGTCTAGGCCATCAGATAGATAAAGAAGCACTCAATGCAGCAAACTCCCTAAAGGTTATAGTCAGCGCAACGACCGGCCTGAACCATATAGATATGGAAGTCGCACAAGACAAAAAAATTACGATTCTTTCCCTGCAAGGAGAACGTGAGTTTCTAGATAGTATTCATGCCACCGCAGAGCATAGTTTTGCTCTTATTTTTTCCTTATATAGAAAAATTCCATCTGCCCATCAAAGCGTTATGAACGGCCACTGGGATAGAGATTCCTTTATAGGAAATGAGTTGCAAGGGAAAAAACTGGGCATTATCGGTCTGGGAAGGCTTGGTACTAAAGTTGCAAATTTTGCCAAAGCTTTTGATATAACCGTTTATGCCTATGATACTAACCCTGCAGTTTCCATGGATGGAATTGAAAACACGTCTTCACTAAACGAAATAGCGGATTTATGTGATATTATCACCATTCACATTCCCTCTTCTAAAGAAAATAAAAACTTTATCGCCTCTGACTTTTTTAATCGCATGAAAAGAAATGCAATATTGATCAATACATCACGTGGCGATGTTGTAGATCAGGTAGCTTTGCTGAGTTCATTAAAAGATAAAAAAATAGCAGCAGCCGCATTAGATGTCCTGGAAGAAGAATATAACGGCAACCTTGGCACATCCCCCTTAATTGAATATGCCCGCAATCATGAAAATTTGATCATCACTCCGCATATAGGCGGCGCGACGTATGAGTCGATGCATAAAACTGAACTATTCATGGCGCAAAAGCTTCAACGATTTTTTCTTTCCCAAGCATGAAAATATATCTCACCTATAAAACGGTCGACAAGCCATGGGGCGGAGCAAATAATTTCCTGCGCTCATTAAAAGAGAAACTCGCGTCTCAAGAAGAAATCTCATTCACGGAAGAAACAGAGGAAGCCGACATTATTTTTATGAACCAGGTTTCAGCCGGACCGGGCAGCGACAAGAGACACTATACGCTTACTGACATCAAAAAAATGAAGGAAGCTAATCCAAATGCCCGTGTTATTATTCGCGCGGTGAGTCTAAAAATTCATTTTTATCCGACAGGGCCATTTAAATATTATTTTGGCAATGGCTGGCGTTCAGACAGAAATGTCATTTCTATTATGAATTATGCAGACTTTGTTATATTCCAAAGCGCTTACCAAAAGTCTTTCTTCGACAAACATGGCTTTCGAGGAAAAAAATTTACAATAATTCATAATGGAGCGGCGGATATTTTTGGCGAAGTTTTGGAAAGACCTGAACTTAAAGATAATCAAGATTTGTACATTCTTTCAAGCTCGGTTGGAAAAGGTAAAATGAAAAAACACGACTTGATCGCCGCCGCCTCCTTGCTGGATCGTGTAAAAGTTTTTCATGCAGGAACATGGCCGGACGATATTTCTCCAGAAAAAATAAATTTATGCGGCGTACTCGATCATCTTGCCCTGAAGAAAATCATGTCGCGATGCCACTATTTTTATCATCCTGCTATTAGAGATGCATGTCCAAACTCTTTAATCGAGGGGCTTTATGCCGGCATGCCGGCCCTTTATAATTCTGCCGAAGGATCAAGCCAGGAACTGGCGCATGATGTTGGTATAGCAATCAACGAGAAAGATTTATCTTCAACCATTAGACAGGCTCGCAATTCATATGAGGTGATTTCTGATGCTTTATTACTGGCGAGAGACAGATATGGGATAAAACGAGCTGCGGAAGATTATTATAAAATATTCAAAGCGCAGATAGAGGCCCAAAATGGATAAATGGCTTTATATACCAGTCGAAGTAAAGGTCAGGGAATTACAGGCCAAACTGCTTCTCGCAAAATTTGCCGCATCGCAAGGATATAATGTAGTCATCGGGCGCAAATCCGAAATCCTCGACATCATTCATTGGTTACCGCGCGGAATATTCTTTGGCATGTGGGTTCCTGTCAATTTCAAATCATTATACGCCAGACTTAAATTCAAAGGATTTAAAACGACAGGTCTGGACGAAGAAGGCCTAGTCATTTTTTCTGATGAAATTTATACTAAAATTCGCCTTTCGAAAGAAACACTTTCTTATGTCGACACTTTTTTTGCATGGGGAGAATATCAGGCAAATATTGTAAAGCGCCTGACAAATGAAAATACAAAAATTTCTCTGGTCGGCAATTTGCGTTTTGACTTACTACGACCAGAAATGAGGGCTTTACTCAAACCTGAAGCTGATATCATTAAAAGAAATCACGGCCGTATTGTCCTAATCGTTTCAAGCTTTGCTTTCTCTAATCATTTCAGTGGCGCTGAAGCTTATATGACAGCACAGAAAAAAAGCAAAATCATCCAGACTCCGGAAGACGAGGCTTTCTTCAGACGCTACATGGAGCTGCAAGATAAGAATTTCGAATATTTTATTAAAGCAATACCGGAATTAGCAAAAAAATTTCCTGAGCATACGTTTATAATTCGCCCCCACCCTTCCGAAAAAATATCCGTGTGGGAAGACTGCGCCCAAAAAAGCGGAAATATAAAAATAGACAATACTGGAAATGTTCATGCATGGATCGTTGCCAGCGAGTGCATCGTCCACCATTTCTGCACAACCGCACTGGAAGCCTTTGCCGCAAATATACCAGCAGTAGCTTACAGACCATTCAAAGATTCAGAACTGGAATCTGACCTTCCTTATTGGGGAAGCCTGGAAGTCGATTGTGAGAGTGAACTTGTCTTACAATTAAATGACATTCTTGTCGGAAATACAAAGCGCATAGATTTGCGTAGACAAGAAAAACTACCTGTCCTGAAAACATATATTCAAAATCTGGATAGCGCTCTATGCGTTGAGCGCATTATTGAGGAAGTGAGAGGCCTTGAAGTTGAACCTGAGTCTTTCGTGGATTTAAAATTACGTTTTTTCTATATACGGAATAAAGTTATGACAGCATTAAAATGGCTTAAAGCCTCTTTATTGCGCAAGGGATGTTCAGCCTATATCGATCATAAATTTCCAAAATTTACAAAAGAAGAAATCGAACTTGTTTTTCAATCAATTCCCGGAGATATCGACTTAAAAATTGAACCGATAGCTTCTTATTGTTACCGAATAAGAAAAGCATGATCCCCATAGCTAAAAAAATTATTGGAGACGCATTGAAGGTCGCAGGAAGAATAATTCCTTCCTCATATCATCCAAACACGCGTTTTTTATCGGACGATAGACGTCAAATTTATTTTGGATATTATGATGTAACACCATTTGATAGCCAGGGCAGGCGAATACTTGCAATGCGCACCGGTATAAAAAATATTAGTCCGCATAATGATGAACCGCCTATCGAAATTGGTTACTTCGATCTTTCTGATAAAAACCCCTCTTTTTATCCTGTTACTACGAGCCTCAGCTGGAACTGGCAGCAAGGATGCCGCCTGCAATGGTTTCCAAACCTAGATGATCATGTAATTTATAATGATTATAAAAACGGGAAATTTATTTCCTGCCTCTTTAACATCTGCCAAAAAGAAGTTGTCGAAGAGTTTCATGTGCCTATCTACACGTTATCACCTGATGGAACCTATGGTCTGTCATTAGACTTTTCCCAATTACATAAATTCCGCCCAGGCTACGGCTATAGTAATGCATCAATACCCTCTGATTCATCAACAGCAGTCAGTCACTTTGATTTTACAAAAAGAGAAATACAGTCATTAATTTCATACGAAATGATACGGGGAATTGAGGAACTAAAGAAAGTCGATGGTCATACCTACATCAATCACCTTTCCTACTCACCGGATGGAAAACGCTTTATCTTCTTTTTTATCACCTTTAATCAAGGGACAAGACGCACTTATCTCATGACCGCCAAATCTGATGGGTCTGGTCTGTCGCTATTGATCCCGGAAATGCAGCCCTCTCATTATGCTTGGAAAAACAGCCATGAGATTTTAATTACAGCCAAGCTGCCCAACGGTAAGATTGGCTACTTTATCGTTAATTGCGATACGCAGCATTATCAGAAAATAGAGAATGACCATCTAAGTACCGATGGCCACCCTTCTTTTATAAATAGCCAGGATTTTATAACGGACACCTATCCTGACCGAACAGGACACCAGCATTTATTTGTACAGAATTTATCAGGCTCAAATTATAATTCTGTTGGTCATTTTTATTTACCACCTTCTTTTTTTGGCGAACGTCGATGCGACCTACACCCCCGCCTTTCCCCAGATAAAAAAACTGTATGTGTCGATGTAATCCAGAATGGCCGGCGCTCTATGGCAATAATACCACTGAATGAATAAAAAATGAAAATACTCTACGTTACACCCGGACAAATTCCATCTCAGGCAGCCAATAGCGTTCATGTAATGAAAATGGCGCAGGCTTTTGCAGCAAACGGACAGGATGTTACCCTTGCCTATGCCTCAACTGCAAACGTATCAAAAGAAGAAATTTACTCACATTACAATGTTGATCAGACATTCTCTTTATGCAGATTTAGCTTAAATAGCGGCCCCCTTTCCCGATTTTATTTTTCCCTCCGTATCGCAATTAAAGCGAAAACAAAGAATTTTAATTTCGTCTTTAGCCGCTGTATTCCGAGCTCTTATTTTTCCTTACTATTCGGAAATTTATCTTTCTTGGAAATACATGAAAGCCCCAATGCTTTTAACAAAATAGCACGCTTTATGTTTGAGCGCATTATCAGGCATAAAAATTTTCTTGGCCTGATTGTGATTTCTGCTTCCTTAGAAAAACATGTTCTAGAAATCACCAATCTAAGCCCTAACAAAGTTTTAACTCTACATGATGGGGCAGATATCCATGAGGATTTAAAACCGGAAGAATTTGAGTATGGCACAGGTTACGACTGCCAAATCGGCTATACTGGTCATCTTTATAAAGGTCGCGGCATTGAGAATATTATTTATCTAGCAAAAGAATTGCCTGATTGTTTCTTTCATATAATTGGTGGACGCACCGAAGATATTTACTTCTGGACAGAACAGGCAGGCCACTTAAAGAATATTCATTTTTATGGTCATTTGCCACATGCGAGGATCTCAAGATATACAGCAGCATTCGACATTCTGTTAGCGCCCTATCAAAGAAAAGTTTCAGTTTCCGGCAATAAGGGGGATACGGCTGCATGGATGTCACCATTAAAAATATTTGAATACATGTCCGCAGGGAAACCTATTATCTGTTCTGATATTTCTGTCTTGAAAGAAGTAATGAATGATCAGAAGAATTGCCTTTTATGTCCACCCGAAGATTTTTTGGCTTGGAAGGAAAGCGTTCAACTACTCAGAAATGATACAAATCTGTCTTTTCGCCTAGGAAATACAGCAAAAAAAGATCTTATTGAAAAATATACATGGACTGCCAGAGCAAAAAAAATACTTAATTATTATATAAATTTTTTAAAATAATAAAATCTGTTCAAATCTTTGCTGGACAACGCTGCGACTGAAGCAATCGGGAAGAAGAGATACGCGGCTTTCCTTCTTCTTTGTTTTACTCATTAGTTCAACGAATTCCTGCATAGTATCAGCCACTTCTACAGATCCATTTTCTGCCTTTTCGGCTATCTCTAAAATAC
>QFOT01000133.1 GCA_003241285.1 Micavibrio aeruginosavorus
GGTCGTCGAGAACGTCTAACAGCTGTTCTCTTCTGTCGATAGTCGCAACGCCCATGCGCGCATACCACCATGCCTCGTTATCCGTATTGGTCAGGTAAAGGCGGACGGGATCTGTATAAGTATCAACTACCATGCCTGTCGTATCGCGAACCGAGCTTGAGCCCATCAAAGGCAGGACGAGATAAGGCGAATTACCCACACCCCATACGCCCAGTGTCTGGCCGAAATCTTCATCCTGATAGGCGACGCCTTCTTTTCCGGCGACGTCAAAAATACCGCCCAGACCGAAAAGGGTATTGGCGGCAAATCTTGTCGTTGTCTTGCCTGCGCCGTCGATATCGCCTTGCAGGAGATCATTTGCAAGATTCTGAGGCGTTTTCAGGTTTTGCAGGAAATTGCGCACGCCGGTTCTGGCTGGCTGCGGAACGGCCGTGCGGTAACCTTTGGCGACTGGGCGGATAACCGCCGTATCGACTGCATCGTTAAATTTGAAAATGCCGCGGTTGACGCCTTCAAGCGGATCTTTGATCTCGCCATCGGGACCGGAAGCGCAGGCGCTTAAACCGAGAATGGCAGTGACCGCAACAGCACCCAGTAAAGCTTTAAATGTGGAATTCTTAAATGTCATGTTTTCCCCAATACCGTTGTAATATTGCTGCACCAAGCATTGCCTTTACTACAACAGCTTTGAATTGAAATTTTGTTAATACCTGCCGTCACTATCGCCTTTTTTCAAAGGCTTAATGTGCAGGGTATAAGGAATGGCACAAATTGCGCCAAGGTCAAGGGAGGCGTGGCATGTCGGCGCCCTGTTGTGGCAAAATTACAACGGAAATCCTGCCTTAGCCATCTTCAAGTGTAAGAAGTGCCGCAATGCCTAAAAGGCTTCCCAGCAAAGCCGGACTCCATGCTGCCAGAAAAACCGGTATCTGGTGCGACGCCCCCATTGCCTGCAAAAAGCTCGACAGGAAGAACATGACAAACCCGATCACCACGCCGCCGACGATAAACAGGAATGTGCCGCCTTGTCGCTGCGGACGCAAGGCCACCGCCGCCGCCAGCAGTATCATTGACATAAACAGGAATGGCTGGGCGAGTAATGTCTGGAAATGGATACGAAGCCGGGTCGAATCAAAACCTGTTTTATCGAGCGTTGCGATAAAAGACGGCAAATTCCAGAAACCCATCGTTTCCGGCGTCGAGAAACTGTCCTCGATTTCGCGGGTCGTCAGGTTTGTCGGCAGGATCAATGTCGGCACCCGCACCGGCTGTTCATTGACTGAATTCTGGACCGCTTCCTGAAAAACCCACTCCCCGGCCTTGAGCTGCGCCGCGTCAGCGTCGATCCTTTTGGTGAAAATATCGCTCTTGTCGAAGAAAAATGTCGTGACTTCCTGTAATTTCCAGCTTGGCATCTCGACCTTGTCGGCATGCAGCATGGCATACCCGTCGAGGGTTTCCTGCCGCAGCCATAATCCCTCGTCGAAAAGGGCGACGGTGGAGTGATCACTGTCCAGATACATATTTTCCAGAAGCCTAAACTTGCCGTAGAAAATCGCCCCGAGCGGATTGACGACGAAAGCGACGAGCAGACCCGCCGCCGCCGCCACCGCCGCGATAGGCGCAAGGAACTGCCAGACGGAAACGCCCGCCGAGCGCAGCACGACCAGCTCCTGCCGCCGCGATAACTGCCAGAACGTGAACAAAGCACTGAAAAGGATAATAAAAGGAAAGATCGTCTGGCCGATATCCGGCAGCTTTAAAAAGCCCATCTGGATAACGAGGCTGAGCGGCACATTCTCAAATTTTGCTGCGCGCCTGAGCAGCTCCACCATGTCCAGCATGTAGATCAGGCCAAGCAAAATTGCGGCCATGCCAAGAAGATTGAGAGAAAAGGTAAGGCTCAGATACCGAGACAGGGTTTTGGGGATGCGGATCATTCGCTCACCTCTGGCGTTTTCTCAGAAGAATTCTCAGGCGAAGCCGGCGATGGCAGATGCCAGAGCGAGCTCAGCAGCATAAGGCCTATGATGCTCGGCGCAATGGCGACAACGAACATCAGCGGCACGCCGATAAAAGATTGCTTGGCAAGATTATACATGGCGAGGAATAAGACCTGCAGCACGATCATGATGGCGGTGGCGGCAAGTATTTTTCGGCTTTGCCCCCTGCGGTCGACGGATCCCAGCAGCAAGAAACACAGCGCGATAATCGTAAAACACGGCACCATTAAAGGCGTCGCCAGCCTCTTATAGATTTCTGTCAGGAACTCCTTGCGCGCTTTCCGGTCGTAATCGTCGGTTAAATCGGGATTCATTAACTGCAGCAGAGTGCGCTCTTCCGGCTCGGCCCATCTGGTGCGTACCGGCCCTTCTTCATCGGGCAGATCGATCGTATACTGGTCGAAATTCAGCCTTTTGAGGATTTTCTCGCGGCGGTCGTAATCCTGCCGGGCCCCGTCATAAACGATGACCTGCTGCCCTTCATCGGTGGCGACCAGCATGCCGCGCTTGGCGATCACCGTTGTCGGCGTTTCGGTTTCCTCGCGCCCGTCATAAATAATAAGCCCCTGCAATTCGCCGTTGCTGGCCCGCTCGCGGATATAGACCATCAGCCCTTTCCCGGCCTGATTGAAAATGCCTTCGCGGAATAAAAGCGTCGACATCTGGGTCTTTAGAAAAACTCTTTGCTTCTGCATGGTCGCGGTGGCGACCGGGGACAGCCATGACACGCAAAAAAACATGAACAGCGCGAATAAACCCGACAGGATCAGCGCTGGCCGGGCAAGCCGCCACGGCGAAAACCCGAGGGCGCGCAAAACCACGAGCTCGCTCTCGAGGGTGAATTTGTTATAGACGAAGAGAACGGAGGCCATGAGGCCGATCGGGATGATAATCTCGAAAAAACGCGGCAGGGCGAGCATCGTCAGGCCCCAGAACGACCATGCGCTGGCCCCGGAATTGATAATAAGTTCGAGAAATCGCAAAGACTGCGTCAAAAGCACGAGAGCGCTTAAAACGAGGGTCACGAAAATCGTGGCGATAAAAAGATTCCGGAAAACGTAGCGGTCAACGATAGGCATATGCTGCGCAATCTAGCGCAGACTTATCGGTATTCCAACTTTAATCATAAAGGGGGCGGCGTAAATCCAATCCGTCCTTTATTGGGCAATTTATTCATTAGACATTTCGAAAATGGGAGCTAATCTACGTCACAAATAACTTTCAAAAGGCATAAAAATGGCACCTTCAATAGAATTCGTCAAAACACCCAAGTCAAAAATCGACACTGCCGTCATCGGCGTATTTTCGGACAAGAAACTGACGGATGCCGCCGCGCTCATCGATTCGGTTCTGGGCGGAATCATCACCCACCAGCTTGCCACCCACAAGACGTTCAAAGGCACTGACGGCCAAAGCCTGACCATCGCCCTGCCGCCGCGCTCCTCTTACCTGCGCGTGATCGTTCTTGGCCTTGGCGACCAGAAAAAACTCGACGCGACAAAGGCCGAGAATATCGGCGGGCGCCTTCTCTCGGCATTGAACACGCAAGGTTCGGAACGTGCGGTTTTTCTCAATGCCGAAGAACTCGAAGTACCGGGCTTTAACCTGACCTTGCAGATGCTGCTTGGTTTGCGCCTCGGCAGCTACGAATTCGACAATTACAAAACCAAGCCGAAAAAGGACAAGGATGAAGCGAAACTGCAAACCGTTTCCATTCTCACCGATAACGGTAAAAAACTGACAAAGGATTTCGCCGAATTTGAAATGCTGGCGCAGTCCATTTTCATCACCCGCGATCTCGTCAACGAGCCGCCGAACAAACTCTACCCGGAAACATTCGCCAACTTCATCAAGAAAACCCTTGTGCCGCTCGGCGTCAAAGTCGAGATTTTCGACAAGGCCAAAATCCAAAAACTCGGCATGGGGCTTTTATACGCTGTCGGTCAGGCCTCCGAGCATGAACCGCGCTTTGTCGTCATGTCATGGCCCGGTACGTCAAAGGGTAAGAAAAAACAAAAACCTGTCGCACTGGTTGGCAAGGGCATGACCTATGATTCAGGCGGCCTCAGCCTGAAACCGGGCGATGCCATGGTCACCATGAAAATGGACATGGCGGGCGCAGGCGCCGTTGTCGGCGCGATGCATATGCTTGCCAAGCGCAAGACATCCGCTCCGGTTGTCGCTGTCGTGCCGATCGCTGAAAACTCGATTTCCGATGAAGCCTACCGCCCGGACGATATCATCACCTCCTATAGCGGCAAGACGGTCGAAGTTCTCAACACCGACGCCGAAGGCCGTTTGATTCTGGCCGATGCGCTCACCTATGTTCAGGAAAAATACGATCCTGAAATCATTATCGACCTCGCCACCTTGACCGGCGCTATTTTGATCGCGCTTGGCCTCGATTATTGCGGCGTTTTTTCGAATAACGACGATCTCTGGACGAAAATCGATTCATCCGCCAAGACGACGGGCGAAAAAGTCTGGCGTATGCCGCTCGATGAAAATTTCCGCCGCGAAATGGATTCGCCTTTTGCCGATATCAAGAATATCGGCAATAGCCGCTTCGGCGGCTCGTCGCTGGGCGCGGCCTTCCTGTCGGAATTTATCGACAAGGACCGCCCCTGGGCTCACCTCGATATCGCCGGCGTTGCGACAATCAAATCGGCGCGCCCGACCAATCCGAAACCCTTCGCCAGCGGCTATGGCGTTCGCCTGTTGAACGACATTATTAAAGCTAACTATGAGTAATTAATGAGTATAAAAACAGCTTTACGTCATTCCCGCGAAAGCGGGGATGATCATCTAGATATTACTCACAAAATCAGAACGACTGATTACCTCGAAACGCGCTTCAATCTCTCCGATCCAAACGATCCCATCGCCCGCCAGTATATGCCGAGTGCGGAAGAAACTGTTCCCTCCCTTCTCGATCAAACCGACCCGATCGGCGATCATAAAAACGGCGTCGGGAAACTCATCGTCCACCGCTATCCGGATCGCTTGCTGCTTTTAGCCACAGATCACTGCGCCGCCTATTGCCGTTTTTGCTTCCGTAAAGACCGCGTCGGCAAAGGTGAGGCCGTGCCACATGACGCCGATATGGAAGAAGCCCTCTCCTATATCGAAAAAAACAAATCCATCTGGGAAGTTATTTTCTCCGGCGGCGATCCGCTTATTCTCTCCCCGCGCCGCCTTGAACAAATCATATCCCGCGTCGTCAATATCCCGCATGTTAAAACGATTCGCTTCCATACGCGCATGCCGGTTTCCGATCCATCGCGCATCACGCCGGAGCTGGCAAAGGCCATTGTCAGCAATAAGGCGACCTATATCGTCATCCACGCCAATCATCCGGATGAACTGACGCAGGAAGCCATCAATGGTTTTCGTATCCTGCAAAAATCCGGCGCGGTATTGTTGTCCCAATCCGTTTTATTGCGCGGCGTTAACGATAATGCCGAAACCCTCGAACAACTTTTCCGCGGACTCGTTGAAAACAGCATCAAGCCGTATTACCTGCATCATCCCGACCTCGTCGAAGGCTCGGCACATTTTCAGCTCTCGCTCGATGAAGGCGAAGCCTTGATGAAAGACCTGCGCGGTAAAATCTCGGGCCTGTGCTGGCCGACTTACGTGTTGGACATCCCGGGCGGTTTCGGCAAAGTGCCGGTCAATGCCAGCTATCTGACTAAGACACCAGATGGCCGCTATCTGGTCGAAGATATTTACGGCGACAAGCACGCCTACCCGCCAAAGGCAAAACATGACTGAAATCCGTTTTTATCACATTCAGAAAAAATCTGCCGAACACGTCGTTTCCGAACTGGCGGAGCGCGCCTTGACGCGGGGTCACCGCATTCTGATCCG
>QFOT01000134.1 GCA_003241285.1 Micavibrio aeruginosavorus
AAGACTATGTCTTAAGAAGACTATATACTGAAGAATTAAATAATTACAACCCAAGCGATAGAAATTATTAAAAAGCACAACCCTCGGGTGTATTTAAATTACATATTACTAGGTGCGCTGGCTTTAATCTGCAAAGCGTGTACGGGAGGAATAAAGCCCTTTAAGGCGTCATAAACCATTCGATGCTTTTCAATACGGGATTTACCTGCGAAAAGTGGGGAAACAATATTAACCCTGAAATGGCTTTGCCCTTCGCCGTTATGCCCCGCATGACCGATATGTCTGTGGGAATCGTCAATTACCTCAATAACTTGTGGCGCGAAGCTCTCAGTTAATTTATTTAGCATCTGCTGACGGATAGTCTGGAATTCCTGGGTCATAATCCTTTATTATAGAAGTTAATGCCTAAAATACACCTGAAACCGAACTCGCCGGAATTTGCCGATAAGGCTACAAAAGCAAAGCCTTTGACACGGCATTGCGAAATGCCCGGCTGCGCGGGTGAAGGGGAACACCGAGCGCCAAAAAACCGCGAACTGAAGGATTATTACTGGTTTTGTAAGGAACACGCTCATGAATACAATAAGGCCTGGAATTTCTTCGAAGGTATGAGCATCGATGATATGGAAGAGCATATCGCCCGGGCAACCGTCTGGGACCGCCCTACAAGACGCTCCGACGCCGCCGGTAATGCCGAAGCCATCAAGCGCAAGGCGTGGCAGACATATCATTACACGGATGACGAACCGCCCAAGGATTACGCGCAAGACCGCAGCCGCTATGCAGGAAACCGACAGACACCGGAATTCGAAGCCTTGGCGATTATGGGGCTTGAGCCCCCGGTCGATCTCGATAAAATAAAGACTCGGTATAAGGCTCTGGCCAAGAAATATCACCCTGATCTAAACAGGGACGATCCAAATGCCGAAGAACTTCTCAAAAAAATCAATATGGCCTATACAGTATTAAAGCTCGCCTATCAGAAATTCGGCGACATGACTCAGCCCGCATAAGGAACAATCAAGTGGCAGAACTAAAACAAGATCATCGGGACACAACGTCGCTGTCTTTTGACGTGACGCAACTCGTGGCCAATAATCCACGCCACAACACAATCCCCGACAAGATGTTCAATGTAAAAGATACATTCGGGCTGGAGATCGATTGGGAAGTTCCTGGTTTTGCGCATGAAATGCCAAACGTTCCGGCTATAGACCCTGCTTACCAATTCGATCACGACACGACACTTGCGATCCTATCCGGCTTTCGCTTCAATCGCCGTGTGATGGTTCAGGGTTTTCACGGAACCGGTAAATCGACGCATATCGAACAAGTTGCCGCTCGCCTGAACTGGCCTTGCGTCCGCATCAATTTAGACTCTCATGTGTCGCGTATCGATCTGATCGGCAAAGACATGATTGTCCTGCGCGAAGGCAAGCAAATTACCGAATATAAAGAAGGCTTACTGCCTTGGGCTTTGCAAAATCCAGTCGCGCTCGTATTCGATGAATATGACGCAGGCCGCCCGGATGTTATGTTCGTCATTCAACGCGTTCTCGAAGCCGAGGGCCGTCTGACTTTGCTTGATCAGAACGTCGTCATTCGCCCTCACCCGGCATTTCGATTATTCGCAACCGCCAACACGGTCGGCCTTGGAGATACGACAGGCCTGTATCACGGAACCCAGCAGCTCAATCAGGGTCAGATGGATCGCTGGAATATCGTCACCATCCTCAATTATCTTCCCCATGCCGACGAAGTCAAAATCGTCGCGGCAAAAGTTCCTGCCATGCAAACAGAAACAGGCTTGAAAGATATCGAAGGCATGGTCCGCATGGCTGCCCTCACCCGAGAAGGTTTCAAAAACGGCGATATGTCTACTCTGATGTCCCCAAGAACCGTCATCGCCTGGGCCGACAACTTCCAGATCTTCCACGACCGTGAGCTCGCCTTCAAACTCAGCTTCATGAATAAATGCGACGAAATGGAACACTCCATTCTGGCCGAATATTACCAACGCTGCTTTGGCGTTGAATTGCTGAAGTGATTTTTTAAGTGACAGGGCCGCAAGACAAGCTCGAGCGCTTCAAGGACGTGACCGCCGCAGCCCTTCGCGCCGTTGCCGGAAAGCCTCATGTCGAGATAGCCTTTAGTGCCGTTGAAAGCGGTGATCGCCGCCTTGCACTAACACAGCCAGATAAAGTTCGCCTGCCCGTTCCCGATATCAAACTCTCCGACAATGACAAAGCTATTATGCGCGGCGCCGCCGATGCTGAAGCTTTGCGCATTCGTCATCATAATTCCAAGCTTCATGCGAAAAGCGCGCCAACAAATGACCGGGCGCGAGCTGTCTATGACGCCCTCGAACAGGCCCGCGTTGAAGCGCTCGGCGCTTTGGAAATGAAAGGCGTCGAGCAGAACCTCAATGCTGTTTTAGAGAATAAAGCCAACCGCCTTGGTTATCATAACCAGACCGACCGCCATAACGACACATTACCAGACGCGCTTCACGCCATCGTCCGCTCCGATCTAACTGGAGAAAAACTTCCCGCTGCCGCGCAAAATCTCGCCGATTTGTGGCGACCATGGATTACCGAGAAGCTTGGGCGCGATAATTTTTCAGAGCTAAAATCGAAACTTGGCAGCCAGAAAGAATTTTCTTCTTCCGTTAAAACACTTTTGAAGAAACTGGAAATGGATGCCGGTGATCCGTCTATCTCACCGGACGAAGAACAGGAAACCGAGCAAAACGAGCAGGAACAAAAACCTCAGGAAAAACCGGATGAGCAAGACGCTCAATCCGAAGAAAAAGAAGATGATAAATCTTCCGGCAGCGATATGGCGGAGGACGATTTTGAGGAAGAAGAATCCGATTCAAGTGAAAGCGGAGAAGTCACCGATCAATCGATCCGCATGGATGATGAAGATGACAGCGATCAGGCCTCGGAGATAAAAGCACAGCGCCCTGATATTTCTGCGGGGCCCGGCACGACATACGCAATCTATACGACCCAATACGATGAAATCGTCAAAGCTGAAGATCTGGCCGATGATGAAGAGCTGATACGCCTGCGCGGCATTCTCGATAAACAACTAATCCATTTACAGGCCGTGGTCGCAAAGCTCGCGAACCGCCTGCAACGCAAGCTTCTCGCCAAGCAGCAGCGCAGCTGGCAATTCGATCTGGAGGAAGGCTATCTCGACAGCGCCCGCTTGGCCCGCATCGTCGCCAACCCGACAATCCCTTTAAGCTTCAAACAGGAAAAACAGACCGAGTTCAAAGACACCATTGTCACCATCCTGCTCGATAATTCAGGCTCTATGCGTGGAAGGCCCATCACCATTGCGGCAATGTGTGCAGATATTTTGGCGCGGACATTGGAGCGCTGCGGACTTAAAGTCGAAATTCTCGGCTTTACCACGCGCGCGTGGAAAGGCGGCAAGGCCCGCGACCTTTGGATCCAAAATGGCCGCCCCACTGCGCCGGGCCGCCTCAACGACCTGCGCCATATTATTTACAAAAGTGCCGACACGCCTTACCGCCGCGCGCGCAAAAATCTTGGCCTGATGCTCAAAGAAGGTCTGCTCAAAGAGAACGTCGACGGTGAAGCTTTGGCATGGGCCTATAACCGCCTTGCCCCCCGACCCGAAGAACGAAAAATCCTGATGATTATTTCAGACGGCGCGCCGGTAGATGACTCAACCCTTTCAGTCAATCCCTCCAATATTCTCGAGAAAGATTTGCGTCACGTGATCGACTGGATCGAACTGGTCGATAAAGTCGATTTGACTGCCATAGGCATAGGCCATGATGTGACAAGATACTACCGCAAAGCGATGACCATCGTCGATGCAGACGAACTTGCCAGCGCGCTGGTCGAACGGTTAGAAGGCTTGTTCGAACTCGACAAGCGCCGCTAAAAACCTTTTCTAAAATATTCGGTAAACATATCTTTCAGATAGAGAGCGCCGAAATTGGACAAATGCCCCTCGTTGAAATAGAGGCTGCGCCCTTTCGCTTCAAAATAGCATTTCTCATCGTCACACATAATCGATTCAGGTCCGATAAAAATAACATCGCTGTTTTTGTTATTATCGATAAATTGCCCGAAGCTTTGTTGCCGGGCGTTCAGAAAACTTTTTTTACTTAAACTCAATTCATCTGATTTATTTATCTTGTAAAGGCTGTTAATCGCGAATTTGCGCGGCGGATTAAATGGCGCGAACGGCACATCCAGAAAAACATAAACCTGTACGCCCATTTTCTGCAATTCGTCGACCGTGCGCTGCGTTGCCGCCATCGTCATATTCTCGTAACGATCCTTATAGGGCGGATACCAGCTTTGATCTCGGAACAAGGCAATAGGATTGACCATGCGGTCTGTCCAGTTACCGGACAGGAATACGTGCTTGATCTTTTTTTCCTTGATCATACTGAAAACGCGATTATTGAATCCTACGCAATCAAAACCTATATCCGCATTCTGTTCGTAATTTAAGATTGGCGGGCAACCATGCGCCGTAACGACATACCCGTTGCGCTTGTATTCTTTTGAAAGCTCGTAGAAAGCAGGTGCGATGGCATCGGCAAAACTGTCACCCCATAAAACAAAGTCAGGCTCTATTCCCTGCCCTGCATTTGACTGGCATATTTCGCCTTTTTCAAAGCGGTCAAATTTCGGCTTATTACAGCTTTCCCGATACGGATTGATATCATCCGCGCCTTCGGCATAGGCGACAACATCGCCCGGCAATCTCTGCGGGAACCCGTTGGTATAATAAACGGAAAATCCGGCAGCACCCATCACTGCCAAAGAGGCAAGCGCCGCAACGTAAATACCCTTAGTGGTAGCCAATATTTGTTTTTTGCGAAACGGCGCTTCTATAAATTTCCATGAAAGAACAGCCAGAACAAAAGAAGTAAGCAGGCATAAAAGAGCGACTGGCATCGTAAAATCTATAAGGCCGCTATAGCGGATAAAAGCGAGTATCGGCCAATGCCACAGATAAAGCGAATATGAAACCAGACCGATAAATACAGGAACGCGCAGTGACAAGGTTTTGCCTGCACTATTCAGGCTCCCATTATTAGAAACGATAATTGCCGCCGCTCCAAGACAGGGAAGTAAAGCTGCCGCGCCGGGAAAAAGCGTGTGATCGGTATAGGATATAACCGCGATCAGAATGCTGACCAATCCTGCCCACCCCGCAAGCTCTTTCTTCCATCCATATAAAGTTACAGGCCGCAGGGCTAAAAGCGCACCAATCATTAATTCCCATGCGCGAAACGGCAGCAGATAAAAAGCTGATGACGGGGAATTGCGAACGATAAAAGCGGCCGCAATAAAGGAGATGCCTGCAAAAATCAGGAAGTAATTGAATGTTTTCTCCTTGCGGTATTTCCAGACGACAAAAAACGCCACCGGAAAGAAGAAATAGAATTGTTCCTCAACGGCCAGTGACCATGTATGAAGCAGCGGCTTGATGATGTTTTCAGTATCGAAATATCCTGCCTGAAACTTGAAAAGGATATTGGAGGCAAAAACAGCCTGCGCCGCCGTTTGCTGTCCCAGCATCCGGTAATCGCCCGGCAGGTATAAAAACCATCCCGCAATGAGCGCGGAAATGACGACGGTCAAAAGCGGCGGCAATATCCGGCGGATACGCCTTTCCCAGAAATTAACAAAACTGAAACTTCCTGCCTCAAGATCTTTTTTAATAAGCGCCGTAATCAAAAAGCCCGAAATCACGAAAAATGTATCGACCCCGACATACCCTCCGCTGAAAAGCGCGAAGTCGGCATGGCAGAGCAGGACTGAAAGAACGGCAACGGCTCTTAGGCCGTCAATCTCGGGACGATAGGC
>QFOT01000135.1 GCA_003241285.1 Micavibrio aeruginosavorus
TAGATGGATATATGACATACGATAGAAACAAACCTCCAGTTTATGCTTCCATTCGTCATTATGTGGAAGCAAATATGACTCTATTGTTCTTCTTCGCGATTACGGTTAGCTGAACGTCATCTTCAAAAAAGGGCTGAATAAAAGAATATTTCTTATAAGCGGCGCTCCACTTATCTCTGTCAGGCACGCTTAGATGATTAGTGTTAAGTATACTCAATATAACTTATGTCAAATTAATAATCATACCTTTGATTGATGGGCTTTGTCAAAATTTAAGGTGCCATTTAAGCTGAAAGAAAAAGTGCCATCATGGACGTAAAAGAAAGCGCCATTAATTATGAGAAATTACAAAGAATCAATTCAAGCTCTCTTGTGTCTTTGCGCGCTTTGAAAGCCGCTCTCAAATGAACGAGAATGTCCATCTGATTGGGATCCTTTAGTTTCTTCTTCCCAAAATCTAGGAAATCGTCCAATTGAAAGCTTTGAATATCGGGCGCATGTCCAATGCTTAAAGCATTTTGCCAATGCCGATGCATATAGGATTCTATCTTTTGCACTTCTGCTGCGGTTAATTGTATCGCGCCAATTGTGCCATCTTCATTCAGTTTTTCTATGCGATCTTCTGTCAGGTTTTTCAGCAACGGCTCTGAACGTGAGTTTAACAATCCATCTCTAAGTTCTTGGATATTTTGAGGAATTTCCCATTGGGCTTCCTGGCCATCTTTCTCACTACTTTGCCTCAATATAACCGCTACTGACCCTGATGAGATCATGCGATATAGAATAATCCCTGATTGTGGCTTTAAAGGCTCAGATTTCGGCAACGGATGAGTGGTAAAAGCCCGGCGCAATATAGAAGTAATATCGTCTAAGTTCATGTTTTTCTGGACTGCCTATACAAAATGGTTACGCTGCTATTCTTTAAAAGGATCACATAAATGGCGGCAATTGACGAACTCTTAAAGGTAATGGCACAGTTGCGCGATCCGAATGGCGGCTGCCCTTGGGATCTGGAGCAGGATTTCGCCAGCCTCGCGCCCTATGCCATTGAAGAGGCTTATGAAGTTCAGGATGCCATCAATAAAGGCGACATGGAGAATTTCAAGGAAGAGCTCGGCGACCTTCTCCTTCAAGTGGTTTTCCAATCAGAAATGGCCCGCCAATTGGGTTTGTTTACTTTCGATGATGTTGCCAAAGGAATCGCCGATAAAATGGTGTCGCGCCATCCGCATGTTTTCGGTGACGCCAGCGCAGAAACATCCGATGCCGTGCTTTCCCAATGGGACGATATAAAACAGGCCGAGAGGGGGCTTAAGTCCCTGCCCTTAAAAAGTATTTTGGATGAGGTCCCCGTTAATTTTCCAGCCCTCATGAGAGCACAGAAGCTGCAAAAGAAGGCTGCCAAGGTCGGTTTCGACTGGCCGGATGCCCAGCAAGTTTTTGATAAAATAGAAGAAGAAATTATTGAACTAAAACAGGAAATTAAAAGCCAATCTTCAAGCAATATAGAAGAAGAATTTGGTGATCTGCTTTTTGCTTTTGTTAATTTGGGGCGAAAATTAGGACTTGATTGCGAAACAGCCCTTATTAAGTGCAACCAAAAATTCTATAGGCGTTTCAATGGCATAGAGAATGAAGTTAAAGCAGAATCTAAACAAATGACGGATCTTAGCCTAGATGAACTGGAAGCTATATGGATTCGCCAGAAACTTAAAGAAAAGGTTGCTTAGTTATATTTTCTTGACATATGTAAATAATCTATTCTAGATATGTCAAATGAAAAAACCGTCTCCTTTCACCTGTTTTAAAGTAGCTGCGCTTGGCTTAGCCGTTCAGCAAATAGCAAGCTGCAGCTTGCGTAACCAGCTTAACCCGCAAGCAGATATTAATGTGGTATCGAATTGTGAAATTTGGGCCAACTCCGGCAAGCGAATATTGATATCCAATCATCCGGAAGCTTCAGATCTTAAGCGCATCCACAAGACTATTCCAGCTAAAGACTATAAAGATGTTTCCCGTCTTTGCATTGATTATATAAGCGAGAACCAGAGTTCTGAACTATACAGTTTACGCCTCAACTTTTATGAGCTGATAAACGGTCAAGTCTACAAACCTTTGATCACGGGCGCCTCTACCTATCGCTTGGATATAACAGGCCGCATGGTGATCTCGGATGCACGGCTGGGCAACAAATGGAAGATGTCAGACGCCATCACGGATATTAAACAACACGAAGCGATGCTCGATGGACTGGAATCCGCTAACCGTAAAGGCAGAAGATCTTCGGAAGAAAGAGCGGCTCAAGATATAGCCTCCAAGAGCGCGACCTATACAGTGAAAGCGGCAATGGGGGGATGGAAATGACATATATCGTAGCATTTCGCGAGGCCCCCAAGGCTATTAAGCTGGACCAGGAGCCTTTGGAACTGACCGCTCAAATGGAATGTCCCGAAGTTCAAGAGAAAAAGCCTGAACTTTCCTCAAAGCCAAAATTCTCCCTGAGAGAGAACCTGAAATCATTCTTATTTTATTCCGCCATTGCCGGGAGCGCGGCGGCAATAAATCATGGCGATCTTTGGATCGAAACAAATTATGGCGACCGCGCTAATTGGCAAGTTAGTGCGCATTGTGAAATTAGCGGGCCTCTTATGAAAGGGCAGAATGTCGATGATATTCAATCCTTAAGCTATCATTTTACAAATGATCCGCAATACAAGGCGCACCCTGCTACGGATTTAGTGATCACTCATAGTCCTCGGGACGCTTTCCTGAAATGCAACGAGGTCCTGCACCGTAAAGGGTTTGAGCTTTGGAATCTGGAGGCCAGTTTCTCTAAATCCATTCCCGGAGTGGCTGGCATGGATGGCAAGAAGAGTTCGCCGATTGCATCAAGTTTCTTCCAGCTTGGTCTTGGCGATGATAAATACGCAGCAGATAACCTTGAGCGTTTATCGCGGGAGTCGCTTAATCTTTCCCTTTTGTGGAAAGGCATAGCTTTCTCGGACGACTGGTATCTGAAAAAACAACTAGATGCCAAGCAGTGGCAGGCTAAGCAGCAACAAGCTGTAAATCAGAAAATAAATGAAGTGCGGATTTCATTGGCCAATAATATCATGCCTAAATCTCCGTAGATATTAGCCTTATAAAGCAACTAAACCGCTTTTACTTTCGCGTCCGGAAACTGGTTCTGGAATTTTTTCAGGTCCACGGGTTCTATAGCGACTGTTAAAGTCAGCTTATCCTCCTTCGCCTGTTTCTTTACGATTTCAGCATTTGCATAGAGCCATGACAAGGCTTTCCCCTGCCCGGCATTCAGGCCGATCTTTACTGTTTCACGTTTGACAGAAACAATATCTTCTATCGCCGATAATAGTTTGGGAAGGTTCTTTTTCTTAAGTGCGGAAATACCGATTTGCGGACCATTGAAATCACGATAGATACGCGGGCGTTCGTCGTCAGCAAGATCGATCTTATTGAGGACTTCGACAATGCGTGGGTCGGCGGTGTAATCGATCCCAAGATCAGAGAGAACGCGAATAACGTCTTCGCGCTGCGAGTCCGTATCTTCGGAACTGATATCGCGCACATGTAAGATGACATCCGCATATTGCACTTGCTCCAGCGTGGCGCGGAAAGCTTCGACAAGATGCGTCGGCAAATCGGCGATAAAGCCGACCGTATCGGACATTATAACCATCTGTGCGTTCGGCAGTTTCAATCTGCGCAGCGTTGGATCAAGTGTGGCGAAACGCAGATCTTCGGCAAAGACATCAGCGCCGGTGAGTGTGTTGAACAATGTCGATTTGCCCGCATTGGTGTAGCCGACAAGGGCGACAATCGGGAACGGGACTTTGAGGCGGTTCTGGCGGCTTAAATCTCGCGTGCGCCTGACTTCGATCAATTGCTTCTTCAGGCGATTGATCTTCTCATCGATCATCCGGCGGTCGAGTTCCAGCTGGGTTTCACCGGGACCACCGAGGAAGCCGCCCCCTGCTCTCTGGCGTTCAAGGTGAGTCCATGATTTAACAAGGCGCGAGCGCTGATAATTCAGCGCGGCGAGGTCAACTTGTATCTTGCCTTCCTTGGTCTGGGCACGCTCACCGAAGATTTCAAGGATAAGGCCAGTGCGGTCGATGACCTTGACGTTCCATAGTTTCTCGAGATTGCGCTGTTGCACCGGCGAAAGGTTGAAATTGACTATAACGACTGTCGGCTCCAGCTCCTCAATCGCCTCATCCAGTGTCTCGCATGCGCCTTTGCCAAAGAGCGTGCCGGGTTCTATTGAGTAGACATTGACGGCACGCATATCGAGAACGTCGAGGCTAATGGCGTGTGCAAGGCCTTCCGCCTCTTCAAGCTCACTCTCCAAGCTTCGCTCGAAACTACGTGCTTTTACTGCCGATCTTTGCTTAAAAACCGGGTGGACGATAAGACAGGTGATTTGGGTTGATTTTGCCATTATCTGCTTTCCCCGTGAAAGCGGGGACCTGATTGGGCGTGGCTGCAAAGATCCCCGCCTTCGCGGGGAAAACAATGTAGAGAGTTACTCTGCAGAAGAAGCGCCTTCTTCAACGTTGGTTTCGCCGGACTCATATAATGTCAGCGGGCCAGTCGGCATGATGGTCGAAATAGCATGTTTGTAGACAAGCTGAACATGGGTTTCGCGGCGGAGCAGCAGCGAGAAATTATCGAACCATGTAACAACGCCCTGAAGCTTTACACCGTTGACGAGGAATACAGTGACAGTGTGCTTGTCTTTGCGAATTTTGTTGAGGAACACGTCCTGAATATTTTGTACTTTTTCTGATTTTTCGGCCATGAAACTCGTCCTTTTTTTGTTTTTTCTTGAGGCGGACCTTATCGGAGATTAAATATGGTATCAAGCTGTTTTCCCAAGCTTTCGCAGCTGTCCGCGACGAAATCAGGCTCATATTTCATAGCGTTTTCTAATGTACCAAAGCCATGCGAAATAAAGACTTTTTTGCAGCCGTAATTAGCGGCAAATTCGAGGTCAATTTCCGTATCACCCACATACCAGATTTCCAGATTCTCTAAAGGAAGGCCCATCTCATTAAGGGCGATTTCCATGACCTCAGGGGATGGCTTGTCATGATTGCCGCGCCCTGCCCCGACAACGGCAGTGAAATAATCCTGCCAGCCGAGATGCTCGACTTCTTTTTTTAAGTAGGCATCGCGCTTATTACTAATAACGCCGAGCGGGATTTTTTTTGATTTCAGCATAGAAAGAAAATTATCGACGCCGTTCATTTTGCCAAGCTGCTCCAGGTGATTGGCCTCGATAGAGCGGTAATAAATTTCGAGCGCTTTATCTTCACGTCCGGGAAAAATTTCGGGAAAAATCTCGCGGGCAGATTTGCGGATATTCTGCTTGGCTTCATCAAGCGTCCATGTCGGCATGCCGAATTCGACGAAGATGTCGTTATAGGCTTTGGTGAGGACGTGGATCGTATCGACCAGCGTGCCGTCCCAGTCGAATAATATGGCGTCGGGTTTTTGAAGGAGGTTCATGTTTGCCGATTATACACATCTGCTCTCCCCATGGAAACTGGGACCTTGAGCTGTACCAGATCCCCGCTTTCGCGGGGAAAGCATAAGATTTTTGTCATGGAGAAAGAGATTCACTACATCCGGCACTCTGCATGACAGCTTTGGTTTAAGTGATTTTGCCTGTCTCTTTCATACATCTCCTTATATTTCTCCAGCGTGATGCCTTGTTTGAGCATATCCAAGACCATGCGACGCTTTGCGCGTTCAATACGTTCGCGGGCTTTGCATTTTTTTAGGAATTGGCTTTGCAGGCGCAAAAGTTTTCGAA
>QFOT01000136.1 GCA_003241285.1 Micavibrio aeruginosavorus
CGATGCCAACGGGCAAGAAAATCACTTTCCTCGATACACCTGGTCACGCCGCGTTTACTGAGATGCGGGCGCGCGGTGCCAACGTCACTGATGTTGTCGTTCTGGTTGTGGCCGCCAATGACTCGATCATGCCGCAAACGATCGAGGCGATCAACCATGCCAAGGCCGCGAAAGTGCCAATCATTGTTGCTATCAACAAGGTTGATCTGCCGGATGCTGACGTTAACAAAGTTAAACAGGATCTCCTGCAATACGAAGTTGTCGTCGAAGATCTGGGCGGCGACGTTCAGGCCATAGAAGTATCGGCCAAGAAGCGCATGAATCTCGACAAGCTGGAAGAAGCTATCTTGCTGCAAGCCGAAGTTCTCGACCTTAAAGCCAATCCGAACCGTACCGCGCAAGGTGCCGTTGTCGAATCCAAACTCGAACAGGGTCGCGGTTCTGTCGCAACAGTCCTTATCCAAAAAGGTACGCTACGCATCGGAGAAATCTTCGTCGTCGGCAGCGAATGGGGCCGCGTTCGCGCCCTCGTTAATGACCGCGGCGAACAGGTTAAAACCGCCCTTCCCGGCCAGCCAGTAGAAGTTCTCGGCCTGACGGGAACTCCCGATGCAGGTGACCAGTTCTCAGTCGTTGAATCCGAAGCCAAAGCCCGTGAAATCGTTTCCTACCGTTCACGTAAAAAACGTGATGCAACGGCAGCCGTTTCCGCCGGCACAAGCTTCGAGCAATTGCTGGCCGCATCGAAAGACGGCAAGAAAGAGCTTAATGTCGTTATCAAGGCTGACGTTCACGGTTCTGTCGAAGCTATTGCAGGCACTCTGATGAAAGTTGCCGGTGAAAATACGGAAGTGGGCGTTCGCGTTCTTCATACAGGCGTGGGCGGTATCACC
The DNA here is from genome assembly GCA_003241285.1 of Micavibrio aeruginosavorus. Taxonomy (GTDB): domain Bacteria; phylum Pseudomonadota; class Alphaproteobacteria; order Micavibrionales; family Micavibrionaceae; genus Micavibrio_B; species Micavibrio_B aeruginosavorus_A. The sequence continues at coordinate 894 of QFOT01000136.1, forward strand.
GAATCAGATATCACGCTGGCCAATGCGTCCCGCGCGATCGTTATCGGCTTTAACGTACGTGCGAATGCACAGGCCCGTGACATGGCAAAACGTGACCGCGTCGATATTCGTTATTACAATATCATCTACAATATCATGGATGATATGAAGGCGATTCTATCGGGCATGCTTGCCCCTACGCTGCGCGAAGAATATCTCGGCCAGGCGGAAATCCGTCAGGTCTTCAATATTACCAAAGTTGGTAAAGTTGCAGGCTGTATGGTTACCACTGGTCAGGTCAAGCGCGGCGCGAAAGTCCGCTTGCTGCGTGACGATGTCGTCATCCATGAAGGTAGCCTAAAAACGCTGAAACGTCATAAAGACGAAGTCCGCGAAGTCAAGGAAGGTATGGAATGCGGTATGGCGTTCGAAAACTACGAAGATATCCGCGTTGGCGATATCATCGAGTGCTTCGAAGTCAAATCGGAAACCCGTTCCCTCGACTAAGGAGCTCTAATGCGTCATAAAACACCTATAGGCCCGACACAAAGACAACTGCGCGTCGGCGAGCAGATCAGGCATATCATCGTTGAAATGCTTCAGCGTGGGAAATTCGGCGATCCGCTGCTCTTTGATGCGGCCCACGCTGTAACGGTTTCTGAAGTCACTGTCAGCCCCGATCTTAAACAGGCCACGGCGTATATAATCAAGCTGACAGGAACTGAAATGGGATCGATGCTGACAGCTCTTAATGGGGAAGCCTTTGCCTTTCAAAAGGAAATCGCGAAACGTCTGCAAACGCGCTTTACGCCGAAGCTAAGATTTGCGGGCGATGACTCATTCGAAAAATCGGCAAGGATTGAAGAGCTATTGCATAACCTTCCCAAAGCCGCCGAAGAAGATTAAATGCCCCGTAAACCAAAAAATGATATCAGCGGCTGGATCAATCTGAACAAGCCGGCAGGAATGACGTCCAATGACGCCCTGATGAAAATCAAACGCGCTCTGAACTTTCCAAAGATAGGTCATGCCGGAACGCTGGATCCACTGGCGTCGGGTATTTTGCCAATCGCGCTCGGCGAAGCGACCAAGGTTGTCCAGTATATGATGGAAGACGATAAGGTTTATCTCTTCACGGTTAAATGGGGTGAGCAAACCACGACGGACGATATGGAGGGCGAGATTATGGCGTCATCCGATATACGCCCGTCTGAAGACAAGATTAATGCGATCCTGCCCGATTTCACCGGCGAGATCATGCAAAAGCCCCCGACCTTCTCAGCCATTAAAGTCGACGGCCAAAGGGCTTACGATCTTGCCCGCGCCGGACAAGCGCCAGATCTCGAAGCGCGGCCCATCAATGTCTATGAACTTGCTATTGTCGAGCATAGGGGAGCCGACACTACTTTCCGCGCTATTTGCGGCAAAGGAACCTATGTCCGCTCCCTTGCCCGTGATATGGGGCTGGCCTTGGGGACTTACGGCACGATTACGAGCCTTATTCGCGAGGCCGTCGGGCCTTTCAACCTTGAAAATTCGATTTCGCTTGCGTTTTTCGAGCAAAATGACGATAACACGAACCTCGAAAGCATTGTGCTTCCGGTCGAGACCGTACTGGACGACATCCCGGTACTGGCCGTAACCGATCCGGAGGCTCAAAAGCTACGAAACGGCCAAAAGCTGACCTTCGTAGCGCGACCTGATGTTCAACGACTGGTATCTATCGGTCATGACTTCAAGTCGGGAGTACCGGGCCTCATTCTAGCCTCCTATCGCGGGAAAGCTCTTGCGATTTTGGAAGCAACAGGAGTGGAAGCCCAGCCAGTGCGTGTATTTAACCTCTAACCCTGAAAAGGAGAAGACGATGTCGGTACTAAGCGAGCTTAAAGCTCAAGCCATCAAAGAGAATCAAACGGCTGCCAACGATACTGGCTCACCGGAAGTTCAAGTTGCCATTCTGACCGCCCGCATCAACATGCTGGCCGGACACATGGAACAACACAAAAAAGATATGTCCTCCCGTCGCGGACTTTTGGCTCACGTTGCCAAACGCCGTAAGCTTCTTGACTACCTCAAGAAGAAAGACGAAAGACGCTACAAAACGCTGATCGAAAAACTCGGTCTTCGTAAGTGACACGTTAGTGTCATCCCTGCGAAGGCAGGGATCCCAGCAATTAAAAACCCGCCAATTGGCGGGTTTTTTAAAGAACAGGAACTTTTTTTGACCTTAATGATTGGTTGTGTCCAATTAACCAAAAGGAATTTTCAAATGGCTTCTAATTCAAAAACTATTATCGGTGTGATTGCTGCTGTAGTCGTTATCGGCGGTGCTTATGCGGTTCTGACCATGCCTGACCAGCGTAACGGCTTTGAAAAGGCTGGCGATGCGGTATCTGAATTGCCAAACGGCGTAGATAACGCTGCTCGCGAACTTGAAGACCGCACACCTGGCGAAAAGATCGTTGAAGACGTTAAAGACGCCGCCAACTAATTGATAAATATTCTACTTTTTTAAAAGGCACTCTTCGGAGTGTCTTTTTTGTTGCTCTTATCCACAGTTTCTGTGTATAGAACCGGGGATAATTAATGTAAAAACGAGTGTGTAAAATGCGTAACCAGACAGCCCTGAGAGTGGTTTTCCAGCAGGAAGCCGTTTCTGCCAAGATTGAAACGCCCAAAGTTACTATCCAGCAGCAAAGACCAAGATATGCGTCAGAAGCAGATCGCCAGCTTGCTATTCAGCAGCAACAACAAATGGGCTAGATCCTAGCCATTATAGGCATATACAACCAAGTGCTCATTAGGTAAAATAAAATACATGCCATATCTACATCTTGTGTAGTAACTGCCAGACCTGAATATTGCTCGATTGATTTTGCGCTCTAAAACTGGGCTTATTCTAAAATCAGCAAAAGCTAAATAATTACCAATTCCTGGCGAATTCTGCACAAGCATATCTCTTTGAATCTGCTGCGTCCATTTGGGGTCGGTTATTGGGGTTTTAGCCCAATCTTCACATCTACCGCTTACTGGACTATAAGCTGGCTCTACGAAAGACATACCTTTTGCCTTTATTATTTCAGCCGTTAAATAAGGCAACGCATAAACAAAAATACCAACTTCGTTACCTCCGGGTCCCCTGCCCCAACTTTTACTTTTAGAATACACCTTACTCCAAACAAAGACATGTTTCGGGGTGTGCCTCATTATATCCAACCTATTGATAATCAACCCGTTGAGTACAATAAAAATTGAAAAGATCATTAACATTCTTTTCATTGTCGAATCTCAATCAGAAGAACAATTGATACTTAAACAAGCAGAAGTTTCAAACTCCAGTGTGCTGTGATGTATACCCAGCTTATCGAGACATTGCTTGATCGCGTATTTCACGCCATCAATCATTGCATTTTCCTGCAGAAGAATATGCGCTTCCATGGCATGACTGCCCTCGCCTAACTGGCGCAAATGAATATGATGGATATTCTCTATGCCTTCTATATTCATGATCTTTTCTGAAATATCCTCGACAGACAGATCCGAAGCTTTACCGTCGATCAGAATATTGATGATGTCGGGAAAATCATGCATCGCATGCATGACGATATAGCCGGAGATTGCGAGAGTGATAAGCGGGTCAACCCATGTCCAGCCGAATTGAATAATCATAAGCCCTGCGATCATGACCCCAACCGACGACACGGCATCGGCGATATTATGCAGATAAGCCGCGCGCATGTTCTGGTTTGTCTTGGCTTCCTTACGGACAAGCAACGCGGTTCCGATATCGATGATAAGAGCAATACCTGCAAGGACAAACATCGTCTGGCCAATGACGGGCTGCGGATCAAAAAACCGCATGACCGCTTCAACTGCGAGCCACAAAGCGATTAAAATCAGCAGCAGGAAATTGGTGAATGCTGCCAGCGTTTCGACTTTTTTATAACCGTAGGTTCGTTTGGCATCCGGTGCACGGCGGGCGACTTTACGGGCAATCAAAGCCAGTAACAGCGCCCCGGCATCGGAGAAATTATGGATGGCATCCGCGATCAAGGCCAGAGATCCTGCAAAGATACCGCCTACCAGTTGTGCCACAGTCAGCACCATATTTATACCGACCGCCCAGCCGATTTTACCATCACCATGCGTATGGGAATGGTGATGGGAATGCCCATGATGATGGTGACCGCAGCCTGAGCCCATTACGAAGCTTCTTTCTTTTCAGCCATACGTTCGGTCAGGTAATATTTAGCGACGCGCTGGCCATTTTCGAATTCGATAACCAAGGGGGATCCGGTTGGGATTTCGGTTTCATTGATATTCTCCGGCGTGTTCTCGCCAAGGATAATCAAAAGTGCGCGAAGCGAGTTGCCATGCGCCGCGATCAACACATTCTTCCCTGCGTCGATATCCGCTTTGATTTTATTCGTGTAATACGGGCGTACGCGTTTTTCAACGACGTCGAATAGGCTTTCCCCGCCCGGAGGTGGAACGTCATAAGACCTTCTCCAGATATGGACTTGGTCGTCACCGTATTTCACTGCGGTTTCAGCTTTGTTAAGGCCTGTCAGGTCACCATAGTCGCGTTCGCGCATTTCTTCGCTTTTGATCATTTCCTTGAGCAGGTCGTTTTCTCCGGCTGCCGCCAAGGCAATCTCGGCAGTATTGAATGCGCGTTTCAGCGTAGAGGTATAAACCTTGTCGAATTTAATCCCGGCTGTTTTGAGATTCTCACCAGCCTGCGCGGCCTCGGTACGACCCTGATCGCTTAATTCAACATCATGGAACCCTGTAAAGCGGTTCTCTAAATTCCACTGGCTTTGGCCGTGGCGGAGCAGGACGAGATAGTTTGGCATAATGACCTCAAAAAGAGCTG
>QFOT01000137.1 GCA_003241285.1 Micavibrio aeruginosavorus
ATTGGCTTGTTCTGCAATATTCCACATGAACGTGTCATTCCGGCTCTCGACGTTAAATCTATCTATGAAGTACCGCTGACGTATCACGCCGAAGGACTGGACACTGAAGTCCTTTCGTGTTTCGGCATTAAAGACGCAAAAGAACCCGACCTTACCCAATGGCAAGAAATCGTTCACCGGATCAAAAATCCGGAAGCCAGTGTCAAAATTGGTATCGTTGGCAAATATACCGAATTGACGGACAGCTATAAATCTTTGAACGAAGCCTTGATCCACGGCGGCATCGCTAACAACGTCAAAGTTCAGTTGAAATTTTTAGAGGGCGAAACATTCGAAAAAGACGGCCACGCTGCCGAGCTTGAAGATGTCGATGCTATTCTCGTTCCTGGCGGCTTTGGGCAGCGTGGCACCGAAGGCATGATAAAAGCCGTTGAGTTTGCCCGCACCCGCAAAGTTCCTTATTTCGGTATTTGCTTCGGTATGCAAATGGCGGTTATCGAAGCCACGCGCCATCTCGTTGGTTTGGAAGAGGCGAACTCGACCGAATTCGGCGAATGCAAGGAGCCTGTTGTCGGCCTTATGACTGAATGGCTCAAAGGCAATGAAATGGTTACCCGCGATGATAAAGGCGATCTCGGCGGCACGATGCGCCTTGGCGCTTATAATGCAACCCTTAAGCCCGATTCCCTCATCTCAAAAATTTATGGCTCGACCACTATCTCTGAACGTCACCGTCACCGTTATGAAGTCAACATCAACTATGTTGAGCGCTTGGAGGCAAAAGGTATGGAATTTGCTGGCATGTCGCCTAACGGCAAATTGCCCGAAACCGTGGAGATTCCCGGTCACCCGTGGTTTATCGGCGTTCAATATCACCCGGAATTAAAATCCAAGCCATTCGACCCGCATCCGCTCTTTACTTCCTTTATTGGCGCGGCACTTGAGAAGAGCCGCCTGGTATGACGCCTGATATTCTGGACAAACTTTTCGAAGTTGCGGTTAGTGCCAGGGAAAACGCTTACGCGCCTTATTCCAAATTTAAGGTCGGCGCTGCTATTTTGTCTGAAACAGGTGAAATCTACGCCGGAACCAATGTGGAAGAGGCGGCGTATATCTGCACTCACGCGGAACAGAATGCTATCGGCAACATGATAACTGCCGAGGGGGCTCATAAAATAAAAGCCGTTCTGGTTGTCGGCGGCGAGGAAGGCGATGCCATGCTCGTAACGCCTTGCGGCCATTGCCGCCAATGGATCAGGGAGCATGGTGATCCATCGACAGAAATATATGTGGCTGGCCCCGAAGGTGTACGCAAAAGCTTTACTCTGGGCGAATTGCTGCCCCATGATTTCGGGCCTGATAATCTCAAGTAATTGGCTTGAGAAAATTGTCGCCTTTGCCTATAACTAGGCTATGAAAACAGTATCCGTCGGCCCTATCCAAATTTCCAATGATTTACCTTTCGCGCTTATTACAGGGCCTTGCGTCCTCGAATCCCGCGACCATGCATTTGACATGGCGGGAAAGCTCAAAGAAATCACAACAAAGCTTGGCATTCCCTACATCTATAAAACGTCATTCGATAAAGCAAACCGCACCTCGATTAAAGGTGAGCGAGGCATGGGGCTCGATAAAGCCATCGAAATTTTTAAGGACCTTAAAAAAGAACTCGGCATGCCCGTTCTGACAGATGTGCATTCGCCCGAACAATGTGAAGCGTTGAAAGATGCTGTTGATGTACTGCAAATTCCGGCTTTTCTTTGCCGTCAGACCGATCTCTTAATTGCCGCAGCTAAAACTGGTCTTGCCATCAATGTCAAAAAAGGCCAATTCCTCGCTCCTTGGGATATGAAGAACGTTGCACAAAAGATTTCCGATAGCGGCAATGAAAACATCATGCTTTGCGAACGCGGCGCAAGTTTCGGTTATAATACTTTGGTTGTTGATTTCCGATCCTTGCCTATCATGGCGCAAACCGGCTATCCGGTAATCATGGATGCAACGCACGCCGTTCAGCAACCGGGGGGCAATGGTGCCTCAACAGGCGGTGATCGTACAATGGTTCCAGTCATGGCGAAAGCCGCTATGGCCGTCGGCGTAGCTGGCGTTTTCATGGAAACTCACCAAGACCCTGATAATGCACCATCCGATGGGCCGAACATGGTCAAACTTCATGATATGCAGGGTCTTCTTGAAAAAATGATTCAAATTGATCGTCTGACAAAAAGTATTTGACATAATTTACATTTTTTGCTATTTTCCCATAAAATTCGAAAGGGCTAAAAAGGAAATTTTTTAGCGCGCGTACTTGAAATAAAGCGAGTGCGAACGATCTAATGGCTAAGTAAAACTGTAACTTACTGAGTAAAAAATGAGTAAATTATCTATCTATTTCGAGCCTCTTCATGAGGATCCCGTCGTTGACGCTGCCACTCACCGTGGCTTTGTCAGCATGAATTCCCCAGACATATTGGTATTATTCGACAAAGCGGCAAAAGAGAGCACAAAGAGCGACATAATATCCTCGCTTCGCGGTGAAACAATCAGCCAGCCGAATATAGACAGTTCCGTAGAGGCGCATCTGATCCGTTCCGGCGAAATGACGTTCCCTGCCTTGATCGAGCTTTTTATGGACAAAGCCTATGACGGAGTTCCTGTAAAGACTGATATCAGCGGTGAATTCCGCCGCCTAAAAACAGAAAGCGCGCAAATTGAAATGCGGCATTTGGTACTTGTCGGCCCAATTATCACTCAGCCATTATTGCCATAATGGAGATTGAAATGAACGATACAAAACCAAGAAGCGAAATCTGGTCTAAACTGGCTCAAGGCAATACCGATGCAAAAAAGTTGGTGGATCAAAGTTGGAGTCGCCGTATCGCGGATGCTGAAACAATAGAACAAAGAAAGGCGATAGAAAATTGTCGTCGTATATATGGCCAGTTTTATCCGTAACACTACTGGACCTTAAGAGAAATTCCATTTAAAAATCCTCTGTTACAATTAGCAGAGGATTTTTTAATGAGCGCAATCGTAGATGTATATGCCCGTCAGATTTTAGACAGCCGTGGCAACCCAACCGTAGAAGTCGATGTCGTCCTTGAAAGCGGCGCGAGAGGCCGTGCCGCCGTTCCGTCAGGAGCTTCCACAGGCGCCCATGAAGCGGTAGAGCTTCGTGATGGAGATAAATCCCGTTACGGCGGCAAATCCGTCGAAACCGCGGTTAACAACGTCAACACCGAAATCGCCGATCTTCTCGACGGTATCGAAGCCGAAGAGCAAACCCTGATCGATCACGCGATGATCGAACTCGACGGTACTGAAAATAAATCTCGCCTTGGCGCTAATGCCATCCTCGGCGTATCTTTAGCCATCGCACGTGCGCAGGCCGAAGAAGTTGATCAACAGATTTTCCGTTATATCGGCGGCGTATTCGCCAATATGTTACCTGTCCCGATGATGAACATCATCAATGGTGGAAGTCACGCTGACAACCCTGTCGATTTTCAGGAATTCATGATCATGCCGGGCGGTGCCGACAGCGTTGCCGAAGCGATCCGCATGGGCTCTGAAATTTTCCACACTTTGAAAAAAGAATTATCCGCGGCTGGCCTTAACACGAATGTAGGCGACGAGGGCGGTTTCGCGCCTGCTGTGAAATCTTCCTACGAAGCACTCGACTTCATCATGAAAGCGATTGAAAAATCTGGTTACAAGCCGGGCGAAGATGTGATGCTCGCGCTCGATGTTGCAGCCACTGAATTCTTCAAAGAAGGCAAATACCATCTCGAAGGCGAAGGCAAAATCCTGACTACCGACCAGATGATCAAATATTACGAAGACTTGTGTTCTAAATATCCAATCGTATCTATCGAAGACGGCCTGGCCGAAGATGACTGGGCAGGCTGGGCCGCTTTGACAAAAGCATTGGGCGATAAAGTTCAACTGGTCGGTGATGATCTGTTCGTCACGAACCCGAAACGTCTCGCACGTGGTATCGAAGAGAAATCGGCTAATGCGATCCTCGTTAAAGTAAACCAGATCGGAACTTTGACTGAAACGCTTCAGGCCGTTGAAATGGCCCAGAAAGCGGGCTTCGGCGTTATCCTGTCCCACCGTTCAGGCGAAACTGAAGATTCAACGATTGCCGATTTGGCCGTGGCCACCAATGCAGGCCAGATCAAGACAGGTTCTTTATCTCGTTCCGACCGCGTGGCGAAATACAACCAGTTGATCCGCATCGAAGAAATCCTAGGCCCTTCGGCACGTTATGCCGGGACAAGTATTTTGCGGGCGAAGCCTGCGTCACAAGCTAAGTTGAAAGCCGCCTAATAACTACATCGTCATCCCCCGAATTTGTCTTCAAATTCTAGGGGGATCCGCTTGCCTCGCCATCGCTGGATCGCCTTTGAATTGCTAAAGCAATTCAGGCGATGACACTAAATAAATAGGAATAAATATGATCGAAACCATCATCCACTGGCTTGTTGAATTTATCGAAGCTCTCGGATATCCGGGCGTTTTCCTGATGTCCGCGCTTGAAAGTACCTTCATGCCGATCCCGAGCGAGGCAACTCTTATTCCAGCGGGATATTTGATTCATCAAGGCAAGATGGACGGCACGATCGTATTTGTGCTGGCTGTTCTCGGCACGATGGCTGGCTCATTGCTGAATTACTATGTCGCCAAAATCTGCGGACGTTATATCCTGATCAAATACGGACGATTCTTCTTTATGAACGAAGAAAAAATGGCCAAGGTTGATGATTATTTCCGCACACATGGGCCGATCTCGATTTTCCTCGGGCGGCTTGTTTTCGGTATCCGCCATTTCATCTCTTTCCCGGCGGGGCTGGCGAGGATGAACCTTGCAAAGTTCTGTATCTACACGGGCCTGGGCGGGGCGATCTGGACGGCGGTGCTGCTTGTTCTGGGCTACCAGCTTGGCAATAATCAGGAATTGGTCAAAAGCCTGCTGCCCGAAATCAAAATCGGCTGCGCCGTGCTGGTGTTATTGGCTGGCGGCATCTATTTCTGGCGGCATAAGCGGAAGATTACTTTACCTTCTTAATTGTCTTCCCCGCGCAGGCGGAGATCTCCCTTGGAGCGCCACAAAGAAAGAGAGATTCCCGCCTGCGCGGGAATGACAAGAGTATTAATTAGCGCTATACTAGCAAAAACCATCTCGATTCATAACTCATGAAAAAACTGCTCGAACAACGCTATCTGGTCCGCAAAAATCTCGTCACCTTGATCGGGATCGGCCTGTTCGTCTATTTTTCCTACCATTTGATGCTGGGGGAGCGCTCCCTGATTCGCTATATGACGCTCGAAAAATCTGTCGCCAATCTGGAAAAAAATTCTTTTGAACTGGCACATGAACACGAACAGCTCGAGAAAAAAGTCTCCATGCTGCGTCCCGGTTCGATCAATAAGGATTTGCTGGAAGAACGCGCGCGGATCGTCTTAGGCTTCAGACGACCCGGCGAAGTGGATGTTTTGAGCAAAAACTAAATTCTGCTTCCAAATTTCTGTTCTCCTTTGTTTACCATACGTTCTTAATTCCGCAATGCACAAACTAAACCATTGGCGACATTGGTTAAATTGGTGTAATTCATGCGCCAAGTTCACAAATTGGGAGAGATGCTAACGTGTCCGCAAGTCCAAAATCGGCTTCCGCGACATGTTGCTCATCCGCCGCTTTGAAGAAAAAGCCGGGCAGTTATACGGGATGGGCCTTATCGGCGGCTTCTGTCACTTATATATCGGGCAGGAAGCGGTGGTTACCGGAATCCAGTCGATGCAGGAAGAACAGGATACGGTTGTTACGACCTACCGCGACCACGCGCACATGCTGGCGATCGGCATGGACCCGAAAGGGATCATGGCGGAACTAACCGGACGTATCGGCGGTTACTCGCGCGGCAAGGGCGGCTCCATGCACATGTTCTCC
>QFOT01000138.1 GCA_003241285.1 Micavibrio aeruginosavorus
TGACCAGACGCATGCCGACCATGGGTTCCGTTCGCAAGTGTCGGGAAGGCCAACCATCAATATCGCCGAGAATGTTGACCGCCGTTTGCTGCGCTTTATGGGCGAGGCGGCGGCGTATGTGCACATCTCGATGGAGCAGGCGATTGCCGATGCGGGGCTAACACCTGAACAAATCAGCAATGAGCGCACAGGGGCAATTGTCGGCTCCGGCGGACCATCCACAAAATACCAAGTTGAGGCTGTTAAGGCCGTTGAAGAATCCGGCGCGACGAAAAAAGTCGGCCCGTTTGCGGTTCCGAAATGTATGTCTTCGACGACATCGGCAACTCTTTGCACCAACCACAAAATCAAGGGCGTGAATTATTCCATTTCGTCTGCGTGTTCGACATCAGCTCATTGCATTGGCAATGCAGCAGAGTTGATTGCGATTGGCAAGCAGGATGTAATTTTTGCGGGCGGTGGTGAAGATCTCGACTGGACTCTGTCCTGTCTGTTTGACGGCATGGGCGCTATGTCTTCGAAATTCAACGACTCCCCTGAAAAATCATCCCGCGCTTACGATGAAAACCGTGACGGTTTCGTCATTGCTGGTGGTGGCGGTATATTGGTGCTCGAAGAATTGGAGCACGCGAAAGCGCGCGGCGCTAAGATCTATGCCGAGATCACAGGCTATGGCGCGACATCGGACGGCGAAGACATGGTTGCCCCGAACGGTGAGGGCGCGGAACGTTGCATGAGCCAGGCCCTGTCCACGATCGATGGAGAAGTGACCTATATTAACACGCATGGCACGGCGACGCCTGTCGGTGACAAAGCCGAGATCGGCGCTATCCGTAATGTGTTTTCTAAATTCGATAAGATTCCTTATATCTCTTCGACGAAGTCAATGACGGGACATTCTTTGGGTGCAGCGGGCGTGCAGGAAGCGATTTATTCGCTTCTCATGATGGCACATGATTTTATCGCGCCGAGCATTAATATCGACAAAATCGACGAGGCTTTCGGCAATATGCCGATCGTGCGCGAACGCATCGATAATTTCGTTCACAAGACAATTCTCTCCAACAGCTTCGGGTTCGGCGGCACCAACGCTACCCTCGCATTCTCTAAATACACAGGATAATTATAATGGAATTAATGAAGGGCAAACGCGGCCTTATTATGGGCGTGGCCAATGATCACTCAATTGCATGGGGCATCGCGAAAGCATGCGCGGAAGCCGGCGCGGAAATCGCGTTCACTTATCAGGGCGACGCTTTCAAAAAACGTATAGAGCCTTTGGCAAAAGAGATCGGTGTTAAAACCCTGATCGATTGCGACGTGTCCGTCGCGGGCGATATCGACAAAGCGTTCGATATCATCGAGAAGGAAATGGGGCAGATCGATTTCATCGTTCACTCTCTTGCGTACTCAAATAAGGAGGAGCTTAAAGGCCGTTACGTCGACACCACGCTTGAAAACTTCCTGCACACGATGAATGTGTCCTGTTACTCCTTCACTGCCGTAATGAAACGCGCCGCGAAAATCATGACCAAAGGCGGCTCTGCCGTCACACTGACTTACTTTGGTGCTGAAAAAGTCATGCCGAATTATAACGTCATGGGGGTTGCGAAAGCGGCTCTCGAGGCATCCGTCCGTTATCTTGCGGCTGATCTGGGCCCGGATGCAATCCGCGTCAATGCTATCTCCGCCGGGCCTATGAGAACGCTGGCAGGCTCCGCTATCGGCTCGGCCAGAAAAACCTTTAAATACAACCAATTGGCAAGCCCGCTTCGTAGATCGGTCGAACTGGAAGAGCTTGGTCAGACGGGCGTTTATCTTCTTTCCGACATGTCTACGGCTGTTACTGGCGAGATCCATTATGTCGATTGCGGCTTTAATGTCGTTGGCATGTGCCCGACGGATCAGTGGGATGAGCTTTTAGCCTAGAAGTTGCGATGATTTCCCTGGCGCTTCCAATGCGCCATAACAAGAAATGCGCAATTCGTGACTACGATTACAATCGGGTATAGGGCTGTGACAATGCTAAAGCGTTCCAGTGCAATAACGGATAGGAGCAATTTGGCATTTGCAAAATAATAGGCCAGAAGATTTTCTTCGTAAGGTTTTTTCCATGTTTTGCGGATAGTGGGATAAAATCCAACGACATCAATCAGTGAGATCATGATAACCGACCATAACGGATCATCCGTTAATGCCCATGGCACGATCGCCAACAGGGAAAAAGCGAGCGCGATCTTATCGGATTTTGTAATTTCTTTTTCCCCATATTTGAAACATAACCCTGTGTTCAGCCATGAAAATATCGACGTAACAGCCAGCGCCCATACGCCGGGGCCTTGGTCTTCCGTAAACTGCGCCAACGAGCCAATTGTGCAAAGGATCGACCAGATAAGCCATGTATACATATGCGGTTTGGTATGACCACGAAAGATCGAGCGCAGATAATAGGCTTCGCCTATACAGCCGATCAGGATACTGAGAACGCCGAGAATTTCAGGCATCAATGCGACCTGAATAGTTTGTCATTCACGCTCTCAGGGTCATCCGTGAAGAAGCTATCGACGCCCCATTGACGGAGGCGCTTGGCGGTTTGAATATCATTGATAGTGTAGGCGCAAACCGGTTTTTGTAGTTCGATCAGTTCTTCAACTTGTTCGCGGGTTGCAGTGTTTCCGTTGAAGTTAATCGAGCTGACCTGCAAATAATCTGCAAGTTCTTTCCAGTTTTCCGGCCATTCGTCTTCAAGCAATAATCCGCGATGGAAATCCGGCACCATATCAAAAGCAACTTCCAGGCTGACATGCTGGAAGCTGGAAATAAGAACTTTGGTAGTATCATCCCAGCCCTGGCTTAGGATGTCGAGCATGACTTCGGCTGTTTCCACTTCGCGCCCGGGGCAGGGTTTAATCTCGAAATTAACGCCCAGATCGTGATGAAGGATAACTTCCATGGCTTCTTCGAGTGTCGGGACGATCACACCGGTAAAACCTTCGGAAAACCACATGCCAGCTTCAAGTTCTTTGATATCGTCGTAATTGGTATCGGCGACAAGGCCGTAGCCGGAGGTCGTTCTTTCCAGCGTATCGTCATGAAAGATTATCGGTACGGAATCTTTTGTTAATTTGACGTCAAGTTCGACCCATTTGGCACCAATCTCGGCGGCGGTGCGAATGCTTTCCAGCGTGTTTTCCGGCGCGTAGGCAGCGGCGCCACGATGGCCGATAACGGAAGGTAATTTAAGTACGCTCATCTCTTGTCCTGATATTTCTTCGTGGATACCCTAGCACAGGTGAAGAATTTTGTAGAGTTTTCTACCTGCTTTAAGGTACAAAAAGCCATCCCAACAAAACATATGAGATATACATGAAAAGCAGCGCGGCGAAAAAAGTAGTGAACTGGCATCAGAACGTGGCGGCCAATACGCCAGAAACCATTCTGGGGGCTTCCATTGCATGGCGCAAAATCAGTGACGATAAAGGCCGCGGCGTGTTTGCGCTTCGCAATATTAAAAAAGGCGAAGTGATCGAAGTCTCACCTGTCGTGCCGGTTGCAAAAAAAGATATCAAACATAACGGCAGTGCGCCGGATGGCTATCTATTGGAATGGGATGAAGATACAAAGGGCGAGGAATACTGCATGCCGCTTGGCTATATCATGCTGTACAACCACAGCAAAAAACCGACGATGCATCTGGATAGCGATCTGGAGAATTACGTCATGACGGCATCGGCTTTGCGCGATATCAAGGTTGGTGAAGAACTGACCTGGGATTATTCCTGTGAAATCTGGTTCGACGAGGCTTAGGTTTTTATCTACGTAGAAGAATCTGTTTTCCCCGCGAAAGCGGGGATTTTCTTTATGTGGATTTCTAATTAGCCCCCCACTTTCGCGGGGGAAGCACTGGGTGGGGCATAAAAAAGATCCCTGCTTTCGCAGGGATGCAATATTTTTAAATATATAGAAACTTATTCTTTTCCTTCCCAGTAAGAGGGAGGAAAAGAATGGTTTGATTAACCAGCTTGTTGCTCATCATTGCTTGCGCGTGGCTTGGATTCAATCACTTCGCCAGTTTCCTGATTAACGCGTTTCATCGACAATTTAACTTTGCCGCGATCATCAGAACCAAGCATCAGGACTTTAACCTGTTGCCCTTCGGACACAACGTCACCTGTTTTGGCAACGCGCTGATCGGCAAGTTCGGAGATGTGAACAAGGCCGTCTTTGCCACCCATAAAGTTTACGAAGGCACCAAAATCGACGATCTTCACAACTTTACCGTTATAGACTTTGCCTTGCTCAGGCTCGTCCGTAATGCCGCGGATCATTTCAATCGCAAGGTCAATCGCATCGCCGTTGACAGCAGATACTTTGATCGTGCCGCTATCGTCGATATCGATTTTCGCGCCGGATTTTTCAACGATTTCACGGATCACTTTGCCGCCGGTTCCGATAACTTCGCGGATTTTTTCGGTCGGAATAGTGATGACAGCCATTTGCGGCGCGAACTGGCTGATCTCTTCACGAGCGCCTGTCAGAGCCTTGGACATTTCTTTCAAAATGTGCAGACGTCCGTCTTGTGCCTGAGCCAATGCGATTTTCATGATCTCTTCCGTTACGGAAGCGATTTTCAAATCCATCTGAAGCGCGGTTACGCCATCAGTCGTTCCGGCTACTTTGAAATCCATATCGCCGAGGTGATCTTCGTCGCCGAGGATATCGGAGAGAACGGCAAAGTCTTTGCCTTCCTTGATCAGGCCCATTGCGATACCGGCGACAGGCTTTATCAAAGGAACGCCCGCATCCATCATGGAGAGAGAACCGCCACAGACGGAGGCCATCGAGGATGAACCGTTTGATTCAGTAATCTCGGAAACGACACGCATTGTGTACGGAAATTCTTCGCCGCCTGGAATCATCGGGCGAAGAGCGCGCCATGCGAGTTTACCGTGACCGATTTCGCGGCGACCCGGTGCGCCCATACGTCCGCATTCGCCGACGGAATATGGAGGGAAGTTATAGTTGAGCATGAAACGCTCGCGGTATTCGCCTTCAAGCGCGTCGATGATCTGCTCGTCTTGTCCTGTTCCAAGTGTGGTCACAACGATCGCCTGTGTTTCACCACGGGTGAAAAGGGCGGAGCCGTGAACGCGTGGCAGGATGCCGACTTCGCAAGTAATCGGGCGGATATCGACTGTCGTACGACCGTCGATACGCTTACCAGTTTTCAGGATAGCGCCGCGAACGACGTCTGCTTCCAGTTTGTGGCAAAGATCGCCAACCAGACCGGAGGTGATTTCACCTTCAGCCTGTGCAAACGCTTCGACAGCCTGTTCTTTAACGGCTTTGACTTTACCCTGACGTGTCAGTTTGTCTTTTTCGGCATAGGCTTCGGCCATGGCGCCAGAGAACTTGTCTTTGATCTTGGCGTACAGATCTTTGTGGATCAGGTTTTCTGCCGGCAGGTCCCATGCGTCTTTCGCCGCTGTTTCAGCGAGGGCAATGATACCATCGATCACAGGCTGGAAAGCTTTCCAACCGAATTGAACCGCGCCGAGCATTACTTCTTCAGAAAGTTCTTTCGCTTCGGATTCAACCATCAGCACACCTTCTTTTGTTCCGGCGACGATCAGGTCGAGTTCTGAATCATC
>QFOT01000139.1 GCA_003241285.1 Micavibrio aeruginosavorus
TCAAAACCGGCAACGACGGCGGATACTATCGAACAGCATTTGATGAAAGTTTCATCCAGCGATAAAAAATATGCGCTGCGCGGTTTGCTTGAAAAAGAAAATGTAAAAAACGCTTTCGTCTTTTGTAACCGTAAGCGCGACGTGGATATGCTTGGCAAATGGCTTAAGGAAAAAGGCTTCTCTGCTGCGCCGCTTCATGGTGACATGGTCCAATCTGTCCGGACTAAAACCCTTCAGGATTTTAAAGACGGTAATATCGTTTTTCTTGTCTGCTCTGATGTTGCTGCCCGTGGCCTTGATGTTATCGGCGTATCCCATGTTTTCAATTATGACGTGCCGATTAACCCCGATGATTATGTTCACCGAATAGGCCGGACGGGCAGGGCAGGGCAATTAGGCAAGGCCTGGACTTTATGGGCGGATGATGACGATAAATTTGTCGAAGCTATTCATAAGCGGATCGGTAAAGACATCGAAATCGAAAGCTATCAGAAAAAAGCCAAGGAAGACAAAGAGCTAAAGCCGTTTATTCAGAAAAAAGATAAGCAAGAGTTTGTTTCAAACGCTAAATCTGCTCCTCCTTTCGAGAAAAAACGTAAAATAAGCGATGATGACGGTCCGAGCCGCTTTACGGATGACGATCTTCCTGCATTTCTTCAGCGCCGCTAAAGCTTTAGATTATTGACTTAAGGGCGGGATTAGACGACAAATAACTGTCTTTAATCCAGTACACCCCGCCCGATGATTTTACATAGAATTCAATTTAAAAAGAAGCTGACAGGTCTCCTTGTCGCCACTTTATTGTCCGGTGTTGCCCTCTATACGATTGGCAGCGGTCAAGCTGCCACTCCTCCACAGGAAGACCCGCCGGTAGATTTTGCGGCTGCTTCCGTCGAATACGATGAAATCAATCAAAAAGTGACGGCCTTGGGTGATGTCGAAATTATTCAGGATGGCCGTATCGTCAAGGCGGATCGTGTGGTCTATGACCTAAAAACCGAAGTTGTGAGCGCTGAGGGAAATGTTGCGGTTCTTGAGAAAAACGGGGACGTTCACTTTGTAGAAAAAGCCGATCTCGCGCAGGCAATGAAAAATGGCTATGTCAAAAAATTGCAAAGCGTTTTGGCGGATGGCTCGCGCTTTACAGCGGATGAGGGTCATAGAGAAGACGGCGTCCGCACGATTATGGACAATGCAACATATACGCCGTGCGAGCCTTGTAAGGCTAATCCTGATAAGCCGCCATCATGGCAAATCCGCGCAGATAAAGTCATTCACGATAATGAAGAGCATTCGATTACTTATAGGAACGCGACTCTTGAAGTTGCGGGTACACCCGTCGCGTATGTCCCTTATTTTTCCCATCCAGACGGAACGATAAAACAGAAAAGCGGTTTTTTGCCGCCTATCTTCAACGCAAGCAGCAATCTCGGTTTTTCTGCAACACCTCAATACTATTGGGGAATTGATGAAACGCAGGATGCAACATTTGGCGTGCGCGCCTTTGTCGAAGAACTGCCTATGTTTCTTGGTGAATACCGGAAACGCTTCAACGATGCCGAATTGGAAATATCGGGCGGATTGGCCTATTCGGACCGTACCGATAGTAGCGGCGGCGAGTATGAATATGTTGATGAGGAGCTGCGTGGCCATTTCTTTGGTAAAGGCCTTTGGGACATAAATGAAAAATGGCGTGCCGGATTTGATGCTGCGATGGCATCGGATGACCAGTATATGCGCCAGTTCGATATTACGTCGGATGATGTGTTGGAGAACAAGCTGTATCTTGAGCGGTTTGATGACCGGAATTATGCGACGCTGAGAGCATTCAGCTTTCAGGATCTAAGGATCAGTGACCGTGCCGCCGACCAGCCGAATGTTTTGCCGGAAGCAATTGTATCTTTTCTCGGCAAACCGGGTGACACGCTTGGCGGACGATGGAGTCTTGATGCTTCCGCGCTCGGTTTAACCCGTGATGGAAGCGGTCAGGATGTGCTGCGCGGCTCCGCTACGGCAGGATGGGAGCGCAAGGATATACTTGATATCGGCCTTGTAAATGTTGTATCTGCAAGCATCCGCGGTGATGCTTATAATGTTCCAAAACGTGATGAAGACCTTTTAGGTTCTGGCGATGGAGATTCTTCCTCGACGCGTTTTTATCCTGTCCTGCATAATGTTACCAGCTATCCAATGGTCAACAACTTTTCAGATGAAGCGCAGGTCGTATTCGAGCCTATAGTTTCCTTTACGGCTGTCAGTGACGTGAAAAACAATACTGATATTCCGAACGAAGACAGTCAGGATGTGCAGCTCGATGCAAACAATCTGTTTGAGCCTAACAGGTTTCCGGGATTGGATCGGGTTGATGATTCAAGTCATGTAACCTACGGTGCAAGGACAGGCATTCACGGGGCGGAAGGTAGTCTGGCTGAGGTATTTTTGGGGCAGAGTTATCGCTTGGACGATGAAGATAACCCATTCCCGGCGGGCTCGGGGCTTGATAGCCAGACATCCAACTACGTAGGCGAGGTTAGAGCAATTTATCTTGATCGTCTGAATCTGAATTACCGTTTTGAATTGTCGTCGGATGATTTCTCCTCACAGCGACATGAGCTTGATGCCAGCACTGTGATCGATCGTTTTACGCTTTCGGGTTCATACTTTTTTGCGCGCTCTCTTGAAGGAACGGATTTGACAACCAGCCGTGAGCAATTATATGGATCTTTGGCTTATGACTTTAGTGATGAATGGCGCAGTACATTGTCCGGTCGTTATGATTTGAGCGAGGAAGACCAAGGTCTGAGAAACGCAGGTCTGCTGCTTGAATATCTTGGCCAGTGCTATACGGTTTCGGCATCGGCTGTACGTAATTTTACTTTTGAATCTACGGGTGATGCAGGCACTGAAGTCATGTTGCGCGTAGGCCTTAAAAATCTTGGTGAGTTTGGTTCAGGTTCATAGAAATGACTTTTGGAAGTTATAATCCGCGCCGTCGGTATATTGAAAGAGATCGTAAGCGCAATAACGCAGTGCTTGCCGGTGCTCTTGTAATTCTGGCCGTCGGTATGACGGGTTTTTGGCTTGGCAGACAGCATGCCATTTTTCAGATCAATTCTTTGAAAAAAGAAACAGAAGAAACGCGTGCACAAATGACAACTCTTCAGGATGAGTTGACTAAATTACGCGCAGAAACGCAGACGGCTAATTCTAGATTCAACCAACTGCAGCAGCAATATCAGCAGGAATTGCCGGATGAAGGACCAATCCGGGATCTTGTGGGGCTTGTAACAAAACAGATATCGGATGGTATGTCTGCGGAGCGTCTTGCTTTTGTCATACGGTCGGCGCGCCCACCTAATAACTGTTCAGATCCTGCCAGCAAAAGATTTATGGTGAAAACTCCCGCCTATACAGGTCCGGACAGTTCGGCCTCTTTTGGCGAAGGAGCGGTTTTGATTTCAGGCATAGGTGCTTCGACCAGAAATCAAAAAGGCGAACCTCAGGCATGGTTTGATGCTTCTCAGCCTGTGACGGTTACATTTAAAACGGCAGAAGGTTTGTCGGAGCAAAAAACATCTGCCTTACCAATTCAATATTCGCAAATCGCTAAAGGCCGCGAATACCGTTTTACGTTATCGGAAGGTGAAAAGTCTTTTATTAAAGTAACCTATGATAGCTGCGATTATCCGTAGGCCTATTTTTTTACCCAGCTGCCGTTAATCATCACATATTGGCCTGATGCCATGCCGTAGAGTTTTTCTGCGGCTAAAGCTTGGACTTGAGATACGGGAACGCCTTGCTTGGCTGCTGTATCAGTATAAACCGCGAGGCGCCCGGCATTGGTTTCAGCGATCAAAGCCTGAACTTCTGCTGATGGAGAAGCGACCGCACCGACCAGGCCATCGGGTTTTTCACCGACATATCCAGCTTGCTTGGCTGACGACAGATCCATCGCGAAGGCAGCTATCGGCATGAGCATGGTAAGGGCGAGGGTCAGTATCAGAATTTTTTTCATCTTCTTTTCCTTTTATTTCTTTTTCACGCCGAATAATTCGGGATTGGACATTATTTCTTTATCGAGATCGCGGTCGACTCTGACGCGGACTTCCTGCTCGATCTTAACATTCATATTAATTTCAATCGGCTTATCCGGTGCTTCGAGCTTGACGGTAGGCGTGCAGGCCGAGGTCAATAACAGGGCGGATAAAATAAGGGCAGTATGTTTCATTTGTTGCCCTCCAAGAGCTTATTCTTGATCGTATCGCTCAATGTTCCCGGCTGCAAGGCCTGCCGCAGCGCCGAGGCCAAAGCGCCTTCGAGATTTAAGTTAAGATTTACGGGGCGATTGTCAAATGCCGGGCTGCTTCCTTTTGCCTTAAGCGAGGTTTTAAGATCACCGTTTAAGGGCCCATTCATCGTAAATTCAAGAGTGTCGTAATGATAATCGCTTAAAGCCAGCCTGACGGTTTGCATGCGCGGGTCGTCCCCTTTCAAGGCGGGAGGCAATTCTTTGGGAGCGTATTTGAACGAAGCGGGCTGATCCCCGCGAAGGATGCCGTTCTCAATCACGATATCACTTCCTAAATAATTAAGGGGTATGACGCCGCTAATGCTTCCCGTGGCGGTAATCGATTGCGAATCCTGTAAAAGACTTGAAAGTTTCATATTTGCAAACTGCAGGATAAGGCTGTTTCTTTTATCCGCTCCATACCAGGTAAACGGCTTTATCTTGAGATTTCCCCCGGATAGTGCCGCATTTATTTCTTCTACGCCGATTTCTTTGGCCGGTAAGAACTGATCCGTCAGTCTAACCTTGGCCTTTATATCCACGGGGCCGGACTGTGATAATATTTTGTTTTCCATATCGGCTATGGAGGCAAGCTCGCCCAGGCTGGGTGCGGACGCCGTAATAACGAGGTTTTTTTCCGGCTTGATATTTAATTCGGCATTTAGAAATATATTTTTCCCGGTCAGTTTTGTTTTGAAAATTCCTGCTGCTGCCTGGGCCGTGTCGAATGTCAAATTGCCATCTTCGAAAGGATAATCCTTATATTTCATCCCGCCCGCCATGATCTGGCCTGCGGCTGTAAAAGGAGAAGATCTAAATTCAATCCATCCGGACAGGCGGCTTATCATAATGGGATCTATATCGATGCTTGTATCTTCAATCTCCGCTTTGCCGCTTAAATTTCTTTCGCCATCGAGTAATCCTTTGAAATTGATGGATGTTGTCAGTTGCTGCTGGGATGAAAAAATGGAAGACGTGACGATATGCCTTCCCGAATTATCTGAATCTATATTCGTCTTGCCCTGAATACGAAGCGCACCAATAGGTGTATCGAGATCGACGGTCAGGTTCTCAAGGTAAAAAGACTGAAAAGGCAATGGCTGCTTTTTAGAAGTATTGCCCGTACCAAAGCTCCCATCCCATCCGGCAATGGTAATGCGATTATTCTTATCAATCTCACCGCTTACAGTTATATTTTTAATAGACACTCTCTCGGCCTTGCCACGCGAGAGCTCAGGCCATCTGCCTCTGATTTCCAGATCGCCGATTTCGGTAAAGCCGTTCGAATCCAGATTTATTTTA
>QFOT01000140.1 GCA_003241285.1 Micavibrio aeruginosavorus
GGAATATAAACGAATACTGGAATTTCATCGTGACAACAAAGTCTTCAGTTGAAATCTATACCGATGGCGCCTGTTCCGGCAATCCTGGACCCGGAGGCTGGGGCGCGGTCATGCGTTTCAACGGCGCTGAGAAGGAGTTATCCGGCGGAGAAAATCCGACGACTAATAACCGCATGGAAATGATGGCCGTTATTAAATCACTCGAAGCGCTGACGCGTCCTTGCAAGGTTGATCTCTATACTGACAGCAAGTATGTGAAAGACGGGCTAGAACAATGGCTGGCGGGTTGGAAGGCTCGCGGGTGGAAAACTGCCGATAAAAAGCCTGTAAAGAATATGGATCTGTGGATCGAGCTCGAGAATCAGATCTCGCGGCATGACGTCAAACTTCATTGGGTGAAGGGTCACGCTGGCCATCCAGAAAACGAACGGGCTGATCAATTGGCTGTTGCGGCGATTGTAAGATAGTTATCCACATCTGAATCGATACGAATCTGGCACTAACCTCCGCTTTTAAGAGTCTGTTAATACGAATCTCCCAACGTGGAGGTATAGACGCCCTCGAAAGGAGGACACCATGAAAGCCAATGATAATTTGCTGACTGATCGTGTAGTTCTGCCCATTCCTGAAATTCGTGAAATGAACAACCCTGACGCGCGGCACGAGATGGAGATATATACGCGCTTTATGCGCCATCTCCGGATTGTTGCCAACAGCCGGATGGAAATCAAAATACTGACATCTATCCAGTTCGTCGCTGACATGATGGATCTGCCGGATTCACAGGTAGCTAAAATTCTGGTCGATTTAGGATTGCGGGCGCCGCGTATCGCCTTGCCGTCAGATTACCTCGATCATGCAGATGCTTCACTGATGCGGGATGACTGGGAGGTCGGGGCGGCAAATTTGGCGCTAAAATCTTTGCAGTCGCATTGGGCCAGAATTGGTGAGGACCGCTTCGCCGCCTTCCGCAGATTTTACCCCACACTGGCGGAGAATATATTTTCAAGGGAAACAGTGTAAGATAGTAGTTCAGGTTCTAAAACGTGTGTCTAAATATGAGGACGGGGAGTTTCTGAGGCCCCGTCCTTTTTTTAATCATTAAAGCGGCCATAGCCAATTTTGTCACCGGGTCTGTCTGGTGTAAATGTACCTGTCGGCATTTGATAGCCGTCCGGCAAATTACCAGACACCGGAGTTTCAGGCATTTTTTCATTCATCAAATTCGACATCATATCCGAGAAATCATCGGTAACGGTGCCAGATACTTGCAGGTTATTCGGGGAAGGGGTCGGGTCCGCTTTGGCCGCGGTGATGATGTCACGCCAGGCAGTGGCTGAAATGCTGCCACCCGTAACCGACTTCATCGATTTATTGTCATCGTTGCCGAACCAAACCACGCCGACATAGTCATTTGAAAAACCATCAAACCATGCATCGCGGTGATCCTGTGTCGTGCCTGTTTTTCCTGCGGCAAAATAGGGGACTCGCGCGCCTTGGCCTGTGCCGTGCTGGACAACACTTTCCATCATGCGGGTAAGTTGTGCCACATCACGCTCGCGAAAAACCCGCGGGAAAGATTGTTTTTCGTGTTTGTATAAAATTTTCTTTGTACGTTCTTCTCGTATTTCGTTAATGCCATACGCTTTAACGGCATAACCGCCCGTGGCAATCGTCGCATAGGCTTGCGCCATTTCTATCATCGGTACTTCGCTCGATCCCAATGCCAGTGCCAGATTTGGCTCTAATTGCGACGTAATGCCCATTCGGCGGGCGACCGAGATGACGTGATCGACGCCGACATATTTGGCAAGCTGCACGGCGACCGAGTTCATCGACATTGTCAGTGCATCGGTCAGTGTTACAACGCCATAATATTTATTGCCGAAATTCTGTGGGCGATATTTGCCGTCTGAGAAAGGGAAGTCATCAATCTGGCTATATTGATCCCATCCGGCTTCGAGCGCGGCAAGGTAAACAAGCGGCTTAAAGCTTGATCCCGGTTGGCGCAAACCAGAACCGGCGCGATTGAATTGACTCTTCTGGTAATCGGCTCCGCCAACCATTGCGACGATAGAGCCGTCAGGACGCAGAACAATCGACGCGCCCTGTGATATGCGAAGTTTTTGATTATCTGTAACTTTTTTGGAGATCACCGAAGCTGCGCCGGTCTGAACTTCAGGGTCAAGCGTCGTTTTGACAATGATATCCTCATCCGGCTTTCCGATCAGATCGTCGATACTATCTACAATGTAATCAGCAAAGTAGCGGCTGGAAGAGCCATCGGCGCGGAGTTCTGTTTTTTCGCTGCCTGTGTTTTTAAAAGCGGCTTTCGCTTCTTTCTCTGTAATCTTACCGTTATCGACCATCGCGCTCAAAACAACTTTGGCGCGGGCTTCTGCTTCTTTGGGGTTAGCGAGCGGCGAATAACGCGACGGCGCCCGAAGCAGGCCGGCCAGCATGGCGGATTCTTTGAGATTTATATTGCGAGCGCTCTTGTTGAAATACACATGAGAGGCTGCATCCACACCATAGGTTCCGGCTCCCATATAAACGCGGTTGAGATAGGCTGTCAGGATTTCATCTTTGGTCAGCTCATGTTCAAGCCAGATGGCGAGAAGAGCTTCCTGAATCTTTCGCTTATATGTTTTTTGCTGGCTCAAAAATAAATTCTTGGCAAGTTGCTGGGTGATCGTCGATCCGCCTTGCTTTACATTGCCATGGAGTGAGTTGATGACGACTGCGCGGAAAAGACCGATAGGGTCGATGCCGTAATGCATGTAGAAGCGGCGGTCTTCGGTCGAGAGAATAGCGTCGATCAAATGTGGCGGCAGTTCCTTGACAGTGAGTGTGTTGCCGGTAATATCGCCATAACGTCCTATAACGGAACCGTCATTTGCCAAGACAGTGATAGAGGTTTTGCGTTCTTCCAGCGGTTTTTTGATAATGTCGGGAAGTTCGCGGGCATACCATGCCACGACACCGGCAACAACGATCAATCCCCAGATTGCCAGCACAAAACACCACTTTACAAGACGACCCAGAAGGGAAGGTTCGGAATAACGGCTGGCAGCTTGATGATTTCTTTTTCTTGGGGGCATGTTCGTCTACTTTTGCTAACGCTCTTGTTAGTCAAAATGATCCCTGCATTCAAGATAAATTAAAGCAGGAACAGGCTGGCCAGCCCGAGAAAGGTAAGGAATCCGATACAATCGGTCATGGCGGTCAGAAAAACGCCCGAGGCAATGGCGGGGTCGATATCGTAGCGGTCGAGGACAATCGGAACAGATGCTCCAAAGAAACCGGCAACGACCAGATTGGTTACCATGGCGGAGGCGATAACGGCGCCCAGTTTCGGATCATGGAACCATATCCCGGCGACAAGGCCGACCATAATGGCAAATATTGCGCCGTTGACGAAGCCAACGGCGACTTCCTTGCCGATAACCCGCCATGCGTTGGTGCTGGAGAGTTCGCGGGTGGCCAAAGCGCGGACGGCTACGGTCAATGCCTGCGTTCCGGCATTGCCGCCCATCCCGGCAACAATCGGCATAAGAACAGCCAAAGCGACCACTTTTTCGATGGTAACGGTAAACAGAGAAATGACGCTGGCCGCCAGAAAGGCCGTGAATAAATTAATAAACAGCCAGCGAAAACGGGACGAAGATGTGGACATGATGGAACGATACAAATCGTCTTCCTCAATACCACCAAGTTTCAATAAATCTTCCTGCGCTTCTTCATCGATAACGTCGATAACGTCATCATATGTAATAATACCGATCAGGCGGCCATCTTCATCGACAACCGGGGCAGATGCCAGATCTTCGTTACGGAAGATCTCCGCCACTTCTTCCTGATCCATTGTGGCGGGGATAGGGTGAGTATCATCAAGGGTCAGGGACTCAATTTTTTCAGAGCGGCGGGCGCGGACAAGCCGATGCAGCGGTATTTCTCCAGCGATGTGATAGGACGGATCGATCACGATCAAATCGTAGAAAGTATCCGGTAAATCTTCGGCGGCTGCGCGTAAGTAATCTATGGTTTTGCCCACCGTCCAGAATTGCGGCACGGCAACGAATTCACGCTGCATCAAGCGTCCGGCAGATTCTTCAGGGAAGCTCAAACCTTCCTGCAATACCAGACGTGTCTTGGCGGAGAGTTTGCGAATGACCTCATGCTTGAATTCCTCTTCCAGAGGCAGGATCAGGTCGAGCGCATCGTCCGAATCCAGCTCGGAAATAATTCCGGCAATCTGGCCTGGTTCCATGTTCTCAAGAATCCGGCGGCGGACTTCTTCCTGAATGTAGGTAAAGACTTCCGGCTGAAACAACACGCTGCCATAATCAAGCAAGCGTGTTCTTGTATCCATGTTCACTTTTTCAAGAAGATCGGCTTTATCGTAAGGTCCCAGATTTTCGAATAGCAGCGTAAGTTTGTCGGCATCTTCTTCATCGAGGGCTTCGAGAATACGTGCGATCTCATCGTCCTGCAAACCCAGCAGGGCGGTTCCCTCATCTTCTGTTACATCCTCTTCGGAAATAACAGGGGTTTTTTCGTCTTCCTCAATCATGTGAGGGGACCTTTGCTGTTATTCTAGATCCTGCCTGATAAACTGAGCTGGATTTTCTGATTGGAATATCTGCGCGCCAACGGTCGATAGGGCCGTTACATTGACTATACCACGGCTTGTCGCGGCATTGGTCAAAATATGTGCGGTTTGGCCAACGCCCAGCAAAAGCGGCCCGATGGTAATACAATCAGCCAGAACCTTGATGGCGTTATACGTGATATTGGCAGATTCCACGTTCGGCATCACTAGAAGATTAGCGCTGCCTTTGAGCGGGGAGCTTGGCACGAATTGGCCTCTGATATTCTCGTCGAGCGCGGCATCGGCATGCATCTCGCCGTCGATTTCCAAAGACGGGTCGCGCATCTTAAGGTCATAGTAAGCCGAGCGCATTTTAATCGCGCTTTCAGTGTCGGATGATCCAAAATTTGAATGTGAGAGCAGCGCGACTTTTGGTGTAATGCCAAAGCGTTTCATCTGCTCGGCGGCGAGTAATGTCATTTCGGAGATTTGCGCGATAGATGGGTCCGGGTTGACATGCGTATCGCAAATAAAGATCGGGCCGCGTGTCGGGTGGAGAAGGCATGGCATCGCAGCCGCTGTCTCAACGCCCGGCTTCAGACCGATAATGCGCACGATTGATTTCAGGTGGTTCTTAAACGGCTCGACCGTTCCACAGATCATCGAATCCGCGACGCCTTTGTGAACCATCAGCGCGCCAATAATAGTGTTGCTGTTACGAACCGAATTTTTTGCATAGGAGGCAGTTACGCCCTGGCGCTGCATGATCTGGTGATAGGTCTGCCAATAATCCTTGTAGCGGGAATCGCCTTCCGGATCGACCAGTTCGAAATCCTTGCCGATTTCCATGCGCAGGCGCAGTCTTTTCATGCGGGTTTCGATGACATTCTTACGGCCAACCAGAATTGGTTTGGCAAGGCTTTCATCGACGACTGTTTGAACGGCTTGTAGAACGCGGTCTTCTTCGCCTTCGCAAT
>QFOT01000141.1 GCA_003241285.1 Micavibrio aeruginosavorus
CGTTCAGCGCCCGCTCTGACATCGCCTTCTTCTTCTCACGGCCTTTGGCGCGGGTGACGATATCGGGGAAGAGGCCGAAATTGACGTTCATCGGCTGGAAGGTCGTGGCGTCCGCGCCGCCGGTGATATGCGAGAGGATCGCGCCTATAGCCGTAGTCGCGGGTGGGAGATCAAGGGTGATGCCAAGGCGTTCACTTGCAGCCAGCCGTCCGGCGAGAATACCGACTGCGGCACTTTCGACATAGCCTTCACATCCGGTAATCTGTCCGGCAAAACGAAGGCGCGGCATGGCCTTCATCTGCAAACGCTCATTGAGGACTTTGGGCGAGTTGATAAACGTGTTGCGGTGAAGCCCGCCAAGCCTCGCGAAATCGGCGTTCTCAAGGCCCGGTATCATTTTGAGGACGCGGGTCTGTTCGCCATATTTCATCTTGGTCTGGAAACCGACCATGTTATAGAGCGTGCCGAGCGCATTATCCTGACGAAGCTGGATCACCGCATAAGGCGTCTTGCCCGTATTCGGATCGGTCAGCCCGACAGGTTTCATCGGGCCGAAGCGCAAGGTCTCGACACCGCGGGATGCCATCACTTCGATAGGCATACAGCCCTCGAAATACGGCGTGTTCTTCTCCCATTCCTTGAACTCCATCTTCTCGGAGGTAAGCAGGGCGTCGATAAAGGCGAGATACTCGTCTTTCTCCATCGGGCAGTTGATATAATCCTTACCCGTTCCGGCAGGGCCTTCCTTATCGTAGCGCGACTGGAACCACGCCCGGTCAAAATTGATCGACTCTTTATGGATGATCGGCGCAATCGCGTCGAAGAAAGCGAGGCTGTCTTCGCCTGATAATTCGCGGATCGCTTCTGCTAAAGCCGGAGAGGTAAGAGGGCCCGTCGCAATAATGACACTGTCCCATTCTTCCGGCGGCAATCCGGCAATCTCGCCGCGCTCAATGGTGATGAGGGGATGTTCGGTAAGGGCTTTCGTGACGCCATCTGAGAAGATATCGCGGTCAACCGCCAGAGCACCGCCCGCAGGCACGGCGGCTTTCGCGCCTTCGCGCATCTGGATCGAATTGCACATCCGCATCTCTTCATGCAGAAGACCGACTGCATTGTAATCCTTGTCATCGGACCGGAAGGAGTTCGAGCACACAAGCTCCGCCAATCCGTCCGTCTTATGCGCATCCGTCCCGCGAATGGGGCGCATTTCATGCAGGATCACGGGTACGCCCATATTCGCTGCCTGCCACGCCGCTTCCGTTCCGGCCATGCCACCGCCGATGATGTGGATGGGTTTAAGCGATGTTGGCATGTCGTAAATCCAGTGAATATTGGGTTATGTTTCTTTGTGGTTTAACTTGTTCCATATGTGTATTCGCAATGTTGAATACATCTGTCAGAAGGATTTTGCGCTGTTCATCCGCATGAGTTAAATGCTCACGCAGTACTCTACGGTGTCTATAAGCTTTGGAGCTGGTAGGAAAATCACCTTGTAAATGGGCAGGTGCAATTTGAACCAGTACGCCAAAACTTAAGATAAGTCCTTTACCTATTTTTTTTGATAGGGCTGCAACAGGGCTGGTTTCATCATCGCCGTAATACGCGATGATTCTAACATCGGGGTTATTTTTTTCTGCTTCAGTTAAATGTATACCCGGGCCGTTGCCATAGCATATATCCACTGTGTTAGTATTGTTATTGGCAGCTCTGTGAAAAACCCGTTTGATGATAACATCTAAAAATCTGTCTTGTTTTGATGGGGCAATTGCAGGCCCTTCTACTGGCCCTCGCGCAAGCCCGTCTATAAAGCCGAGTCCTTTCCGTTCTTTTAAAATGCCGTCACTATTTGTAAAATTGATATCAGCATTTACTTCATAAGTTCCACCGCAATCAGTCCACAACACAAGGCCATGTTCGATGTTATTGCGAACATTTTGAATAGCTTTCGGTGTCATAAATTTTGGATATGGGCTGACTTCCCCGACGCATCCTGGGAAAACGAGCATATTAAAGTCTGATAAGTCCGTATCGCCAAGATCATCTGCGTTAATGCTGCTCACATTTCGAGGCCCATACTCATCTTTTAGCATCCAATCAAGTGAATGTACGGCTAGATCATATCCAGTTAGAAACAAAACTTTCATTTACGCAAATTCCTTAGTAACGCGTGACCAGAGATCGCGCTCGGAGTGATGGTTTTGGGTGAAGCGGTCGATATTCTTGGTCGACCATTCTGTAGAAGTATTCAGGTGCTTGTAGGTGGTGTTTGATAAATCTTTCGGCGCATATTCGATATGCGGGCTAGATAGAATAACAGTGCCTTTCCCGATTGTATTCTTGACGATCGCTGTTTGCCCGTTGGAATATGTGGCTAGTCCATCGCCTTCGAAAACAGGACCTGCGGCATAGAGAGCGCTATAGCGTTCACCGTCTATTGTGACATCGACGATATTCTGCCAGCTTTTGTTGATGTCATTCTCTTCGAGGAATTCATATACAGGGCCAGTTGCTTTGGCATTCGCAAAAGCCAGTTCACGGGATCCTGCGATCTCTCCCTTATTCCAGTCGATTTCACGGGCGGCATAATAAGCGCCTGCGCAGATGCCTAAGTAATTTCCGCCTTGTTCGACATAGGCTTTGATTTTAGTGTTACCTTCGCCGTTGAGCTTTTCGCAATAATACAAATCTGCGCCGCCGGGCATGACGAAAAGAAAAACGCTCTCGTTTAATGCACCGCTGATAATATCGGCGGCGTCGCAAAAGCGGACATTGTCAGAGCCATAGGTTTCGCAAAGGCGTTTATGCAGAACGCCATTATTATGAACGTAATCCTGATAAAGGAAGACCTTACTTCTTTTTCTTGTCATAGAAAATCGGGTCTGAATATTTGTCGATATTCTTCTGGTAGTATTTACCGACGACGACATAGCCGTTCTTGGCATAGAGGTTTTCTGCGCCTTCCGCGCCGATATCTGTATCAAGCTCGATCAGCTTGCAGCCTTCTTCGCGGGATTTGTTCTCGGCGAACTTGATCAGCTTTGTACCATAACCATTGCCGTGATGCTTCTCATCGACGACGACATGTTCGATATAGGTGGTAAAACCGTCATGCAGATTGTGGTTGGAGATAATGCCAATCATGCCGACCATTTCATCGCCAAGCTCGGCAACATAGACGCGGTAGCCGGTGGCGCGCGCGACGAACATGCGCTGCGCATAGGTCTGCATATCCAGATGTGGCAGGAGTTGTTTGACGATGGGAAACGCGTGATGGTAATCGGCATCGGACCGCGCTTCGCGGATCGTGAGTTCTAATTGATTGTCGGCTCTGTCAGACATGGTTCTTCCTTTGGCGGCTTTATATAAGGTTTAACCTGAAAAGGGAAGATGTAACTTGTTAAGTGATTGATTTGTATCGATTTACTCGTGAAATTCTGCCATATCAGGAATGCGGCTAAAGGCGATTTTGGTGCCGACATAGCCGGCTTGCGTTTGCGGTGTAATGCCGAGCGTGACGGTTTCTTTGCCGTATCGCCCATTCAAATCATCCAGCGCGGCGGAGAGTTTATCATTTTTTGCCTGTAGTTTTTGATGCGCGGGCGATGCCATGTCGAAAAGATCGGGCGTAATTTGCTGGCGCTCGCAAAGGCCCGACATATTGATGGACACTTTCTTCATCAGCCCCGGTTTATAGGTGTCGATCAATGCATCCCACAAATGATCAAGGGCTTTGAGAAACGCGAAGTTATCCTGTGATGGTGATATTTTTATACCTGCACCCCAGCCTTCGCCGTCGACAGTGCGGAAACTGACATCGAAATAAGTCGAATAGCGCTCATAGCGGCGCAGGCGAGCGGCGGCTTTCACCGTCAATCTGCGGGCAATAAGCTTGGCAACGGACGGTGCGCGCAATTCAGGCTCCAATATTCGGGAATGCCCGACGACGGTACGGTTGGGTTCATCGTTCACCGGTACTTCAAAACCGTGCAGATTATACCAGAACTTTTCACCTTCGACGCTTCCCCATATTTTTCGCGCCTGTTTGGGAGAGAGATTCCAGAATTGCTCGGTGGTTCTAATGCCGCGTTCTCGCAAATTCGCTTCCATATTGGCGCCGATGCCGGGGAAGTCACGCAAAGATAGATCGAATAAAGGTCCGGGCAGCATGTCTTTCTCGATAATGACAAGGCCATTGGGCTTCATCATATTTGTGGCGACCTTCGCCAGATAACCGTTCGGCGCAAAACCGATTGAGCAATTGATGGCCTCGCCTACATTCTTCCAGATGCCTTCGCGAATACGAGTGGCCAATGCTGTCGCCGCTTCGCGGTTTCGTTTGTTCGGCGGCAGGCGCGAAGATAATTCATCAATCGACCAGACTTTATTGATCGGCGTATGGCGAACGACTTCCTCGATGATTTTATGATGGTATTCGACGTATTTATCGTGCCGTGCCAGAACGATTTTAAGCCCCGGGCACATTCTTTTGGCTTCGTAAATCTTGGTACCGGTACGGATGCCGTATTTCTTTGCTTCATAAGAAGCGGCAATGGCGCAAGTGCCATCCGTCATCATCGGAACGACAGCCATAGGAACACCGCGTAATAAAGGGTTTTCCTGCTGTTCTATACTGGCAAAATAGCTGTTCAGATCTAGAAAGAGCCAAGAAATTGAGGAATTTACCACGGGGTTCACGGAGTACACGGGGTTTAAAGCGCCAAACGCTTTATTCCGTCTTTGATGAGGGGCTGGTTAAAGTTGATAAGATAGCCAATCCTGTAGTTACCGAGTTTCAGGTAACTAAGAAGCTGAGCATGATCTAAAGGAGTAAGCTGGCGTATGGATTTGATTTCTAAAACGATAGAATCCTCTACTAACAAATCAATGCGGTAGGCATCGGGTATATAAAGTTTCTCAAAGCTTATTGGGAGGAATTTCTCTCTTTCTACTTTTAGATTGTGATTTTGAATCAAGTCGTAGAATAAACATTCTTTATAGCTTTTCTCCAATAAACCCGGTCCCAAATACTTATGAATCTTAAGGGCGGATTGAAAAATAAGATCAGTAATTCTATTGAACTTTTGTTTGTCATAGAGCTGGACGCGCTCCGTGATCCCCGTGTCCCCCGTGGTAAAAACATTTTTCTGTTGCATATGTTCCTCTTATGTTCTATAAGAACATTATTAGAACGAATAAAGCATTGAAGTCAACAAAAAGAGGTCGCCATGTACATAAAAAACAGTCTGAAACTGCGTTATACCTTTCCGAGTTCCGTTATGTTCCTGTCCATGCTGATCTATGGCTATTGTCAGGCGTGGTCGTAAAAAAAGGATCATATTAAGTTTTTTGAATAAACCTCTCCACAAAACGGGGAGGTTTTGTCATTTCAGCCGTTCTCTTTTCAGGACAAAGGTTTAAGTTTCTGAAATTAATAGAAAAGAACGAATTTAAATGAAAAAATTTCTCCTCATCCTCCTGATCTTATGTGCTGTGGGTGGCACGGCTTATTACTTCAAAAGCAAAACCGATAAGGCAGAGGCGGCGCAG
>QFOT01000142.1 GCA_003241285.1 Micavibrio aeruginosavorus
GTTTTAATTGTCCTGCAAAAAACAGGTGAAAATATCGGCTGGGGCTTCCAACTGCAAAATCCTGTCGTGGTTTTGCTCCTGTCTTATATTCTGTTCGTTGTTGGCTTGAATCTCTCCGGCATGTTCGAATTCACTGGCCGCCTTGCCAATATCGGTCAGGACCTGACGCAGAAAAAAGGCTACACAGGCTCTTTCTTTACCGGAGCCTTGGCCACGATTGTCGCAACACCTTGCACCGCGCCGTTTATGGGGATCGCCCTTGGCTATGCGCTTTTGCAACCGCCTGTAGTTTCGATGGCAATCTTTCTGGCCCTCGGCTTCGGTCTTGCCCTTCCCTATCTGCTGCTTTGCGTTATTCCCGCTTTAAGAAAAGCGCTGCCGCGCCCCGGCGCATGGATGGAAACCTTCCGCCAGTTTCTTGCCTTTCCCATGTTTGCCTCTGCTGCCTGGCTTTTATGGGTCTATGGCCAGCAGGTCGAAGGCTATTACACCGGGCTGATGGCTTTGCTCGGCGCGGTGTTTATCGCTATGGGCATCTGGATGTGGAAACGCGCTCCCGCTCACCAGCCGGCGCGCAGTTTTATTCATTTTATCGCGGCCCTGTTTATTATAATTGCTGTTTCGATCGCTTCGATCAGCATGGCAAAAATACCGATGACCGTTGCCAAAATTGAAAACAGCATTGAAGAAGCCGCCATCAGGCACGACACGATCCCTTTCTCCCCGGCGACATTCGATGAACTGATAGCCGGTAAAGATCCTGTATTCGTTGAAATGACAGCCTCATGGTGCATTACCTGCAAGGTGAATGAACGTATCGCGCTTAAGACAGAGTCCACGAAAAAACTTTTTGAAGATCATAATGTATCCTATGTGCAGGGTGACTGGACAAATCAGAATCCGGAAATCACCAATTTCCTGAAATCGCATGGACGTAACGGCGTTCCGCTCTATGTCTTTTACGGCGAGCGTGATCCCACGACGAATACACGCCCTGAGCCGGTGGTCCTGCCGCAATTGCTGACCAACGGCCTGGTGGCCGATATTGTTATTAACCAGTAAGGAGAAACTCTAATGAAAACACTGATATTGCCAGCTCTGGCGCTGCTTGCTTTCGCACTTCCTGCCAAAGCCCAGACGCAATCCGCCGGCGCCGTGGTCGGTCAGCCCGCACCGGATTTCACCGGAACCGATACGCACGGGAAAGAACACAAGCTTTCCGATTTCAAAGGCAAAGCAGTCGTTCTTGAATGGACAAATCCTGACTGCCCTTACGTCATCAAGCATTACGACAGCGGCAATATGCAGGCTCTGCAAAAAGAAGCCGTTGCCGATGACGTCGTCTGGTTATCTATCGCTTCTTCTGCCGAAACCAAGGAAGGTTTTTACAGCCCGGAGGAATCCAACAAGATCATGGCAGAAAAGAACTCTGCCCCGACCGCGCGTATTCTTGATCCATCGGGCAAGATAGGCCATTTATACGGTGCCAAAACCACCCCGCATATGTTCGTGGTCGATCCAAAAGGGACCCTCGTCTATGCCGGGGCTATCGACGATAATGACAGCTTCAAACCTGAAACCATCGCCGGCGCAAAAAACTATGTTCGCGAAGCATTGAAATCCATTAAAGCCGGAACACCCGTAGAAGTCGCCACATCAAAACCTTATGGCTGCTCGGTCAAATACGCGAATTAATATTCAAGTCTTTATAACGACCTGGGACATAATGTTTCAGGTCGTTTTTTAATGCCTTGCATACTCTCGTGCGCAAATAATTACTATCGTTTAGCGGCTCAAATATGTAATATCGGTAGGATTTGATTCGTAATTCAGGATCTTCATGCCCGCCCGTTTAAAACGTAAACCAGCTGCCAAAGTAAAGTCCGTTACTGCAAAGCCGAAAAAGCTGCTTGCCGTAAAGACGCGCGTCAAAGCGAAAGCGCCAGACGTAAAGCCGGCCCGCCTCGTCATTCAGGAAAACGGCATTATCCTTTTCGCCTCACCGGAAATTTTCGGGCTGGATGCGCAGGGCTGCAAAGCGCAGGATTTATTTTCCTTTATGGATCCCGAAGACGCGCTCAGCGACCGGCCTTTCATGAACAGCGCGGAAGGCAGAGATCCATGGGTTGCCGCGATTTTGGACGGCGACCATGAAATTAAAATTACACACGGAAAATCGAAACCTGTTTCCATGCGCTTTGACCGTATCAGCCTGCCCGACGGCAAAACCTATCTGGTCGGGGCAACGACGGTGCCAAAGGCAAAAGGCAAAAATGACGATTTGAAATCTTTCGTTTCTTCGATTGTTACGCCTGCCGAAACCAGCTCACAGGACAATAAAACGCATATATCGTACGAAACCGATATTTTCCTGAACATGACGCACGACCTTATCGTGCTGATGGATAAAGACGGAAACTTCATTCACGCGAATGATACATTCCGTGACGTGCTCGGTTATAAATCCGACGAACTGAAAGATCTGAGCTTCGTCGACATCATTCATTGCGACGACCGTTCTCATATCCGCCCTACATTCAAAAGCATGATGCAGGATGAAGTCGCCAAG
Source organism: Micavibrio aeruginosavorus (assembly GCA_003241285.1). Taxonomy (GTDB): domain Bacteria; phylum Pseudomonadota; class Alphaproteobacteria; order Micavibrionales; family Micavibrionaceae; genus Micavibrio_B; species Micavibrio_B aeruginosavorus_A. The sequence continues at coordinate 2,570 of QFOT01000142.1, forward strand.
GATGGCAGGCTGATAGCTTTCGAATGCCGCGTTCTTGATAAAGACGGAAATTGCCACTGGCTCGAATGGCGCCAGAAACGTCAGGGTGACAAGATCTATGCGGTCTGCCGGGATTTGACCGATGCCAAATCGCATGAAGCGGACCTGATCCGTCACCAGCAACAACTCTCCGAAGCGCAGGCTATCGGTCATATGGGCCACTGGCGCTGGGAAGTCGGCACGGACAACATTACTTTCTCGGACGAGATTTACCGCATCTTCGGCGTAAGCGCGGAAAAATTCATCCCAACTCTCCAGAGCGTCAATTCAGTCTTGCACCGCCGTGATATCGGCCGCATGGGACAAGCCTTCCAGCGCGCGATGATCGAACGGAAAAACTATGAAATGGAATTCCGCATCATCCGTCCTGACGGCAAATCGCGCTTTATCCAGTTACAGGGACGCTGCGAAACGGATGCGGACGGCGATGTCGGGGCTTTGTTCGGTATTATGCAGGATGTAACTGAACGCATCAGCCATGAGCGTGAATTGCGTGATGCCAAGGAAGCCGCGGAACGCGCTTATGCCGCCAAGTCACAATTCCTCGCCAATATGTCGCACGAATTGCGCACGCCGCTGAATGCCATTATCGGCTTCTCCGAGATGATGCAGCGCCAGCTTTTAGGCCCGATCGGCACCGAGAAATATCTCGATTATATCGGCAACATCCGCGAAAGCGGCGAGCATCTTTTAGATCTCATCACCGACATACTCGACATGTCGAAAATAGAAGCCGGTAAATACGAGCTCGATCTCGAAGAATTCAATTTGCTGAAAGTCTTGCGCCTTGCCTGTCATATGATCGAAGGTCGTGCGCTGGATGCACAAGTCAAAATTATCTCCGAAATTCGCGAGGAAGATTTTATCGACGTCATGGCCGACCGCCGTGCCGTAATGCAGATCATGCTCAATCTTTTATCCAACGCCGTCAAGTTCACCGAACCCGGCGGCCAGGTAAAAGCCGAATATGTCATCACTGATGATAATGTGTCGATCAAGGTAATAGATACCGGCATCGGCATTCCGGCAAGTAAGCTGCGCTATGTGACAGAGCCTTTCGAGCAAGCCGCCAACCACTTCACGCGCAACCATGAAGGCTCCGGTCTTGGACTGGCGATTACAAAGGACCTTGTCGAACTTCACGGCGGGACTTTGCAGATTGAATCGACTGTCGGCGTTGGCACATCGGTAACTTTCGTCCTGCCGAAAGATTGCTCTGCCTCCCGCCGCGACGGCAAAGCCACTGAAACGCTTTCGAATATTATCAGCGCTAAATTCGCTTAAACCTGTCCGGCGCTTTCTGAAATCTGCAGTGCCCATGGCGCTGTTTCACCAGCATCTTCTTCTGCCTTCAAACAGGCTTCAAGCCCGACGCGGTAATTCGGATAGCGAAGCTCTACGCCCAGCTCGTTTTTAATTTTATTGTTTTTAACGCGCTTGTTTTCCGAATAAAAACTCAATGACATGGGCGAGAGATTAGCCTCGTCGAACGGCACTAAAGGCGGCGGATCGCGGCCCAGTAAACGGCAGGCATAAGCAATGACCTCATGACTAGGCGCCGCCTCGTCGTCGACGACATTGTAAATCTGGCCTGGCTTTGGGTTATTAAAAGATGCCAGAAGCGTTTCGACGACATCTTCGACATGAATGCGCGAGAACGCATGGCCCGGTTTCAAAATACGCCGCGCAATACCTGCTTTCACGGAATCGATCGCCGAGCGTCCAGGACCATAAATTCCGGCAAGGCGGAAAATATGTACTGGCAGGCCGTAATCCTTGAACATGGAAAGCCAGTCGCCTTCGGCGCGCGCGCGGCGGCTTCCGCGAATGGAACTTGGACGAAGCTCGGTCGTTTCATCGACTACCGCGCCATCACGGTCTCCGTAAACGCCTAGCGTGGAAAGATATCCCACCCATTCAAGCTTGGGCATACGGGCCAGATCATGCTCGTGAATGCGGTAAACGAGATCGCCATCCTGATCGGTCGGCGTCGAGATAAGAAGATGGGTTGTATCCTTCATCATCAGCTGCGGATCGTGCAGAGGCCGGTAAGTGTCGAAGATATAAGCATCTATGCCGGATTCCCGCAAAGCCTGTCTTTTTGGAATAGTTCGCGTCGTCCCCGCAAGCGACCAGTCGCCCTGCCCCTTCAAGGTGCGTCCGAGAAAATCGGCTGTATAGCCGTATCCGAAACAGAAAAGTCGTTTTTGAGTCATATCATTACGGGAATGTTAAAAATCTACATTCTCATAATGTCCGGCAGGAATAAAGCCCGGAATGCGCTCTTCCAGTAACGGACGGAAACTGGGGCGCGATTTGACGCGGCTGTACCACTCATGCGCCGCCTTGTGGTCGTCCCATGGCACATCCCCGATATAATCGACTGCCGAAATATGCGACGCGGCGGCGATATCGGCGAGCGAGAAATCATTCCCGGCCAGCCAGTTGCGCTTTTCGGTCAGGAAACCGATATAATCGAGATGATAATGAATATTGGCATGACCAGCGCGGATCGACGGGCCGTGCGGCTCGCCCAGCTTCAGAAAACGCTTCATCAGCTTTTCACCGACAAGATTTTCTGTGACTTCGCGGTTGAATTTAACGTCAAACCAGCTCACCAAACGTCGGGTTTCGGCTTTTTGGACCGGATCTCTGCCCAAAAGATTGATCTTGTCATAAACTTCTTCGAGATATTCGCAAATAACTGATGAATTGGCCAGATTAGTGCCATCCGGCTCAACCAGTACCGGCACGTCACCTGCAGGATTTAAAGCGAGGAATTCCGTACGGCGCTCCCATACTTTTTCCAGTTTGAGGTCATATTCCAGACCCTTCTCGGACAGGACGATCCTGACTTTACGTGAAAACGGATGCAGCCATAAATGGAAAAGTGTGCGCATGCAGT
>QFOT01000143.1 GCA_003241285.1 Micavibrio aeruginosavorus
CTCTTCGGCGATGAAGTCGAAAGCGTCCGCAGTTTCGATCCGTCCTCCCAGCGCACGACAGGAGATATAGCGGAGTTCAGTCTTCGCCCTGTCACTGAATTTTTTATGACGCCGGACGCAATTGAAAAATTCCGCAGTGGCTATCGCGATCTTTTTGGCGTCAACCAATCGAACGACCCGCTTTATAACGCTGTATCGGAAGGCCGCAAGCATTCCGGCATGGAGCATTGGCAGCCGCTATTTTTTGATTCCATGGCGACATTGTTCGACTATATCAATCGTCCCGTTTTATCTTTCGATGCACAGGCCGAAGCATCGCGGAGTGAACGCCTGACGCAAATCCATGACTTTTATCAGGCCCGCCAGACTCTCGATAAATCGCTGCAGGAAAAAAAGAAGAAAAAGGAAAGCGATGTTTCCTTAAGCGGCGGGCTGTACCATCCGCTGCCGCCAAAATTGCTTTATATAGAAAACAATGAATTCGATGCGCTGATCGCCGATACCGATCCCGAAATTCTGCAAAGCTTCGCTGCGCCAAAAGAAGACGGTAAAACCGAAGCCCGCAAAGCGCGTGAATTCGGCGATATACGGGCGCAGGCGAATTTAAATCTCTTCCGCGAAGTCGGCAATTTTCTGAAAAGCCAGTTATCAGATACCCGCAAAGTCGTCATCGCCTGTTATTCCCAAGGCTCACGCGACCGTTTGAAGCTGATGATGGAAGATAATGGTGTTTCCAACCTCGTTATTTGTGATACTGCCGACGACATCCGCAAATTAAAATCGCCGCAAATCGGCTTTACTATTCTGTTCCTTGAACACGGATTTATCGCCGACGATCTGGCGGTGATTACCGAACAGGATATCCTCGGTGATCGCTTGGCACGCAAAGGCAAACGCCGCAAGAAAGCCGATAATTTCCTCAAAGAGGTGAGCGCTCTCGCGCCCGGCGATCTCGTCGTCCATATCGATCACGGTGTCGGACGTTTCGAAGGTCTGGAAACGCTCAAAGCGGGTGGCATTCTTCATGACTGCTTGAAGCTCGTCTATCACGGCGGCGATAAACTCTTCGTGCCCGTCGAGAATATCGAAGTTCTCTCGCGCTTTGGCAATGAAGACAGCAATGTCGATCTCGACAAGCTCGGCAGCGGTTCCTGGCAGGCGCGCAAAGCCAAGGTCAAAAAAGACCTGATGATTATGGCCGAAGGCCTGCTTAAAATCGCCGCGCAGCGCCAGCTGCGCGAAGCCGATAAACTCGATATACAGACCGGGCCGTATAATGAATTCGCCGCGCGTTTCCCGTATCAGGAAACCGACGACCAGCTCCGCGCCATTTCGGACTCGCTCTCCGATCTTATGTCCGGTCACCCGATGGACCGTCTTGTCTGCGGCGATGTAGGCTTCGGCAAAACCGAGATTGCCATGCGGGCGGCTTATGTCGCGGCCTCTAACGGTATGCAAGTCGCTATTATCGCGCCGACGACACTTCTCGCGCGCCAGCATTTCAACGGCTTTACCGAACGCTTTAAGGGCCTTGGTTTTCGCATTGTCCAGCTCTCGCGTCTTGTTACCGCTAAAGACGCCAAGATTGCCAAGGACGAGATCGAGAAGGGCAGCGCGACAATCGTGATCGGCACGCATGCTTTGCTCGGCGGTAGTATCAAGTTCCAAAATCTCGGCCTTGTGATCGTCGATGAGGAGCAGCGTTTCGGCGTCAAGCAAAAGGAAAAGCTCAAAGAGCTCAAAGCCAATGTCCACGTCCTGACCCTCACTGCAACGCCTATTCCGCGCACGCTGCAAATGGCCCTCTCGGGCGTGCGTGATATGAGCATTATCGCAACGCCGCCGGTCGACCGCCTCGCGATCCGCACCTTTGTTATGCCAACTGATCTGCTTGTCTTAAGAGAGGCGATCCTGCGCGAACATTATCGCGGCGGCCAGACTTTCTATGTCTGCCCGCGCATCAAGGATATGGAGGCGCTCGAGGCAATGCTCAAAGACCTCGTGCCGGAAGTTAAAACCATTGCCGCGCATGGCCAGATGACCCCGACCGAGCTTGAAGACCGCATGACCGCTTTCTATGAAGGCCAATACGGAATTTTGCTCGCCACCAATATCATCGAATCCGGTCTCGACATCCCGGCGGCTAATACCATCATCGTTCACCGCGCCGATCTGTTTGGGTTGAGCCAGCTTTATCAGATCCGTGGCCGCGTCGGACGCTCGAAGGTCCGCGCTTATGCTTACCTGACCTATGATCCGCAAAAGCAATTGACATCACAGGCGCAAAAACGCCTCGAAGTCTTTGAAACGCTTGATAGTCTTGGGGCCGGTTTTCAACTGGCAAGCCATGATCTTGACATTCGCGGCGGCGGCAATCTTCTCGGCGAAGAACAATCAGGTCATATCAAAGAAGTCGGGATCGAACTTTACCAACAGATGCTGGAAGATGCCGTTGCTGCCTCTCGTGCCGGTATCGGCAAGGAAATCGAGCTCCCCGATACAGGCTGGAGCCCGGTGATTAATATCGGCACTTCCGTATTGATTCCAGAAGCTTACGTGGTGGACTTAAGTGTCCGCATGAGTCTCTATCGCCGCCTCGCCGAACTTGAAACCGGAGAGGATATTGAATCCTTCGCCGCCGAATTGATCGATCGTTTCGGTGACTTACCTGAAGAAGTTAAGAACCTGCTTGATATCGTGAAGATCAAGCAACTTTGCCGCGTAGCAGGTGTCAGCCATCTCGAAGCAGGCCCGAAAGGCGCGGTGATAGGCTTCCATAAGGATACGCCCCCCAATCGCGATAACCTGATCAAATGGTTCACGGAAAAAGGCTCGTCCGTTAAATACCGCCCTGATCATAAAATTACCCTGTCGCGTAACTGGGAAAATGCCAAAGACCGCGTTAAAGCTGTTTCCAGTCTGGCAGGAGAATTGGCTAAATTGGCGGGATAAGCTTCTAATTAGCCATAAAAAAGTTGCAGCTTCTTTCAAAAACGTCCTATGGTCGCCGGAAACAATTCTGGGAGACTGAGTATGGTAAAATCTGCAAAGCGTAATTCTGTAGCGATAACTCAAGAAATGGCGAATGCCTTACTGGATGGGGATGACGGTTACGGCACGTATTTGGCTTACCAATATTACTATAATCTGGTTCGCACGACGCCGCTGACGTCGCAAGTTGCCTATAAAATCTGCCACGTCTTTGAAGACAATTTACCTTACTTTGACGACCTTGAATTGGAAGGCAAAAAATTTCCCAATAAAAAGCCTAAGGGCAAAGGAAAACCCGCTTATCCTGAAGACGCAAATCCTGGAAAAAACAGCGTTCTGGAAGAAGACTGGAACCATATAAAAGCCTATCTTGAAAAATATCTGGCTGAATATACGGAAGTCCCTGAAAAAACGACTATCTTCAGAAACATAGATATCTTGGCCCAGACACTTTATCTCGACGACTCAGAGCGCGATATTCTGACTTTTTTATATATTGCGCAAAACGATCACCTCATCATGGAGCTGTCGCAGAAGATTGTCGATAAAGATCCGGGGCGCATGCTTCCTTTAATGTCACGTTATTTGAACAAGACAGGCGATAATTATATTGAAGCGCTTGCCAAGGCTATGGACGTTAATGCGCCGCTGACATCCAACGGTATGATTGTTATAGAAGATATTTTCGAAAGACCTTCCGGGTTGAATGACCAGGTATTTCCTCAAATTCAACCATCATTACAGGAATTATTGCCTCTTATAAACTTAAACGCCGAAGCTATTGCCGAAATGAGGCTGGGCAAACCCGTGGAAGCTATGCTTTCGACTCAGGATTTTTCCGATCTGACTCCTGAAATTTCACGGATCAAAACTATTCTTAAACAGGCCGCAGAGCAAGGCAAGACGGGTATCAACATCCTTCTTCACGGACCTTCCGGTTCTGGGAAAACGGAGCTTGCGAAGGCGCTTTCCGCGGAGCTCGGCTTCGATATGTTCGCCATAGGCGAAAGCGATGAAATCGAGTCTTCCGAAAAAGGAACCGATACATCTTTTACCCAGCGTGTGGGAGATTTATTGCAGGCCCATAGTTTCTTAAAGGATAGAAAAGGCGTTTTGCTTTTCTTTGATGAGCTCGAAGATTTGCTGACCAAGGGGACTGATACTGACAAAAAATCCGACCCGCCGAGCAAGATCATCATCAATAGATTGCTGGAAACCAATCCGGTCCCGACTGTCTGGGCAGGCAATAACCCGGAAAAATTTCATGACTCGTTCAGGCAGCGTTTTTCTTATTCCGTTTATGTCGGCTATCCGCCTGTTATGAAGCGTGCCGCTATCTGGCGACGTCAGGCCGCTATTCATGACGTTGCTTTGAGCGAAAAAGATATTTTATCCCTTGCTCGGCGTTTTGAAGCGCCGGGACGTATGATAGCCAATGCTATTCACATGGCTTCTTTGACTGAAGTGACATTGCCGAATATCGAAGCGATTCTGAGAGAATCTTCGAGAATTGTGTATGGAAATGTTGAGGCGATAGAAGCGGATGGGGGTATCAGCCGTCATTTCCGCCGCTCTCTTTTCAATTATGATAGATCAAAACACAATTACGTGTCTGAAATATATGCATCCGGTTCTTCGCCAAGGCCATATTCTATTTTTGTTAAAGGAGTGCCGGGAAGCGGTATCAGAAGCTTCGGCAGGCTTCTGGCTGAAAAAGGAAATATGAATCCTATAGAAACGGATATGCGGGGTTTGGCGATTTCTACGCCTGTTTCTTCGGCTGAATCTAATATCAGAAAAGCTTTTGCTGACGCTACGGATAATAGAGGTTTGCTGATTATCAGTCATTTGGAAGGTCTATGCGAAAACTCGCAGGCAAGCGATGCCAAATGGCAAAAGGAATTGAGTTATTTCTTTGCTGAATGTGTCAGCAAGCATGAATTACCTGTCTTGATGTCATCATATAAACCGGACCTGGTCGTTCCGGAGTATGTAAGCGATGTTTTTTCATTAGACTTGAAAATTCATGCTCTCGACGCGGAGTTGTGCGCAAGAGCCTATGAAGAATATTTTGGCGAAGCGCCTAAAGAAGATGCCGCTTTCCCCAAGGGCCTGGTTCCGGGAGATTTTGCGCGTGTCAGTCATGTGCTGAAAAAAGACCTGAATGGCGGCGCTATTCCCGAGAAAATCATGAATTATCTTCGTAAGCAGGTCGAGCTTCGTGAATCTCAAAATCCGCGATTTGGTTTTTAACCATAATTGCTTTCCGGCATAAATTGACTATACTCATTGATAGGGAGAATAATCATGCCATCCTATCTCGATCTGCAAGTTATCGAAGCTTTGACCAAGGCCAAGGGAAACCAGACCAAGGCCCGGACAATTCTTATACAAATGGCGGAGCAGGACCAGCGTTTGCTGATGGCGCTTTCCAAACCCTATCTGACGGCGATGGCGGCGCAGGCTCTTAATCATCACGCAGCGGTTGATAAAAAGCAAAAATCAAAAGC
>QFOT01000144.1 GCA_003241285.1 Micavibrio aeruginosavorus
CGTATTAGACATGACACCCAGAACGGTCACCGGAATTTCCGCCGGACATTCGCTCAGGAATTTTTGCAAATCTTCCAGATCGGCAGGCTTGAACAATATTTCCGCCGTCCCGCCACAGCGAAACCAGCCCACTTGGCCAAGCGGCGCATTCTCGGAATACCGCCCACGCACATGGGGCAGGTTTAAAGATTTAAGGGCCAGATTCATCAGCCCGTCTTTCTTTGGCCGAAACAGGTTTCCAATTCGCTGGGCAGCGCATTCGCCCAGGCCGTGATATTCCCGGCCCCGAGGCAGATTACAAAATCCCCCGGTTTCGCCGTATCGCACACAATGGCCGCCAGTTCCGCTGGATCGTTCAAAGCTTTGACGTCCTTATGACCATGGCGAGAAATGCCCGTTACCAAATCCTCTTTCGAGGCCCCTTCCAAAGGCTGCTCTCCTGCTGCATAGATATCAGCGACCAGAACGGAATCCGCATCGTTGAAGCAGGTACAGAAATCTTCGAACAGGCTAAGCAATCTTGAATAGCGGTGCGGCTGGACCACGGCGATCAAGCGTCCGCCTGTGTTTTCAACCGCCTGACGACCGGCTTTTAAAACGGCTGCGATCTCGACCGGGTGATGACCGTAATCATCGACAACCGTAATCCCGTTGACGATGCCGGTCCGCGTAAATCTGCGTTTGACGCCCGTAAAATTGGACAATGCGGCGCGCATTTGATCCGGCGTGACTTTCAGTTCATAGCCGACCGCAATAGCCGCCAATGAATTCGATACGTTGTGTTGCCCGAGCATGGGCAGAAAAATATCTTTTATTTCAATATCCTTATCGCCAGTGATGCGCTCTGACACGGTCACGTCAAAATGATATCCGAGCGTCGTCGCATTTAGATTGACAGCGCGGATATCGGCCTGCGGATTAAACCCATAGGTAACGATCCGGCGGTTTGATAATTCAGGAATAAGCCCCTGCACCACCGGATGATCGGTGCAGAGAACGCCGAAACCATAAAAAGGAATATTCTCGATAAAAGTAAAAAATCCTTCGCGCACTTTTTCAAACGAGCCGTAATGATCCAGATGTTCGGCGTCTATATTGGTAACGATGGCGACTGTCGCCGGGAGGCGCGTAAACGAGCCATCGCTTTCATCGGCCTCGACCACCATCCAGTCGCCTTTGCCAAGGCGTGTGTTCGTGCCATACGCGTTGACAATGCCGCCATTGATGACGGTTGGATCGATATCGCCCGCTTCCAGCATCGCGCCGACAAGAGAAGTCGTTGTCGTTTTTCCATGCGTACCGCCAACGGCGACAGTCCACTTCAAACGCATTAATTCGCCAAGCATTTCCGCTCTTGATACGATCGGTATTTTCAATTCCCGCGCGCGGTCCAGCTCCGGATTTCCCTCCTTGATCGCCGATGAAATTATAATCGCACCGGGCATTTTGCCATCCGGCGTTTCAAGATTATCCGCCCCGTGACCGACCGTAATCCTGATGCCGTTTTTGCGCAGCCGGGCCACGTTATAATTATCGGCCTGATCGGAACCCTGCACATCGTAACCAAGGGTTTTCAAAATTTCGGCAATGCCGGACATGCCAATGCCGCCGATGCCAATAAAATGCAGCGTGCCGATATGGGGAGGAATATGTTTCATGGGCCAGTTCTTTCTGAGGGGACTTTACCTAAAACTAATCATTGACATAACAGGAAAATAGTCCTATACTAAAACGTTCGCTTTTATCCTGAAAAAGCACGCCGTCTTTCGGCCATCCCCAAGGTGAACGGCGGGGATCGTGTCTTTATTATCTCTTTCTCACTAAGGGAGAGGAAAAATAAAAAAACCTAAAAAAATGGCAAAACAAACTAGACAAAGCTCGATCGTCATTCCCCGAATGGCAAAGCCGTTCTAGGGGAATCCATGCCAAACCATCAGCCTCTCGAAAGCCGAACTATGGATCGCCTTAGAATTCTACGGATTCGGGCGATGACAAAACACCCCAAAATCCTGGAACGAAAAGAAAAAAAGCAAAACGAAAAAAAGAAAGTTAACTTGATTTCGACCAAAATAGGAATAAATGCTTCACGTGAAACAAATTGCTTTTATAACCTGATCGGCCAGCCTTCCTGTCGCATCAGGCTGCCCCAGAGAACGCGCATAGGCCGCCGCTTCCGGCAGTTTTTCCGGCACTATCTTTTTCAATAGTTGATAAAGACTATCCGGCGTCAGGTTCTTTTCTTCCATGATCCACCCACCGCCGACTTCCGCCACATGCTGCGCATTATGAAGCTGCTGCTGGTCTTTGTGCCACGGATAGGGAATATAGATCGCCGGACGTCCCGCGCATGTTGTTTCCGCCACCGTGCTTGCCCCTGCTCGGCAAATCATCAGATGAGCTATTTCGATACGCTCGGGAATATTATCAAAAAATGGTTTAATCTCAACATCTAAGCCCGCGTTACTATAAAGACGCGTTACTTTCTCAAGATCGCTTTCGCGCGCCTGATGAACGATTTTCAGTTTTACTTTAAGATCGCCTGCAAGCCTGATGATTGAATGAGGAATTATCTCGGCAAAAGACGTTGCACCAAGAGAGCCGCCAAAAATCAAAACATTCAGCTCATTTTCAATTTTTGGAAACTCCTTATCACGCAGCGCCATGATATCAGCGCGTACCGGGTTGCCTGTGACAATTGTATTTTTAATTTTGCTCTTGAGCGGAAAAGACAGCGCAATATTCTTTGCCAGCGGCGCAAGGAGTTTCAGCGCCAAACCGAGCACCGCATTTTGTTCATGCAAAATCGTCGGAATAAAACGGTGCTGGCATGCGAACATCGGCGGTGCGCAGGGATAGCCGCCAAAGCCAACGGCAACCGATGGCTTAAGCCTCGAGATCAATCTGTGCGCCTGGATATATCCTTTGATCAGCGACAAGACGAACGTGACCTTCCCCCGCAATCCGGCCCGGTATGGTCCGGCGGAGATGATATGCACATTCTCCATACCCTCTAAATATTTCATACCGCGCGCGTCGGTGGCGAAGGCCACGCGATAGCCGCGGGCAAGCAATTCTTCGGCGAGCGCCCTCGCTGGAAAAACATGACCGCCAGTGCCACCGGCGCAAAGCAGGATAAGCTTTTCCGTCATACCGTTCCTTTGCGGATGGAATGCGAGAAACCGCCTTTGGCAATCGACGACCGCGCCTGCCGTCTTGTCAGGCCGAGAACAACGCCCATTGATAATCCCATGGCCAATGTCGACGAACCGCCATAGCTAATGAAGGGCAAAGTCATTCCTTTGGTTGGCAAAAGATGCAAAGCCGATCCCATATGAACCAGCGCCTGAAGGCCGAACATGGATAGAATGCCGCCGACCGCCAGCACGACGAACATATCGTTGCTTTCCATCAAGCGGTTGAAACCGCGCAGCAGGATATAGGCATAGAGTGCAACGATCACGAGTGTGAATAAAAGCCCAAGTTCTTCACCGGCAACAGAAAAGATGAAATCGGCGTGAGCATCGGGAATAGTGTTCTTCACAACGCCCTGCCCCGGCCCTTGTCCGAAAAATCCGCCATTGGCAAAAGCTTCCAGCGATTTATCGACCTGATAGGTATCGCCGCTTTCTGGATTCATAAAGCGGTCGATCCGGCTTCTGACATGGTGAAGGCCGAAATAGGCGGCAAAAATACCTCCGACGCCAATCCCGGCAAAAATCGTCAGGTAACGAAACGGGAAACCGGCAAGAAAAATTTGCGCCGCGAACATGCAAGTCAGAACCACCGTCATTCCAAAATCCGGTTGGAGGATCAGAAGAACAACAATTACGAAATAAAGAACGGCGGAATAAATATAGCCTCTAAAGCGCGGATCGGATTTCTGATGCGCGATCAGCCACCCTGCGACGATCGCAAAAGCAGGCTTTACAAGCTCGGACGGCTGGAGCGAGAAACCGGGCAGTGAAATCCAGCGCTGGGCGCCTTTGATTTCATTGCCTCCCAGCAAAACGACAACCATGAGAAACATCATAAGCCCTAAAACCACCGTGCCCAGGCGGCGGATTGTCTTGTGGCTCATCACTGATATGCAAAGCATCATGACAAGAGCGGGGATTACCACCATTATATGACGAATGATAAAATGCGCATGATCGGCACCGATCCGAATGGCAACAGGCGGCGAGGCCGTCGTCACCAGCGCGACCCCGAATACAGCGAGCACAATGATACAGGCCAGCAAACCACGATCGACAGTCCACCACCAGCTGGCGATGGCAGAGCGATCCGTACGGGCGAAAAGATTGGGTTTCATCTGACCTATTCTTCTGGCAGCTTTTCGACAAGGCCGGTGAACACATCACCGCGATGCTCGAAAGATTTGAACTGATCCCATGACGCGCAGGCCGGGGATAGTAAAACAGTAGCAGGCTCACCCGGCATGCCGCGATTATCCTGCGCCAGTTTATGAGCTGCCTCAACAGCCACATCCAGTGTCCCGCAAATAGTATGGGGTATATCGGAAGCTTTGAGCCATTTGGCGAATTCTTCGGCAGCCTCGCCGATCAGGAAAGCATGTGTAATGCGGTCCATGTAATTCTCAAGGCCTTTGAGCCCGCCTTCTTTGGCCTGCCCGCCGAGAATCCAGTATATGTTCCTGGTGCAAGCCAGAGCATGGCCGGTAGCTTCGGCATTGGTTGCCTTGCTGTCATTGATATAGCTGATCCCGTTAATCGTTCTGACCAGATGCTGCCTGTGCGGCAAACCTTGGAAACTGCTCATGGCGGACGCGATTTTCTCTGGCTCATATCCGTAGAGATGACGCATCAATGCATAGGCACAAGCGGCATTCTCATGATTATGCTGCCCCTTGAAAGCGGGTGTCAGGGAAAGATCCATAACCTGCACATCACCGTCATAAAGCTTGCTGCTTTCGGCATAGACCATCGCTTTACCCTGCGTCGACACCGTAACAACCTGCCAGTTGCCTTCAAGCTTCACTCTTTCGGCAATGCGTTTTGTAACATCGCTGTCGATGGCGATCACGGCAACAGGTTTGCGCCCATTCCTATGAATGCCTGCAAAGATATTCTCTTTCGCCCTGATATAAGTTTCCATGTCGCCATGACGCGCCAGATGATCAGGCGTGATATTAAGAAGTATGGCCCCGGCGGGCCGTAGAGAGGGAGAAAGCTCCAGCTGGTAAGAAGACAGCTCGAGAATATAACTTCCATTCTTGTCAAGGCTGTTCAATTGCAAAACCGGGTTGCCGATATTACCGCCCATTTCCACAGGACGAAATTGCGCCAATGCATGCGCCAGAAGCGCTGTAGTTGTGGATTTTCCATTCGTGCCGGTAATCGCCAGAATATCGTTTTCTATACTTTGCGCTAATAACTCAATATCGCAGACAAGAGGAATGGCTGTTTCTTGCGCCTCTACCGCAAGCGGATGGGCATTCGGGCCATAATGCGGGATACCGGGCGA
>QFOT01000145.1 GCA_003241285.1 Micavibrio aeruginosavorus
CTATTTCCTACATCCCAGTTTTAAAAAGTCGACTTCTGCCCGCGAAGTGACGCGTGGTTCAGGGATCATGGCGTAGCCTTTATATTTTCCATCGACCTCTTGAAGGTAACCCTTATCTGTAATCTTAGAGAGTACGGGGCTGCTGTGAGCCATTTTGAGAATTATGCGCCCGTATAAAACATCGCCGCCGTGAAAGCCGTCGATAAATTCGCAGTCAGAAGCGGGACCAATTTGCGCCGGATCAAGAAAATTAAAATGGGCGATGTTTCTTTCCCGGAAAATATCTTCGATCTCTTTTATGTATTGGTAGTTGCGCTGGTGCAGCTCGGACAGAATTTTTGGCGCTACGGGCGGAAAGAAAACGAATACCTCTATGCCTTGATCCTGCAAAGATTTGGTAATCCTGTTAAAGTCATCAATAAGAAGAGTTGAGGCTTTTGACCCATAGATAAATTGATCTTTGCCTTGTTCTATTCTTTCCTTCGTTTCATGAAACTGTTCGTTTTTATTTGAATGTTCTCCGATCACTCTATCGGTATAATAATATGAACCGTCTGGTGCTATGCCTGCGCTGCGCAGTTTTCCGCGGACACCAATATTTTCTTCAGGCGTTGAAAAAAGTAAATCAGTATAATCAACTAGATTGATGCTTCCTTCCTGTATCCATTGAAAGGGAAGCGTGAGATTTTCTATCCGCGCCGCCAAATCTTTATAAGGAGCGGTAAATCTTTCTTCTTTCTTTGAGGTTGAAAGATTTTCTTTTTCCGGGTGAAACCACCAGAAATCCGCGCCGATAATCATTATTTGGGGCTTGTGGAGTTTAACTATAGTGTTGGTGATGTCACGCAGTTCACCGACGGAGCCTGCTGTCAGTCCCATATTATAGAACGGCTTTTTAAAAAATTTCTGGCGGAATTGAAGAGTTCTGGACGATCCTATAGAAACGATATCCGGTTGAATTCTCTGATAAGATTCGAGCTTTAATTCAAGCGCCTTATCGGAAACGGCAGATCCATAAATATTAAACGATTTTTTATCAGCCTGTCGGAGAGATATCTCTTTTCCGGATAAATATTCCCCGCTTCGACCAAGCATAAGTTCATTTGCTGTGGTTAATAGGGTTATGGGTATCAATATAAAAATTAATGCCCAAATGAGATATGATTTATGTTTTTTCATGTTTCAAAAATTAAAATAAAGAAATTCCATTTTTTTATTCGCGGCCATGCAAATTAATATGGATAGCGTCATAAGGGAAACGCAGAAAGCGTTTGTAACGGAGGGCGACCATTTGAAAAAGCTCGATGATGTAGTTGTACCCTTGCTACCTTCGTTTTGAGAAAGTCGGTCTGCCATGAAATCTTTTATGTTAGGCAAGGAAATCGATATAAATAAAGCTATAGTCAGCATGATAATATATACGCTTTTATTCTCAAGGCTTATCTCCCCAGTCTGGCTCTGGCCTAACATGGCCGCATAGACGGTAAGGGCCGTGTGGATGTTTTGCGATCTAAAGAGAACCCATCCAGCAATTACGCAGAGCATCGTTAAAATCCACCCCGCAATATTGAGGGTGAATAAACGTGGTAGTTTTATTTGAAGTGAGTTCCATCCATGATTTCCGACAAGCAGCAGGCCATGGAGTAATCCCCAAAGGATGAAAGTCCATCCGGCGCCGTGCCATAGGCCACACAGGAACATAGTGAAAAGAAGATTTCTGTATTTTTTAATTGTGCCATGCCGGCTACCGCCCAGAGGTATGTAGACATAGTTTTTTAGAAACAGGGACAAGGTGATATGCCATCTGCGCCAGAAATCAATAATTGATGTCGCTTTATAAGGGGAGTCAAAGTTAAACGGAAAATTGATATTAAAAATTCGGGCCAGCCCGATTGCCATGTCGCTATAACCTGAAAAATCAAAATATAACTGAAATGTATAACAAAGGGCGCCGATCCATGCTTCTGCTGTGGTCGGGATTATTCCCGATGCCGCGTTATCGAAGACAATATTGGCGCCCGGAGCAAGGCTATCTGCGATTACAACTTTTTTAAACAAGCCGATAATAAAAATTGTCATACCAACAGAAAAGTTTTCTGTAGAAATTCGTGCTTGTCGCAGTTGCGGCAGGATTTCTTTATACTGGACCAGCGGGCCAGCGATCGAATGCGGAAAGAAGCTGACCAGCAAAGCATAGGGCGTAAATTTTCTTTCCGGTTGTCCTGTCCGGTACGTATCGACCAGATAGGCTATCTGCTGAAAAGTAAAAAAAGATATGCCAAGGGGCAGCGCCATTTTTTCCATCGTGAAAGATGTGTCCAGCAAATCTGCGACATTCTCTGCGATAAAAAAAGTGTATTTAAAATAAGAAATCAGTCCCAAATTAAATATAAGTCCCGCGACGAGAAATCGTTTGTTCTGATATATTTTTTGCCCGATCAGGAAGTTGACGCCGATCGAGGCGACCATGATCGCCAAATCTTTGAGGCTGTGTTGTGCATAAAAAATCAGGGAGCCTGCCAGAAGAACGACCAGGAGATATTGAGTGTTCTTCCCAATATATTTTTGGGCCAGCGCGAAAGCGGTGACAATCAAAGGAAGAAATAAAAAGATAAATTGAAAACTGTTAAATAGCATAAATGACTGATAATCCTGCTTCCTGTTTATATAAAAGCAGCTATCCGGATAATCTTAATTCCGGAAATACAGTCTTTTATCAACATAATCTGCATGAAAAGGCATCTGCAAAATTAGAATTTCCTTATTTTTACGAATCTGATTAATATATGCCCGTGAGATAAAAATAGCCCGCCGCCGAATATGGACCCTTTAAAGGTTGCGGGATTCTATCGATACAGCGCGCACATGGATGTTTCGCCTGCTGTTTCAAATCAATTTTGAAACTTATACAGGAGACACCATGCTGTTACAGGCAGACGGCGTTATTCTAACGCGCAATAGC
Organism: Micavibrio aeruginosavorus; assembly: GCA_003241285.1. Lineage (GTDB taxonomy): Bacteria > Pseudomonadota > Alphaproteobacteria > Micavibrionales > Micavibrionaceae > Micavibrio_B > Micavibrio_B aeruginosavorus_A. The sequence goes on from QFOT01000145.1 coordinate 2,963, forward strand.
TACCCTTTTGAATATAATTCCCCCGCTTTACAGCAATCATTCAAAAATCAGGTTGTTCCACAACCAGAACACGCCGCCTATAATTTCAGGACGGCTATTATTTCTGATCTTCATCTTGGGCGCAAAGCTGCGTTTGCGGAATACCTGCTGGAGTTTTTGGATAATGTAAATTTTGATAAGTTGATTATAAACGGCGACGGTTTTGACGGGCTTAATTACGACGAAAATATCCCTGAACTGCATAAGAGATGTATCGATGCCATGTTCGCGTTTATTGACCGCGGAGGGAAACTTGTCTTTATTCCCGGTAATCACGATGAAGAAGCCACTGTCGATAAAATGGTGCGTATCAAGGGCCGGGACGGACGGGCTTTGGAAGTGCGGGTTTGCGAGCGCTATGTTCATATAGATGCAAAAGGGGATAAAAATCTTATCCGGCATGGCCATCAGGAGGATGACTGGCATCGGAATAGCATAATGAGAAAAATCGCAGAGTTCGCGGATAACGCATATGAACCTTCCTTGCGGTTAAGCCAGTCTTTCAGGCGGGCGTCCATCAATTGGACCGGAAGGGATATATCCCTGATTGCTCCGGTAAAATACGGCGTTAAGAAATTTTTTGGTATTGATGGAAAATTGCGCGAGTCGATGCATAAAGATCTTGAAACAGGCCTTTATAAAAGGGTCTTCTGCGGTCACACGCATCATGCCGAGCTTTTTGAAAGAACAGGTAATTCCGGAAATTTTGTTGAAAATGGAAATTTTCTTGCAGAGGCCCATGATGGCGAATGGAGGCTTTTTAACTGGAGCGATGTGAGGAAACAATTAAATCTTGGCAGGTTGCCGTGTAAATCAGATGCAAATCCTCATGCCAGCTACAGGGCGCATACCGATTATACGTTATCGGTGTTTTTGAAACTTTATCCAAAACATGGTGCAGAAATTCATAAACCGAAGATTCCTGTCCAAAAATCAAACGATATTCAGGATATTCCTGAATACGCTTACGCTTAAAAAGGCAGATATCATGAAAAAGAAAATCTTGATTGTGACAGAAGCTGCACTTGAAAATCCGCAAGCGAAACCGTTATCCGATCTCGATAGAGCGCGGGTCAATGGTGTGTATCGAACCTATGAGAACCTGATGCCGCATCTGCAAGAGAAATATGATGTCGATTTTCTAACGCCGTTCAGTTACGGGGAAGAGGCTGGCATGATAAGAGCTATTTGGCGGCGTAATACGCGCTTTTCGGCTCCAATGCAGAAAACTATTCCTTTGGTGGTCCCCTCCATCAAAGACATGGCGTCACGGATTGAGGCAATCGCGCCCGATTTTATTCACATCGCGACCGAAGGGCCGTTAGGTATTGCGGCGCTTTATTGCGCGCGTAAAAAAGGCATACAGGTTTCAACCGCTTTTCACACCAACTGGCAGCAATATGTAACCGAGCAGGGTTTCGATATTCCCTTCGTCCCCAATGCTGTTGCAGGCAGGGTCGTACGTAAACTTCTGACGGTCTTTCATGGCAAAGCCGATGCGACGATGGCGGCTACAAATGATTTGCGCCATGAATTGATTGAATGGGGGATGAAGCAGGATAAAATCCATATCGTGTCACGCGGAATCGACACCAATATTTTCCATCCTTATAAAGATAGTCCAAAGGATTATATCCTGTATGTCGGGCGTTTAGCCCCGGGAAAGGGCGCGGAGCGTTTTTGCGAGCTGGAAACAGGGAGTATTCCGAAAGTCGTCGTCGGGACGGGGCCATCCGAAGAAAGAATCAAGGCGACCTATCCAGATGTAAAATTTTTAGGCTTTGCGGAAGGAGAGCAATTGGCGAGGCTATATAGCGGCGCAAAACTGTTTGTACTGCCATCTGATACTGAAACATTTGGCATGACGGTTATCGAGGCGCTTGCCTGCGGCACGCCGGTCGTGGCGTTAAATCGGGGTGGGCACCAGCCGATATTGAATGCGGATTCCGGTCTTGGGGTTATGGCCTCTGACTTACAGGAAGCTTATGATCGTGCTATTTCGGATATGGGGCAATTTAAATCTCCTGAAGAGATGGCGGATTTGATCTGCAAGACCAGGAGCTGGTCGCAGGAAGCTGAAAATTTTTCTTCCATGATGGGTGAGGCAAGAAACAAGACTTCTGAGTATTTACCCGATTTTACGCTGGCTGCCGCCTGATTATTTCTGGTGAAGTTGTTCTTCAAGTTGTTTTACGGCGGCAAAGAACTTTTCTTTCGTCGTGTCGACAAAAGGATTGTCGCGCTGAATGGCATAAAATAATTCGTCGCTGTCATCGATGACATAGCTGACGGCTTTTTGCAGGAGCGCGAAAGTTTTCGTTTCCATGAAAATATCCGGCAATTCCATTTTTTTGAAAACTTTGGCGATCATATGGGTCAGACCCATGACATAGGCCATTTGAGTATCGTGATCTTCGGCGGTGGTTTCGAAGATGCTGAGTTTCAAACGGTTTAAAAATTCGATGACGCAGTCTTTGCGCG
>QFOT01000146.1 GCA_003241285.1 Micavibrio aeruginosavorus
GCGTTGCGTGAAGATCCAGATGTTATCCTTGTGGGAGAGATGCGCGATCATGAAACAATCGCGCTCGCGCTGACGGCTGCTGAAACAGGTCACTTAGTGTTGGGTACTTTGCACGCGAATACCGCGCCAAAAACGATCGACCGTATTATCGACGTGTTTCCTGCCGCTGAAAAAGAAATGATCCGCGCCATGCTATCCAGTTCGCTGCAAGGCGTTATCGCTCAAATTCTTTTGAAGAAACCGGGCGGCACGGGCCGGGTCGGCGCGTTTGAGATTCTTGTCGGGACGGGCGCGGTCAGAAACCTGATCCGCGAAAACCAGATTCCACAGCTTTACTCTATGATACAAACCGGCTCCAGATACGGCATGATCACGATGGAAGATGCCGTTAAAAATTTGGTAGAGCAAGGTCTGGTTGATCCAGAATCCGCACGTTTGGCGATACTTAAAACCACGGACGAAGAAGACAGTTCATCTCAAGGGCGGGCAGGAGCCGCGCTTGGCGGAGCAAAAGTCCATGGCGGCGGCACAGCTCCGGCAGCAGCTGCAGCAGAGGCGGCGTCCCCTGCTGAAGAAGAGGGGTATTCGTTTTGAGTTCACCAATAGTCTTTAGTTATCTAACGATGATGAATGAGAAACGGGCAACCGATCTTTATCTAACGGTAGGCCATCCTCCGGTTTTGCGTATCGAAGACCGGATGGAAAATTTAGGCGATCATGCACTACAGGTTGCCGATCTTGATGAAATTTTAAATAACATCCTTACTCTCAGGCAAAAAAGAGAGTTTGAGACCAACATGGAATTAAACTCTGCACTTGATATGGGCGCATATGGCAGGTTTCGGGTAAATGTTTTAAAGCAAAGACAATCTCCTGCTTTGGTAATTAGAAGAATTGTTTCGAAAATTCCTGATTTTGAAGAACTGAACCTTCCTCCCTTATTTGAGCAAATGGCGCTTCAAAAAAGAGGTCTTATTCTTGTTACAGGTATGACAGGGTCAGGAAAGTCGACGACGCTGGCATCCATGATTGACTATCGAAACAGAAATAGTCAGGGCCATATCATCACGATTGAAGACCCGATCGAATATCACCACGAACATCAGCAAAGCATTATCTCCCAAAGAGAAGTCGGGGTTGATACTGAAAATTATGCGATCGCTTTGAAAAACGCCCTTCGCCAGCGTCCCGACGTTATTCTGGTTGGGGAAATTCGTGACCGCGAGGTAATGGAGCAGGCTTTAACCGCTTCGGAAACGGGCCATTTATGTCTGGCCACGATCCATACCAACAATTCATATCAAGCCATACAAAGGGTTGTTAATCTTTTCCCTGAAGAACAAAAGCACCAGATATGTTTCAGTATTGCCAGTAACCTTAAGGCCATAATATCCCAGAGATTAATTCCGACCACTCGTCAAGGGCAGACTATCGCTCTTGAAATCCTTTTGAATGAAGGGCATGTCCGGGAGCTGATTCAAGAAGGAAAATTCAGTAAAATCAAGGATGTGATTGAATCAAATCAGGCCTCCGGCATGTGTAGCTTTGACCAGTCTTTACTGGCGCTTTATACAAGGGGCTTGATTTCCGAGCAAACGGCTTTGGCCCAGTCCGATCTACCGGGAGATCTCCAGATCAAGATCAAACAAGTTAAGATGGGCGAGAAAATCGACGTCCTGAGCCGCCTTGATACGGCCAGTATGAAAATCTCTGAGTAAAGCGCCGGACTATGTCTGGCAAAGATATATAAAATAGGCTATCTTTTGTGAGCTTTGCCGCGATTCCTGCGGCATCCGATTCGTTCTATAGGTTTTTTATTTAGACAGGTCTTATATGAAGCGTTCATTCTCCTTCCGCGCCGCCTTACTCACATCAGCTTGCGCATCCATTATATTAGCTATCTCGGGTTGCCAGTTAACCGAGAATATGACGAAAGCTGATAGGACGACCAATCAGGAAGTTCAGGACTATCGCGATATGCTGGGCCCGAGAGAGGTTCCCCTTGATGAAGCGGCATCCAAAGACATACCTGAATTAAAAGCTTACGTTGCAGATGGATCTGCAAGTCTAAAGCCGATGCCTCTTGTGTCGATTTCGGTTAATCAGACCATTCCCCTCAGGGATGCACTTTTTGAGCTGGCCAAGCAAGCCGATTACGATATCCAGCTGGACCCAAGGATTAGAGGATCGATAATCTACACAGCAAGAAATAAACCTTATGATCTTGTTATAGATCAGATCAGCCAGATTGCCGGCCTGCGTTATTCTTTTGATGATGATACTATTAAAATTGAGCTGGATACGCCGTATACGCAGAATTATAAGGTTGAGTATCTTGCTATGACCCGGAAAACATCAAGCACAGTTACGACCTCCACGGAAGTATCGGGTGGCGAGAGCGGAGGTGCACAAACAGGTTCTTCCTTCAGCATCAGCGGTGAATCAAAGACAGATTTCTGGGGTGAGCTGGACACTAATATCAAGCAGATTTTGGAAGCAAACTCTCAGATAAATACCCAGATCACGGCTTCAGATCCTGAAATCAGTGTAACGGCGGCGCCGCCGCCTGTGCCTCCACTGGAAGAGGGCGATTTGAACGATGCCGCGCCTCAGGCAGGCGATGAGCACAGCTCGATCGTGTCAAATTATAGCGCTGGTCAAAGTGTTCCTGCTGCAACTAATAATTCGGTCCCCGGCTCTCCAGGAAATGTCCCGACAGGTTCAGCTGTACCGCCAACAACTTCGCCACCTGACGATCAGTCTTCTAATCAGACCCCCGGCGTTCCGACTACAGCTACGCCTCAGCAGGTACAGTTGAATGTCAACTCGTTGCCAACAGTTGATACGGCGGATGGCGGTACAACGACTTATCAGCCGAGTTATTCTATCAACAAGCAAGCGGGATTAATCTCGGTATATGCCACTCAGAAAGCGCATAACCAGATTGCAACTTATCTTGATCTCATGCGCAAAGCCGTCACATCTCAAGTCTTGATTGAAGCCAAAGTCCTTGAAGTCGAGTTGAGTGACGAATTCTCATACGGTATTGACTGGTCTGTTTTCAACAAAAGTGACTCTCTTGGTGCATCATTGGCCATTACAAGAGGCGCTTTGTCACCGGGTGAGCCTGCGACATTTGTCATTCAAAACGGAAGCAATGGTATTGAAAACCTTGTTTCGGCAATCCAGCGTTTCGGAACCGTTCATGCCTTGGCAAGCCCGCGTTTGACGGTTTTAAACAATCAGGCTGCCGTGTTAAACGTTGCGGAAAATAGAGTATATTTCGAAATCGACGCGACACGTGAGGAGGATGATGAAACAGGCGATGTCGATCTGACAATCGACTCTGAAATCAAGAATGTGCCTGAAGGTGTTCTGATTAACGTATTGCCGTCGATCGATATTGAAAGAAACATGGTTTCGATGCAGGTTCGACCAACGATCTCGAGAATTGAATCTACTATTCCTGACCCGGCTGTCGCTGTTATTCTTGCGTCGGTAGGTCTTGCTGACTCAGGCATCTCCTCGGACATTCCGGTAGTTAGCACGAAAGAGCTTGATACTATGCTAAGCATGAGATCAGGTGAAACACTTGTCATGGGTGGTCTGTTGGAAGACAGGACACAGAGCACGCAGCGTGCGGTGCCTATTTTAGGTGAAGTGCCAATATTGGGCGCAGCATTCAGAGGTCAGGAAGATGCTATCACGAAGAATGAAGTTATTATCCTGATCAAGGCAACCATAATTAATGCAGCGCAGGATAGCATTCACAACACTGATCGTGAATTGTACCGCGTCTATTCGCAAGATCGCAGACCGACAAAACTGTAATCAGATGAGCGGTATTCTTGTAAAATACGTTCTCACGGCGGCCAGAAGGGATAAGCTTTTCCTGTCCCTTTTGGCAATCATGATTGTCGGCAGTTTTGTTTCCCTGTTCCTTTCTTCATCGGCAGTCGTAGAAAAAGAACAATTCTCGGTCGTGTATCTCGCAGGCAGCCTTCGTCTTTTGGGATTATTGGGACTGGTTCTATTCGTTGTGTTTTTTATACGAAGATCATTCGACGCGCGTGACGTGGAGTATTTGCTCACAAGGCCGGTCACTCGAAACAGTTTTGTCTTATCTCACGCCGCGGCATTTTCTATATTGTCTGCTTTCGTGTCCATATCTTTGTGCGCGGGACTGGGCTTTATTGCGTATAATATAGGCAATCCTCAAGGCGTTATTTACTGGTCGACGGGCGTTATTTGCGAATATTTATTGATCGTCAATGTCGCGCTGTTTTTTTCCATGGTGCTATCCAGCCCCGTCGCGGCATGCCTGTCGACTCTAGGGTTTTATATCCTCGGTCGATTGATGGGCCAGCTTTTATTTGTGGCCAAAAATCCTTCCGATGGCATTCCGGGCTATCAGATATTGACAACGATTTTTCAGGCTATTTCAGCTCTATTCCCACGGCTTGATCTTATGACCCAGACCTCATGGCTTCTATATGGCGTTGACGGGATAAAAGATTACATTTTCATTCTTGTGCAGACGGCTTTATTTCTTGCTCTTGTCCTCATTGCAACATTGGTGGATTTAAGAAGACGGCAGTTTTAAAATGTTCCTGAAATATAATCGAAACAATCTGGGACTTTGTCTATCTTTGGTTCTTTTTGCCGTCCTGAATGCAGGGCTTTGGTTTTATTCGAATAAAATATACACAAAATGGACAAATATTCCGCCTGCTCCAAAGATTAAGTCCTCTGCAATTTCTTTTCTGGATGATAGGTCACTGGCTTACAGAGCTTATGGACTGGCTTTGCAGAATTTTGGCAGCGTCGGGCAGACGCAGAGTCTGAAGAATTACAATTATAATAATCTGGGGGAGTGGTTTTCCCTGATGGAACATCTTGATTCCGGGTCACATTTTATGCCCTACATGGCGGCGTATTATTTCGGCGCAACACCTGATGCGTCACAGTTAAAACCTGTTATCGCTTATCTCGAGGAAACAGGGATGAAGCCCGGACCGCAAAACTGGCGGTGGTTGGCGCAGGCAGCTTATCTGGCACGGCACCGTCTCAAAGACATGGACGAGGCTTTGCGGATCGCCCGTAGACTTGGTTCTATTTATAAACCCCCAATGCCGACATGGACCCGTAACATGGAGCCAATGTTACGGGCTGATTTAGGGGACAAACAAGCGGCTTATCTTCTAATGCTTGAAATTCTTAAGACTGACGGCGAAAAAATGAGCGTTTCTGAATATAACGCTAATATATACCTGACCTGCCAAGTAATTCTCGGGAAAGAGGAGGCGGCAAAGAGCCCGCTTTGCCAGAAAGAACCGAAGGATTAGAAGTCATTTTATAAAATTTTTATGAATATAGGAATTTGTTAAGTTTTTCATGAGAATATAAATGGCCCGGGATAGTTTTATCACGATTTCCATGTATACTATGAGTCACCCATTTTTCGGGGAAAATTTTTATGATCATTATCGGTCTTTTGATCGGTGGTATTCTAAAAGGCCAGGAACTGATCGCCAATGCGCGTTTGGCTGCTGCCGTTTCTAAAGTCAAGGCGATCGACGCTGCGATGAACACATTCCGTGATTCTTACGCTACCCTGCCGGGCGATGCGACCAACCCTGCAACTCGCTTCCCTAACTGTACGAC
>QFOT01000147.1 GCA_003241285.1 Micavibrio aeruginosavorus
AACCGCCGCGCCGATTTTATCGGCAAGGGTTTCGATGATCTTGAAGTTTTCGGCAGAGCCGACGCCGCGTCCGCCGGAGACGACGACTTTGGCGGCGGTCAAATCAGGACGTGCGGTTTTGGTCAGTTCCTGTCCGACGAATTTGGACGTGTCATTCGCGCCTGTGCCGGAAATGTTTTCAACCGCAGCCGAGCCGCCTGTAACGGATGCTGGGTCGAAACCAGTTGTCCGGATGGTGAGTAATTTAATCGCATCGGATGACTGAACGGTAGCAATCGCGTTCCCGGCATAAACAGGGCGTTTGAACGTCGAAGCGTCGATGACTTCGATAACATCGGATACTTGTTGAAGGTCTTTGATGCCCGCCACGCGCGGCAGAAGATTTTTACCGAAAGTCGTGCCCGGGGCGAGGATATGCGAATATTGATCGGCAATGCCTGCGACAAGCGGGGCCAGTGTTTCCGGCAATTGATGTTCGTATTCCGCGCCTTCGGCATGAAAGACTTTCGTGACGCCAGCAATAGAGGCCGCTGCCGTTGAAGCGGCGGAGGAGCCTTGGCCCGCGACGAGAACATGGATGTCGGAACCGAGCTTGGTCGCGGCGGTGATCGTGTTCAATGTCGAGGATTTGATTTCTGCGTGGTCGTGTTCCGCAATGACTAATATGGGCATTTCTTTTTTCCTTTTCTTGTTTCCCTCTCCCTCATGAAGTGAGGGAGAGGGATTAAGGGAGAGGGAGGGGTGCAGTTCGGCTCAATTTGAATTTTGTGCTTACTGAAACTCTCCCTCTCCCCGGAGCTAAAGCTCCAACCCTCTCCCTCGCTTCGCAAGGGGGAGGGAAATTATATAACCTTCGCTTCTGTTTTTAATTTTGAAATAAGTTCGTCAACGCTGGCGACTTTGACACCGCCTTGACGTTTCGCCGGTTCGTTGACCGAAATGACTTTCAGACGCGGGGATATCTCAACGCCTAAATCTTCCGGCTTGATATTTTCCAGCGGTTTTGATTTCGCCTTCATGATGTTCGGCAAAGCGGCATAACGCGGTTCGTTCAAACGAAGATCGGTGGTGATGATGCCCGGCAGGTTGATTTCGACGGTCTCTAAGCCGCCATCGATTTCACGTATGACTTTGGCGGATGTTTCGCCGACAATCTCGACCTTGGAGGCGAATGTTGCCTGCGGCCAGTTCAGCATTCCGGCCAGCATCTGACCCGTCTGGTTGCTGTCGTCATCGATGGATTGTTTGCCCATGATAACTAAGTTCGGTTGTTCTTTATCTATGACCGCTTTTAAAAGTTTGGCAACGGCGAGAGGTTCTACGCCGCCGAGATCGATAGGCTGGTCCGTCTGGATCAGAATTCCGCGATCCGCGCCGATTGCCATGGCGGTGCGGCAGACATCCTGCGCGACCGCCGGGCCGATGGTGACGACAACGATTTCCTTGGCGATGCCTTTTTCTTTCAGGCGTACGGCTTCTTCGACCGCGATCTCGTCGAAAGGGTTCATCGACATTTTAACATTGGCAAGCTCGACGCCGCTATTGTCGGATTTGATGCGGATTTTGACGTTGTAATCAACGACACGTTTGATGGGGACGAGTATCTTCATTCTATTGCCTTATTTTTGGGAAAGGAGAAATGCGAGGGCGATTAATGCGAGGGCGACGCCTTGAAGGACGACGCGAGCCTGCATGAGTTTATTGCCGTATTTTTTGTTGAATTCGCCGCCTTGGACGAATCCGGCAATGCCGATGGCCAGAACAGCAAGAACGCTGAGCATCGCGACAGCGATCATAATGGTGAGTATTGAGTTCATAGGACTAATGTAGGCGGTTAAAGTTTTTCTGCAACCAGAAAATAATTCACATCCACATCATGCGGATGAATGGAAAATTCATTTTTGAGCGGATTGAACATCATGCCCTTGACGTCTTTGAGGGTAAGGCCTGAATTTTCAGCCAGTTCAGCCAGTTCGGACGGCTTGACGAATTTATTCCATTGATGCGTGCCGGTCGGAACCCAGCGCAGGACGTATTCTGCCGCCACAATGCCTAAAGCATAGGATTTTGCCGTGCGGTTTAGCGTCGAGAAGATCACGATTCCGCCTTTGCGGACAAGCTTTGAGCATAGCGCGACGAAGTCTTCCGGCGATGAGGTGTGTTCGATAATTTCCAAAGCGAGCACGCAATCAAATTTTTTATTCTGCGCCGCAAGATCCTCTGCTGCACCGCATATATAATCGATGCTCAAATTTTCGGATTTAGCATGAGCTTTGGCAGTTTTAATGCCTGTTGCGTCGGCATCAAGCCCGGTGACGGCGGCACCAATACGGGCGAGGGGTTCAGACACAAGCCCGCCACCGCAGCCGATATCGAGAAGGGAAATGCCTTTCAGCGCTTTGATCGGCGTATCATCCAGACCGAAATGTGAAACGATAGCTTCGCGGATAAAACCGATCCGCGCCGGATTAAGGCGGTGCAAAGGTTTGAACGGACCGTCAGGATTCCACCAATCGGCAGAATCCTTTGAAAAATGGTCGATTTCTTTTTTGTCGAGCGTGCTTAGTTTCATATCGGCAATACTAATACCGCAAGTCGATAAAAGCTATAGTCATAAGCAAAATCGTCCGCTAAACTCCCCCGCAACATGTCCAGAATCGTTGTCAAATTCGGCGGTACATCCGTCGCCAATCCGGAAAGAATTGAAAAAGCCGCCATGAAAGTGGCTGCAGAAGTCAAGCGTGGCCATCAGGTCGCCGTCGTCGTATCCGCCATGGCGGGGATGACCAATCAGCTGATCGATTACTGCAAGCAGATTACGCCGGATTATGATGAGTCCGAACATGACGCGGTGGTGGCCGCCGGGGAACAGATCGTCGCCGGATTGATGGCGATGGCCCTGCGTAAACATGGCGTAACCGCCAGATCGTTTCAGGGGTGGCAAGTGCCGATCCTTTGTGACTTTAACCACAGGCGCGCGCGCATCATAGATATCCCGACCGCCAATATCGAAGCGGAATTCGCCATGGGCAGTATGCCGGTCATCGCCGGGTTTCAGGGCGTGACGGCGGAAAGCGATATTACCACGCTGGGCCGCGGCGGGTCCGATACGACGGCGGTGGCGATTGCCGCGGCGCTGAAAGCCGATCGCTGCGACATCTATACGGATGTCGACGGCGTTTATACCACCGACCCGCGTGTCGTGCCGCAAGCACACAAGATCGACCGTATATCTTATGAGGAAATGCTGGAACTGGCGTCGCTCGGCGCAAAGGTTTTGCATACGCGCTCGGTCGAACTGGCGATGGCGAAGCAAGTGCCGGTTCAGGTTTTATCCAGTTTTGATGACGCTATCGGCAGCGATTTGCCGGGTACTTTAGTGACGAAGGAAGAAGATATCGTGGAACAGATGATCGTAAACGGTGTGGCTTTCACCCGCAATGAAGCCAAGGTAACGATGCGCAACGTGCCGGACGTGCCGGGCGTGGCCGCCAATATTTTCGGCCCCTTGGCAGAGGCTAGTTTGAATGTCGATATGATCGTTCAGAATATTTCATCTGACGGCAAAAGCACCGATATGACCTTCACCGTTTCGCGCGAGGATCTGCAAAAAGCCATCGAAATTCTGAAAAAGATTCCGGCCTTAAGCGGCATCGAAATTGAATCCGATGCGACGGTTGCCAAATTGTCGGTTGTCGGGATCGGCATGAGATCGCATTCCGGCGTAGCACAGAAAATGTTCCGTGCGCTGGCGGAAAAGAACATCAATATCCTCGTGATCACCACGTCCGAGATCAAAGTCAGTGTTCTGATATCGGATGAATATGTGGAGCTTGGCGTGCGCGCCCTTCATACGGCGTTCGATCTGGATGCGAAAGCGGCCTGATTTTTATGTCTGAAAGTATGGAAAACTACACTAATCTTCCCGTGGGCGAAATCCTGCGAAGGGTGCGTTTTCAATATAATCTGAGCCTTGCGCAGGTCGAAGAGAATACAAGGATCAAATCCATTTATCTCGAAGCCCTCGAAGTCGGCGATTTTGAACGCCTGCCGGGAAAAGTTTACGTCACCGGTTTCGTGAAAGTTTATTCAGATTATCTGGGTCTGGATTCGGACAAGATGGTCCAGCTTTTGAAAAGGCAGACAGGCCATCAGGTCAAACCGCCGGCACAGATTTTCCCCGTGGCGACCGAAGAACAAAAAGTGCCGGGGCTCAAAGTAATTCTTATATCTCTGGCCTTACTCGTCCTGACTATCCTGGTGTGGAAACTTAACACGCCCGGGCTTCAGAATGATGATATCCCCGCCGTGCCGGAAGAATTGAACCAGCAGCTTACCGCGCTTCAAAAACCGGAAGAACCGGATAAGAGTGAAGAGGTTGTAACGGCAGAAGCTGCGCCGGTTCAAAAAGCGCATCCCGTCGTTTTAAAAGCCACGCAGGATGTCTGGCTGGAAATCCGCGATGGGGCCGGGCAGCCGATCTTTTCCCGCGTTTTGAAACTCGGCGAGGAGTACTGGGTCCCGGAAGAGGCACAAGGCTATAAAATGACGACCGGCAATGCGGGCGGTTTGGAAACGATCGTCGAGGGCACTTCCTATCCTGCCATGGGGCGAAAAGGCGAGGTCCGCCGCAATATTTCGCTCAATCCGGCTGATTTAAAAGCCCAATTCGCGGCGGCGTTGCCTTCGCCAAATTAATATTAGTAGGAGTTTTTGTCATTGCCTGAATTGCCCTTTTTCTTAGGGCAATTCTAAGGCAATCCAGGGATTGTTGGATTCCCCTAGAATGGCTGACGCCATTCGGGGAATGACGTAAATCAATATTTAGATTGAAAACGCACCATAAAACCCTCTATTACAGGGCATGGCATCAGATCACAATTCCATCCGCCCATGGCGCATGATTACCCGCAGGGCTTCCCGTAAAATCTGGGTTGGCAACGTGCCTGTCGGCGGCGATTCTCCCATTACTGTTCAGTCGATGACTAATACGCTGACTCATGATGTGGAGGCGACGATTGCGCAAGTGCGGGCTTTGGAAGTAGCAGGCGCGGATATCGTGCGTATCTCCTGCCCGGATGAAGAGTCATCAGCCGCGCTCAAACAAATCGTGCCGGAAGTGACCGTGCCGATCGTCGCCGATATCCATTTCCATTATAAGCGCGGTATCGAAGCGGCGCAGAACGGCGCGGCATGTCTTCGCATCAATCCGGGTAATATCGGCAGCGAAGCCAAGGTGAAGGAAGTCATCAAGGCCGCGAAAGACAATAATTGTTCGATGCGTATCGGCGTAAATGCCGGATCGCTGGAGCGTGACCTTTTAGAGAAATACGGAGAGCCATGTCCCGATGCGATGGTGGAGTCCGCGCAGCGCCACATCAAAATTCTCGAAGATCATGATTTTTATAATTTCAAAATTTCCTGCAAAGCGTCAGACGTTTTCATGGCG
>QFOT01000002.1 GCA_003241285.1 Micavibrio aeruginosavorus
CCGCCCCTGCTCGCTCTCCATCCGTCGTGTTTCTTTCAGACCGAATATGTCACAGTAAAACTTTAATGATGCGTTGAGATCTGCAACGCGAACCATGGTATGTAAATATCTCAGCATTTGATTTATCCCGTTATAGGCCAGATCCACATGATCAATGGCACGCCAATAACTACGACAAGAATAGACAAAGGTAAACCCAGCCTCCAATAATCGTTGAATTTATATCCGCCCGGCCCCATGACGAGAGTATTGGATTGGTGGCCGATAGGGGTCAGGAAATCGCAGGAAGTGCCGACCGCGACCGCCATCAGGAAAGGGTCGATATTCATACCCAGTTTTAACGCAAGCGTTCCGGCAATCGGGGCCATTAAAAGCACTGCCGCCGCATTGTTCAAAAATGGCGTAACCATCATCGACACGACCATAATTACCACGAGCAATGCCGGTCCTGAGAAACCGTCTGAAACATCGGCGATAAGTTGCGCGAGAATTTCCGTACCGCCCGTCGTCTGCAAAGCCTGCGTGACCGGGATCATGGCCCCGAGCAGCATAATCACCGGCCAGTCAATCGCTTCATACAGCTCATTCAGGCGCATGATCTTTAAAACTGCAATCAGGATTACCCCGCCTAGGAACGCTATAGAAATTGGCAATACACCAGAAACCGTTAAAATAACCGCACCGAGCAGAATAAAAATCGGCATTAGGAGAGTGCTTGGCCGCCCAAGTTGCAAATTGCGCTCAGCGAGCGGAAGACAGCCCAGCTCTTTAAGCATTTCAGGCATAGTTTCGACGGCGCCTTGGAAAACGACAACATCTCCTTCCCGGAAACGTACATCCTTTAATCTGTCACGAACATTGCCGCTCTGCCCTTTGACAGCCAGCAAATTGATCCCGAAATTGGAGCGTAGAGAAATATTGCGCGGCGTTGTATTAATAAGGTCTGAGCCTTTCGTAATAACCGCTTCAACAACAGTGATATCTTCCGAAGTGAGTTTAACCTGCTTTTTTTCCAGCACGGCTTCCTGCAAAGCCTCGGCATTTTCTTCGTCATTAGCGGATTTATCAATCCCAGCCAGTTCTAGTTTTGCCTTATCGACAAAACCCTTAAGGGTCATCGGATCGCAGCGAAGTATCAAATGATCGTCGGCTCTTATGATACGGCGCGCGTTGGCAAAGACGCGATCACGGTCGTTCTTGATAATACCGATGATTTGCAGATCTCCATCGACCATTTCTTCGGCCTGGGAAACCGTTTGTCCTATGATCGGGGATTCAGGCGGAACCTTGACTTCACTCACATAATCATTGATCTCAAACTGGTCTTCCGGCGCAGTTTGTCCCCGGCGGTCCTTTGGCAGCAACACCCATGCTACGCTCAAATAAAGAATGCCGGCAGCGCAAATACCAATTCCGACCGGGGCGAAATCGAACATTTTATAAGGTTCGCCTACCATCTCCTCACGAATATTTGCAATGAGCAAATTCGGCGGCGTACCAATCAGCGTTATCAAACCGCCCAGCAGGGAACCGAAGGAAAGCGGCATCAGAAGTTCGGAAGGCGAACGCTGCGCTTTACGCGCAAAAGAAAGCGCAATCGGCAAGAAAACCGCAAGAGCCCCCACATTGTTCATAAAGGCCGACAGCACTACAACCATGGTAACAAGAATGGCGATTTGCAATCGCGGCTTATCGATAAAGCCTGACATTATCTTTAAAACCCAGTTGATAAAACCTGACCGCCCAACCGCCGCACTTATGATTAAAATAGCTGCAACCGTGATCACGACCGGATCGCTGAAACCCGTGAAAGCTTCCTTGGCGGGAACGACACCAACGACAACTGACAAAAAAAGAATAAAAAGCGCTACGATGTCGTAGCGCCATTTGTCTATAATAAAAAGTACCAGCGCCAGAGCGATGATACCGAAAATAAGCATTTGATCTTGCGTCATGAAATCCCCGGGAATAATTTTTGTTACGATACCATATCAAGTTGATGCGGCACACTGAAAAGACCAACAACGCCTGCTTTCGAATAGCTCTGATAGTAATGTTTCAAATGCGGATGATCTCTTGTCGATTGAAGAATTTCCCGCCCCTCTTCTGTATCCAGACAAGATGCACGTTTGAGAATCTCTTTTTCCTGAGCACCCATACTGCCGTCGCTCCATGTCAGGGCACGCGCAAGTACACAGAATTGTTTTCGGTCTTCGGCATCAGTTATTCTATTGTAGAAATTCCCAATATCCTGCCGCCTTTCAAAATCATGGGACAGGATATCCAGTTGTTCTTTAGAGAAAGGGGTTTTCGCTTTATAGCTTCTAAGAAGCTTCTGCTCTTCCAGCGACAGAAAATTATCGAGAAGGGAAAA
This sequence comes from Micavibrio aeruginosavorus, assembly GCA_003241285.1. Taxonomy (GTDB): domain Bacteria; phylum Pseudomonadota; class Alphaproteobacteria; order Micavibrionales; family Micavibrionaceae; genus Micavibrio_B; species Micavibrio_B aeruginosavorus_A. The sequence goes on from QFOT01000002.1 coordinate 2,375, forward strand.
AGCGAATACCGCCCTCCACATATTGAATTCGCTGTCGCTTATACCTTTCATCTATCTAGCGCACATTATGTGATTCAACAAACCATAATTGCTGGTCGAGATCGCGACCGATCTGGGTAAATAAATCCGATGTTACCGGATCGCCAAAGTCATCCGACTGGCCAATTGCTTCGCGTACGGACTCTCCAAAAGCCGCCAAGGCCTGCGATACCGCCTCAACATGAGTTTTTTCATCAGCGATCTCAACCGGATAAGGTTTTAAAAATGTCTTTTCAAGGACGGTTTTAGTGCCGCCTCTGGCAACCCCGCCCAGCGCTGCTGTACGCTCGGCAATCATATCTGAAAAATCCTCGACTTTTGCTGCGACCTTATCAAAAAGTTCATGGATAGCAATAAAAGCTGGACCCCGCACATTCCAGTGCGCCAATTTCAATTGGCCGTGAAGATCGATAGCAGCGGCTAAATGTTTGTTTAGCAGATCGATAGATTGGCCACGAATATTTTCAGTTAGGGTGTTATGAGTTTTCTGCATATAAAAATTCCTTTTTCAAATATATATAAACGCAAAAGAAGCGAGGATCACTCCCCGCCCCTTTCAACTTAATTTATCATTAGCGGCGGATCAAAAAAGTAATGTGACGTCCGAAATCGATGCCGAGATCGCGGTGATCACCACCTTTAACACCAGCTACCCAAGCGGCTACGCCTGAAACAAGCGATGTCGAGGCCGCGGCGAAAGACAGCAAAATAGCTGTGCGGTGCTGCTGGTCGAGAACTTCCTGGGCCGTATTTACTTCCGCTGGCTGATCGATAGCGATTTGCGCGAAGGCACCCATTAATGCGACCGATACTGCGACTGCCAGAGTAGCTGTTGCCCAGACAAGAACGCCGTGAACGCCGTCACGCACTTCTTTCTCATGCTCCGTTGCCGCGGAAATCGGGGCTCGCATACGCCCTGCGACATAGCCACCTAGCATTGATGCCAGCACCTGAATAATCAGGATGTAAAGTGCTGCCATAATCAAACGGGCCGGTGTGATTTCAATATTGCTGACCGAATCCGTAAAGGCGTTCATATCAGCAACACCGACAACGGCGCCAAATTGAAGCATGACAAGCGACAGAGCTGAGGCTAAAACCGCCCCGGCAAATATAGCGCTCCACTCCACATAAGAGCTTGAGCGGTTAAATCCATTTTCCATGATTATTTCCTTAAATTAATGAATGCCGAGGAAAGAAAGAATCGCCATGACGACGACGACAAGACCGACAAGATAGATAATAGAGTTCATGTTATTCTCCTGATTTTAATAACTTTTGGTTTAATTGACTGTTCAAATAAACAAACAAGATGACTGAAAGTTCCCGCATGCTTTTAGGCTCAACTTTAGTTACTTGGTTGGAGTAGTGCATTTCGGACAGCTTAGTGCCCCTTTTTGCATTTGGGCCCCGCAATTGGGGCATGTTGCTAAATCCATGAATATTCTCCGTTTAAATTAAGTTATTTTATAAACAGCACCTCTTAAATTACGTTCCTTTACACGCTATGAAAAAGCTTTGATTGCACAGAAAGCCGGACTTCATTAAAACATGCCCGTGCTTATAAAACTCCGCCAGATCGCCTTTCGCCTTTCGCGTTCAGATATTTTATTCTGGACCCTGCCTCTCCTTATGGTCTTGCTGGTCATCGGTACGATTGCGCAAAAAGAGCTCGGCATTTATGCCGCGCAGAAAGCCTATTTCGATTCTTTTATTACGTTTATAGGGCCTGTTCCCTTTCCAGGAGCCGCAACGCTTTTGATTGTTCTTTTTGTCAATATGCTGATGAAGTTCCTGTTGTTTAGCGAATGGCAGATGAATAAGGCCGGGGTCATACTGACCCATTTCGGCGTTCTTGTATTACTAGCTGGTGGCTTTACCACCGCTCTCACTACGCGCGAAGCTTATATGGTGATCGAAGAAGGTCAGACCACGAACCGAATCGAGGATTATTACCAGCGCGTTCTGCAAATCAACAAAGATGGTAAAACAGTCCTCTCAATCCCGCATCAGGACTTAAAACAAGGATTGAAAATTGAAAACGTAGATATTCCTTTCAAACTGATGATCGACACCTATTGCTTTAATTGCAATATAGAGCGAAGAAACAGTGACCTTGAGGGATGGAAAAACGCAGGCCAGTTCATGCAGCTCGTTCCCGCGCGCACTCTGCCAAAAAACGAAGAAAACCTGACAGGTATTGCTTTTACCATTTCTGGTACGTCAGAAGATGGCCGTTATGTAACCTTTGACAAATTCCCTAAACCGCCTGTTTTTAATATCGGCGCACATGAATATAAAATCGAAATCACACGTCAGCCTCGCGAACTTCCTTTTTCTCTGAAACTGGAAAAATTTTCACTTGCCACTCATCCGGGAAGCGACACGGCCAAAGCCTATCGCTCGGAAGTCCGGGTTATCGACGGGCAAGAAGAATGGAAATATGCTATCGAGATGAATGAGCCGATGCGCTATAAGGGCTATACGCTCTACCAATCTTCTTTCGATCTTTCCGGCAATAAGGCGTTTACGGTTTTGAACGTGGTTGAAAATTCCGGCAGGCTGTTCCCCTACATCGCGAGCGCTATCATGGCGGCAGGACTTGTTCTCCATATGCTGATCGCAGGCTTCGGAAAGCGAAGAACATCATGATACGGATCGCCGCCCTCATCTTATTTATTTTATTTATAGCAACGCCCGCCATTGCCGATTCTTTGGCTATGCGGAATTTTCGTCAAATTCCCATTCTTCATGAAGGGCGCATCAAGCCGTTCGACAGTTTCGCACGCGTCAGTCTGAAATTTCTCAGCGAAAAGGAAAGCACACCCACGCAGAATGCCAGTGAATGGCTGGCGGAAATGCTCTTTGCCCCGGCAAAAGCCATCGACAATCCCGTCTTTAATGTAGAGAGTGATTATCTGCGCCACCGCCTTGGCCTCGAAGAACGAAAACACCCTTTATACAGTTTTTACGAGATCATGCCGGGCCTGAAAAAAACGACCACTACCGTTCAGGCCTTGATAAAAAAAGATAAATCACAGTTAAGCCGGGATGAAAAAGACCTTCTGGATATTCATGACCGCGCGGCTTTTTATGCGTCGCTACTCCGCAGCCTCTCCCTTATTCTGCCGCTCGATATCTCGCTGCCAGATCAATATAGAACAAACAACGACAAAGAATTATCCTATATCGATCTCGCTCGGCTGCAACAAAACTTAAGTGCGGACGTTAAAAATATCATCGCCCGTAAAGGCCAGGATATTTCCCGCTATACAGCAGAGGAAAGAAAAACGGCACTTTTATCTTTCCAGCTTGATATCATTTCTTCCGCCGCGCGTGACAACTCGATATTGAAAATTATCCCTCCTCAATGGGAAAGCGATAACGGCGACTGGCATGCTCCATGGGAAATTCTGCAAAAAGGCGAAGGCTCTCCCGAAAGCGCGAAACTGATTCTGCTATGGCGCGATATGGGCGATGCGTACATGAAACAGGATCAGTCTAAATGGCTCTCCACCAGTCAGGCAGCCTCTGCAGCACTCGAGAGCAATGTATCAACTAAGAAAATAAAGGCCGAGCTTCTGCAGAACGACTTCCCGCCATTTAAAATAAGCACAGGATTTTACATCGCCGCGTTTATTTTGATCCTGTGTTTCTTTGCGTTTGGCAGAATTTATTTATACAGCGCCTCACTTGCCGCACTCCTAATCGGCCTTCTTGTTCAGGCGGGTGGCATAGGCCTTCGCGTCTGGCTGCTCTCTCGCCCGCCTGTGGGCACGCTATATGAATCGATGCTCTTCGTATCGCTTGTCACGGTTGCCATTGCCCTGTTATTCGAAAGACTGGAGAAAAAAGGGACAGGGTTATTAGCCGGAAGCTTTACGGGATTGCTCATCGCACTGTTGTCCTTCAGCTTCGCGGGTGAAGGCGATACGATGACGATGCTTGGCGCCGTTCTCAATACCAATTTCTGGCTTGCCACCCATGTTTTATGCATTACGATGGGCTACGGTTGGTGTCTGCTCGCTTCATTCTTTGCTCATCTCGCTATGATACCAAAAAACATTTCCTCCCGATTTGAGCCTCGCGCGATTGATCAAACCTTATCCCTGCTGGTTTTATTTTCACTTTTATTCACCGCGATCGGCACTATTCTAGGCGGCATCTGGGCCGACCAGTCATGGGGCCGTTTCTGGGGATGGGACCCGAAAGAAAACGGCGCTCTTTTAATTGTCTTGTGGCTCATCTGGCTGATGCACGGCAAAATAGGTTTTCAACTCTCCCGGCTTCAATATCTGGCAGGCCTTGCTTTCTTAAGCGTGATCGTGGCGATTTCATGGGTGGGTGTAAACTTACTCGGCGTCGGCCTCCACTCCTACGGCTTTGCCGAAGGCTATTTCTATGGGCTGGCAGGATTTACATGCTTTGAAAGCATCTTGATCGCTTATCTGTGGCGACAAAACCGTAAAAGCCTGTAGCAATTGCTTGTAGTAAACGTAAGAAAACTGAGCAGAAATAAAGCTAAGTGATTGATAAAATTGAAAATGGTGCACCATACGGACTCAATCATATAAAAATTATCGATTGTAACCAATTGAAAATGTTCATAAATTTTGTTTCAAGATTTTTACGATTTTGAGGGTGTGAATTTTCTCCGCACCTTCGGTTAAAAACGTCATTCTCCACGCCTTCGGTTATGCCCTAAGTTTTGCTTTCTTCCGAGTCATTTTCGCCCTGAACATATTCAAGAATATCTGCTGGCTGACATTGAAGAACGCGACAAATGGCGCTTAGGGTAGAAAAACGGATGGCGCGGGCTTTGCCTGTTTTAAGCACGGAAAGGTTTTGGATGCTAATATCAATAGCGTCGGCCAACTCGTTCAGGCGCATCTTGCGCTTTGCCAGCATGACATCGAGATTCACAATAATTCCCATGATGTATCTCCGTTATACCGTGTATTGCGCGTCAAGATGCAGTTTGATAGCGCGTGACATGACGAGGCGCAAAGCCAGAATAACCAGCCCTGCGGCAATGAGCGGCAGATCAAGGCCATACTGAAACGTCCATGCTTGTAGATCGCCAAAGCGGAACAGGCCCCATGACGTTGCATTGAACAACACCAGTATTGCGAATGGCCAAGAGATCAGAACTGCGGCTATTCTCGTCATGCACTTTAACGTGCGCTCTACGAAAAGATTACCATGCTGAAACTGACGGATCAGGGCGTGCATGAAACCTAAAAGAAGAACGTAAAAAAAGATACCGACACCCAAAAATGAACAGGCCAGTATTTTTCCTGCAAGTGAAAACTCCATAATAGGCAGCTCACCGCTGACCGTTCCGTCGGTGCCGAAATACGCGGAGGTGAACAGAAAATAGATGCGTAGCCCTGCAAGGAAGGGGAGCGCCCCCCAGACCATCCAGAATGCCTTGTCCAAAGTGCTAAAAATCTTCGTATCTTTATCCATTACGCCCTCTCAGATCGGAAATATTTCACGATAAACATGAAATATTATATTTACAGGATGAAATATTACCGATATTTATAGCATCAGGAACAGAATCTCACAAGCATCAGGAGCTATGTCATGCGAAATACACTCAATATTACGGCGGGGTTGGCCATCGGCGTTTGCTCACTTGCTTTGGCCGACAATGCCCACGCCCAGCAATGGTATAACAATACGCAAAGCGTCCCCATTGCCGAAACGCCTGCAAAAGAAAGCAAAAACTGGAATTACACATTAGGCGCTGGTGTTGGTTACACCCCCACTTACGAGGGATCGGACGAATACGATGTATTGCCCATCCCCGTTGTCAATGTCGAATACAAGGACGGTCTGTTCTTTGGAAACGTCCGCAATGGGATCGGTAGCTATCCCCTGCATGGTGAAAATTACAAGGTTGGTGCGTCCATCGGTTATGCGCCGGGGCGGGATGAAAGTGAAGATCGCAAAAACCTAAAAGGGATGGGCGATGTGGACGCGTCGCCTACCGCAAACCTTCTGGCCGAGTATAATTTTGGTCTTGCGCAAGTAACAGGTAAAGTCTCAACAGCAGTATCCGGCGATTACGGCACAACGGCTGAATTGAATGTCGGCTCACGCTATCCCATTACACAAAAAGTTATTTTGTCTGGTTCGATTGGAACAGTCTGGGCAGATGAAGAGCATATGAGCAACCGTTTCGGCGTTTCAACCGTTCAATCGGCGCGTTCCGGCTATACGCAGCATGATGTGGAATCAGGCATTAAAACCGTCGGCTTTAGCGTTGGTACGACCTACCTTGTCACTGATAACTGGAATGGCAATCTTACATTCACAGGCAATCAGTTACTCGGTGATGCCGCCGATAGTCCTATCGTGAAGGATGATTTTGTCCCTGCTATCTTTCTGACGACCAGCTACAAATTTTAGAGCTGAGCTAGCCGAAATAGAGATATGCAAGAAGATAAAATATTCCCCGTTTCTCCAGCGCTATTTTGTTCAACGTCTTCGGTGTCTGGCAATCATTTCAATGGCATGTGGCAGAGTAATTTGTGATGCAAAAAGATGCATCATGCCGCCAGCATCGGTTTTCTGATTTCTTAGAGCGATGTTTCATCATTCTCCGTCTTCGGTAACCGAAGGCGTTAACAGTTTAGACCTCCTCGGTGTTTATTAAATAATATCAATGGGTTCAGAAGAGGGTGCCATTAACCGGTTTGTTGAAGAGTCCGGCTGGTATACCAGTTTTAAGTGGTTTGAAATTTTTATCGCAATCATCACCCCCACTAACCCATTGGAATGATTCAATACTGCTTTTATATGAAAAAATGGTGCCGGCTGAGAGGATTGAACTCCCGACCTTTCGATTACAAATCGACTGCACTACCGCTGTGCTAAGCCGGCCACCTTGACGTTCCCCTAAGCGGGAAACGAGGGGCATAATACTGATTTACTTCATAAAAGCAATATATTCGTGAGAAGTTTTTCTATAGACGTTCCCTTATCGTCGGACTGGTATTTTAATCCGGTTTTCGCTATATTTCTCATAGAGTTAACTTAAATTTCCTTTCGGCGGACTTCGTTGTCACAAGAAAAAAATTCATCTCATGATAATGCGATCGGCTGGGTTCTGCTTCTGGTCGTTATCGCCTTGCTCCTGGTTCTGCTCTGGTATTTCCAGAGTCAGAATATACGTAATATGGTTCGCTATTTGCGCGTCGGAGAAATGTGGGTGGCCTCGCATTTCGTCGACACCGACGAAGTGGTCTATATGCTGCCGGCAAAAGGGAAACTGCCCCCGCAAACCCTGACCTATAGTCAGGTTTACGAACTGGCCAAGATTACCCCGAAAGAAAAGCTGAACGGCACTTTCATGGGTATTTTGTCGCAAACCGCCCTTGCTCCTTTCCGCTATGTCTTCACGGGTATTCTTGTATTGATTGGTCTATGGCTGTTATTCAACGGACCCAAGAGTCAGTACCGCAAGCGCTATGACATCAATACGCTTTTAAAGCGGCAGGCGGGTAATTTCCCGTATATCGAACCTTTTATCAAATTCAATCCGTCAAACCAGCCGCCGCGCGCGCCCGGCTCCCCGGTTCCAGCCGAGCTGCCGCTTTTTGCAGAAGCGCTAGGACCTGAGGAATGGGTCGCTTATTACGATGTTCCCGTGCCGGACGGAAAACTCGATGAGGAAGCCGCCGCGCGGGTTTTTGCCAGCACGCTGGGTAAACCGTGGCGCGGCCCTTTGCATCTGCCACCCTATAAGCAGGTTCTGCTGGCCGCGTTTTGCCTTAAAGCCATGCGTAAAAGAGCCGAAAGCGATCTTATGCTCGGCGAAATTTCAAAATGCTGGTCCCCAGAAGGCGGTTTAAAGCTCAACTCCAAATTGCTGCGCCAAGCTCGCTCAATCCTGAAAAACCGCGACAAAATCGGCAAGGTCATATCCAAGTGCAACCAGCACGCCTATGAGAATACGGCGCTGATCCGCGCTCTTTTGATTGCCAGGGAAGAAGGCGGCGTTTTAGCCCCGGCGCAATTTGTCTGGCTGCGCGGCTTTGACCGCACGCTCTGGTATCCGCTCAACAATCTGGGCCGTCAGGCCTATCATACCGAGGCCCTTGGCACGATGTGCCATTACAAGGCGGAAAAGCTTATTCAGCGGCCAATTCCGCGCCCGAAAATGGAAGACGCCGTTAAGACGTTGGCAGAATATCTGGCAAGCACCAATGCCCGCCCTATCCCGACACTCGATTATTCAGCATCGAAAAAACGCGCGATCAAAAAAGTCAAAGGCAGCGCCTAAAGGAATATAAATGGAAAAATTTACATCTACCGCCAAAATCATCGATGGCACGCTTGTGCTGACATTGCCTGATGCCGTTCGCCCTGTCGTCTGGCAGATGCAACTAGGCCAGACGAAATCTTCCGCCTTGGAAGTCCGCGAGGAGACCAATGGCAACTGGATGCTTATGCTCAAAACCCCGCGTGCCGACGTGATGGAAATCGCCCCTTTTCCGTCCAAGGAAAAAGCGGTGAAAGCCTTGATCGCCGTCAGCCGCGCTTTGGAAAAAGCCCAAGGCCAGATGGCGCCTTATAATGGCAATCCGGCCTACCCGGTTCCTGCCGTGATTTCCTGCAGCCGGTTCGGCTGGCTGACACGTTTTCTAAAAGGCGTTTTAACGGTATTTCTCGCTCTTTTACTGCTGATTATACTTGGTATGGGGGCTTTATGGCTCCTGTCGCCACCAGTGGATACCGCAGCGGTTAGCGAAACCGCCCAGACCCTGCCGCAAGCTGCGCCGGATCAGGAGCCTGAACAGGTTATCGGCAAGCCGGTTTCAGCAGATGATTTTCTAAACGGCCAATAATTGATTAGTTAATGTACGCTTAAGCCAATTTATGCAATAATGAACGGCTTAACCGTAGCAAGAATAGACCCAAAATATAGACGATGGCACTAGATTTAAAATATCAGTATGCGCATACCTCCATCTTAAGGGATGGTCGTCCGCTCTATGTGCGAATCGGCGACTGGCTCATGCAGCCGGATCACTCGCTGGCCATGTTCATGCTGGCCGGTTTCAGTTTCCATTTCAATCCGGCCCTGACCGCATATGCCGATTTTATTTTTATAACCGGGCTGCTGTACATGTGGTGGCTGCAGACTCGGGATCGCTCTCTGGCCTTCCGCATGCCGCTTGGCGCAAAACATAAAGATACAAAATCACGTGGCGGAAAAGCCAAGGGTATTCTTTATCTCGGCAACATGCACCCCAGCCGCGAAGAAGTCTGGTTCGAAGATTCCGATGCGCGCACCCATATGCTTTATCTCGGTACGACAGGTTCGGGTAAAACCGAAGGACTGAAATCCATGGCGACGAATGCCATGTGCTGGGCCTCGGGCTTCGTATATATCGATGGTAAAGCCGACACGGATTTATGGTCGTCGCTTTCTTCGCTGGTGCGCCGCTTCGGCCGCGATGACGACCTTCTGGTCCTCAACTACATGACCGGAAACTCGAACCGCAAGGCGCCGTCCAACTCGATGAACCCGTTCTCGACAGGCTCCGCCTCTTATCTTACGCAGATGCTGGTGTCGTTGATGCCGGAAGCCGAAGGCGATAACGCCATGTGGAAAGAACGTGCGGTGTCTTTGCTCGGCGCGTTGATGCCGGCTCTCACATGGAAGCGGGATAATCAGGATATCGGCATGTCGGTCGGCACGATCCGTACCGCGCTGACTTTGCAGGCCTGCGTCAAACTCTCGCGCGATGAATCCCTGCCGGAAATGATCCGCCGCGGCTTGAAAGGTTATCTCGAAACCTTGCCGGGTTATGTCGATGCCGCCTTCGACGATGACGGTAAAGACAAACCGATGGGCCCCGATCAACCGATGATCGATACGACAACCGCGAAAACACAGCACGGATATCTGTCCATGCAGTTTACAAGATCGCTGCAATCCTTGGCGGATGACTACGGTTACATTTTTGACTCGCAAGCCGCTGACGTCGATATGCTCGACGTCGTTCTTAACCGCCGTATTCTGGTCGTTCTTATCCCGGCTTTGGAAAAATCTGGCGATGAAACAGCCAACCTCGGTAAAATCGTTGCCGCGACGTTGAAGGGGATGATGGGTTCGACGCTCGGTTCCACGGTCGAAGGCGAAAGCTCCACCGTCATTGAAAACAAACCGACGAATTCCGCGACACCGTTTATGACCATTTTTGATGAGGTCGGTTATTACGCTTCACAAGGTATGGGCGTTATGGCGGCGCAGGCGCGCTCGCTCGGTTTCTCGCTTTTATTCTCGGCGCAGGATTTGCCCGCGATGGAAAAACGCGTCAAGGAAGAAGCGCGTTCGATTGCCGCCAACTGTAACATCAAGATTTTCGGCAAACTCGAAGATCCGACGCAAACGAAAGAATTCTTCGAAAAAACCGTCGGTACGGCATTCGTTACGGAAGTTTCCGGTTTCCAGACACAGGCCGGATCGATGACGCGATCCTATCACGACAACTTTCAGGCTGGCGTTCAGGACAGAAAGCGCGCCAATTATGACGCGATCCGCGCTCAGAAAGAAGGCGAGGCGGTTATTGCCTTCGGTGACCGCGTTGTCGATATCCGCATGTTCTATTCCAATCCCGGCTTTGCAAAAGCCATGCGCGTAACGCGTTATATGCCGCTGCCGCCGCCGGATGAAAATCTGCTCAAGCATAATGAATCGATCACCAAGCTGCGTGACCTGATGGTCAAAAAAGGCTGGAGCGCCGCGCGCGCAGACGTGTCGCCGAGAACGCCCGCTGAATTAAATGCCATGAATGACGGTTTCAATATGGAAGAAGCTGGCGATATGTCGCGCCTCGAGCGCGGTATTCTGGGTGTTGTGTCCTTGCATGCCCTGAATAATTCGATTGATGTGCAAGCGGCTCCTGTTGAAGAAGCCTCTTCGCAACCCGTGGCCACTAAATCCCAAGCTCCTTCCAATCCAATGTCGACATTTGCCGCCAAACCGGCCACCCCTGTTCAGGCCCCGGCAGACCAGAATATGATGAATATAGAGCTGGACGAAGAAACAAAAGCCATCCTCGCCAATGCCGCCGGCAATGCACGTAAAGAGATTTTCAAATCGGAAAAAGAAACCCCAAGAATTCCTGAAGATGCCGCGGAATAATCGCGCTTTGCCAAAGTTTCACCAATCTGCTTTCCCCGCGAAAGCGGGGATCTCGTCGAACAATTCATTCCCTCCTTCTTGCGGGAGAGCTAGAGAGGGAGAATCCGGTGCGATGCTTCTCTATATCCTTCTCGGCGTCGCGCTTCTCGGTGCGCTTTATTTTACTTTTAGCAAATCTCAAGGCCCGTCGAGTAGCCTATCCAGCAAGGGTAGTGCGAAGACTGCCTCATCTCAAATTATTGAATACAGTCAGCAATTAGAAACAAGCGTTCAAAAAATCATTTCCTCAGGATATTCCGAGGGTCAAATAACTTTTAATTCTGCAAATGGCCCGCTTTATGACGTTGCTCAATGTCCTGACACGGGATGTAAAGTGTACAATAAAATTCCCTACATGATTCCAGATATAAAATGGCTGGACACGTCGCAATCAGCCTCCTCCAGATATAAGGAATGGTTTGCCACAGCACAAACTTGCGTTCCTGGTATAGGAACCGGAGGGTCTGGCTGTCAGTCAGACCCAAATTCTGCAAAAGATTTAATCGTTTTCCTTTTATATCTAAAAAAAGACATATGCATGGAGATTAATAAATCATTGAACATCCCCAATAATGGTGATGATGCCCCCTCTCAATCTGGCAGTAGTGCGTTTCATACTACTTATCAAAGATTTGGAGGCGGGTTCATTGGAAGTTCAGGAAAAGTCATACCCGCGGTCAGTCGCGCTTCAAGTGGCTGCTTGAAATCCCTGTCTTCGACACCGCCCTCGGGAACTTATTTTTTCTATAAAGTCCTTTTGGCCAGATAATCGATAAAATTTACTTTGTATTTTACCTAACTTAATCTCCCCTTAAGCCTTATCGTTTTACTATTAGAGTAAGGGAGAGCTTTAATGAAACTTATAAAAGTATGCTTACTCGCGTTCTTATTCGCGTTTACTATTCCACAATCTCATGCTGCCTCATTAGAAAAAACCGTCTGGGTTGATGATGATGGCGCAGAAGCCGCCGCTCTCAAAGTTTCCTCCTATAAATCTATTAACGAGGCTATTGCAAAAGTTGCCGTCAACGGCGTGGTAAACGTTTTACCGGGGAACTATGGGCCCGTTTATATCACCAAAGGCCTTAAACTTTTGGCTAAGAACGCAAAAGGAAATGATGTAAACCCCTCTAATAACCCTATGAGTAACGAGTGGCCCGTTATCATCGAAAATGCCAAGAACGACGGTATTCTTGCTGGCGAGGGCATCAGCAATGTTTTTATCCGGGGATTCTATATTCGGGATGTCGGCGCCAACGGTATTCACGTCATGGGGGATCTTATGGGTACATCCAATATCACTCCCCTTCCTATAAAGACGCTTTGTGAAAATGTAAGAATTCATCTCAACAAAATTGAAAACACAGGCATGGATGGGGTAAAAGCGCATCAATGCAACAAGATAAGAGTGTCAGGCAACCATATTACAAATACAAGCTATAAGAAAATAAAGCTTGGAAAAGGAGATCTGGAACAAGCGATAGACTTTGTTGCCGTTGGAAATTCGATCATAAGCAACAACTATATCGGCGCAAGCGGGACAGGCATGACAGCCAAAGCAGGATCAATCAACATCCAAGTTGAAAATAATAATTTTGCGGGGCCGTTCATATGGACCGCGATTGCAGGTGAGCCAAGCATTACGCGCTACTATTTTTCGAGTGGCGTAAATAGCATTTACCCCTATCAGCTAAAGAACTTTGTGGTCAGAAACAACATATTTGGGCCAAAAGGGAAATACTCGGACGCGTCAATCCGGGGATGCCAAAACTGCTCTTTTATTGATAATAAAATGAATAATTCGTTTAATGTAGCCTTTGATTCCCATGAAACCAGCCGAAATATTTGCATCACAAGCAAACACGAAACATCTTTTTCTATTAAAAGTAACGCTAAAGAGCCTCTTCGCTTTCAAGGATGCAAAAGCAGCTTCCCACCAGCAATTAAGCGCCAGACTATTTCAGGCTGGGATCTTGTTTCAGTAAATTAATTACATTCGCTCTGGAATATCGATCCCCAAAAGTCCTAGCGTTTTTTCAAGCTGGGCATAAACGGCCCGGCACAGCAAAATAAGGCTGGCGCGTTTGACCTCGTCCGTTTCAGAGAGAATATGTACCTTGGCATAAAAAGCAGAGAATTCCTGCGCCAGTTTATAGGCATGATCGCATAAAACATGAGGCGTATAATTGCGCACTGCGTTATCGACACTTTCGGGGAAAGCCGAGAGAAGCAATAGCAGCGAACGGTTCTCGTCAATTGACAGGATATTACTTCCGGCTTTGAAACCTTGAGCATCAGCCTTTTGCAATAACGACTTAATCCTCACCGCCTGATACAACAGATAAGGCCCGGTCTTGCCTTCGAACTGCGTCAGGCGATCCAGATCAAACACGTAATCGGCAATACGGTTATTCTGCAGATCTGCGAACTTGATCGCGGCGATGGCCACCTTGTGCGCGATATCTTCTAACTCTGCCGGTGACACATCTTTATCCATCCCGGCTTCGTGCAGACGCTCGCGCGCTTTTTGCAGGCCCATGGCAATCAGGTCTTCGAGTTTCAATACGCCGCCTGCGCGGGTCTTGAACGGCTTGCCGTCCGTTCCGTTCATCGTGCCATGACCGGCATGGGTCAGCTCGACGTCTTTCGGCACGATGCCGCCGATTTTCGCTGCCCGGAACACCTGCTCGAAATGTAGATGCTGGCGCTGGTCAACGACATAGATAATCTTGGCAGGTTTATATAAATCCATGCGTTCTTGCAAAGTCGCCAGATCGGTCGTGCCATACATAAATCCGCCGTCACGTTTGACGAGAATAAGCGGCGGGTATTCCTTGGTATCATCGTTTTGCATGACAGGAATAACGATCGCCCCGTCGCTCGGAATGGCGTAATGACCGGCCTTTAATTTCTCGACCATCGGCGCGATCAGTTCATGCACATCGGCCTCGCCCTTCCACAGGTCAAATTCGACATTCAGTGCGCGGTAATTCTTTTCCATCGCCATGACGGATACGGCCCGGACCTTTTCCCACATTTCCCTGAAAAGAGGATCGCCGTTTTGCAGCTTGACCGTGGCCTCCAAGGCTTCAGCCCTGATGGCTTCATCTTCCTTCGCCGCGCCGGACGCCCTAGGGTAGCGCTCTCCCATATCGTCGAAAAGCCTCTGTACCGATTCAGGATCGGACAAGTCTGTATCCAGAACGATATTCTGCTCACCGCGCTTCATATAATCATTGAACAACATCCCCATATGCGTGCCCCAATCGCCCATATGGATATCGCCGAGCGTTTTGTAGCCCGCAAATGACAAGATGCGGCGCAGCGTGTCGCCGATAATGCCTGATCTTAAATGCCCGACATGCATGGCCTTGGCGATATTCGGGCCGCCGTAATCAAGGACAATCGTGTCGCCTGAATTGAACACCGGCACACCCGAGCGCTCATCGCCTGCGATCGCCGATACATGTTCGCTTAAGACATTATCTTTCAAAGTGAGGTTGATAAAACCGGGCCCGGCGATTTCAACCTTCAGGAAAAGGTCATTATTCTGCAAATGCCCGATGATTTTTTCCGCTACAGCACGCGGGTTTTGCTTGGCAGCCTTGGCGGCAGACATCGCCCCGTTGCATTGAAACTGCGCAAGGTCCGGGCGGTCTGAAAACACCACCCGTCCAAAAGAAGCTTCCAGCCCTTCCGCCACAAAAGCTGTACCTACGATATCCGATAACTTTTGAATAATAGATTGCATGAATTTTTATGTCATAAAAAAAAGAAACTGTCATCCCCGCGAAGGCGGGGATCTCCCGATTCCGCCAGACCGAAGAAAGATTCCCGTTTTTGCGGTAAAGACGACAAGCTGGTTAAACGTCCAGATTTGAAACTTTCAGCGCGTTTTGCTGGATAAAATCACGGCGCGGCTCGACGACATCGCCCATAAGCGTCGAGAAGATATCATTAGCCTCAACCGCGTCATCCACCTCAACCTGAAGAAGCGAGCGAACGGTTGGATCCAATGTCGTTTCCCAAAGCTGTTCCGGGTTCATCTCTCCAAGACCTTTATAACGCTGGATCGACATGCCCTTTTTGGCATATTCGATCACGGCATCGAAAAGGCTCGAAGGTCCTTTGACAGAGGCAATCTCCTTGCCCTTGGCTTCCAGCTTGCCTTCTCCGGCGAAATTCTCGCTCATCCAGTCCTGCAATCCATGCAGGCGCACCGCATCGGCAGATTTAATGGAGTCGACCGGAATACGGATCGTCTCCGATACGCCGCGCAAGGTACGTTGCAACGTGAAGCCGACGACGTCCGAGAAGAAAACTGTCCATGATTTTTGATTACGGGCAGCCAGCATATTCAGACGGTCCTGCAATTTCTTCGCAACCGCATTTCCTTTATCGCCTGACGATAAGACCTCCTCATCGAAAACCCCGGATAACGCTGCCGCTTCGGTAATCGCCTTGTCATTGATACGCTGGTTAAGCGCATTAAGGCTGGTACGAAGCTGCCTTGATTTTTGTACCGCGTCTGAAAAATCGCGGCCTGTGCGGGGCGCTCCGGTATGATCGGTGAAGATAAGCTCTTCCCCGGCCTGGCTCATCAGGTAGTTTTCCAGCGCATCGTCATCTTTCAAATAGACTTCCGTCGCATTGCCGCGCTTTACTTTGTAGAGCGGTGGCTGCGCGATATAAAGATAACCGCGCTCGATAATCTGCGGCATATAGCGGTAGAAGAATGTCAGAAGAAGCGTACGAATGTGGGAACCGTCGACGTCCGCATCGGTCATAATAATGATTTTATGGTAGCGGATTTTTTCGATATTGATTTCGTCGTGAATTCCCATGCCCAGAGCGGTAATCAATGTACCAAGAAGCTCACTCCCTAAAATCTTATCAAGACGCGCCCGTTCGACGTTCAGGATTTTACCACGCAAAGGAAGGATCGCCTGATTCTTCCGATTACGCGCCTGCTTGGCCGAACCGCCCGCAGAATCTCCTTCGACGATAAACATTTCAGACAAAGCCGGATCGCGTTCCTGACAATCGGCAAGTTTACCGGGCAGGTTCGAAATATCCATGACACCTTTGCGGCGAGACAGTTCCCGCGCTTTACGCGCCGCTTCACGCGCCGTTGCCGCGTCGATAATTTTCTGGACGATTTTCTTCGCATCCTGAGGGTGCTCTTCCAGCCATGTGCCGAAACCTTCGGCAATCGCTGATTCAACCACAGGCCTTACTTCAGAACTAACCAGTTTATCTTTTGTCTGGGACGAGAATTTTGGATCAGGTACTTTGACCGATAAAACGCATGTCAGGCCCTCACGCATATCCTCACCGTTGAGCGCGATATCCTTATTCTTTTTAGTCAGCCCGTTTTCATCCGCGTATTTCGTCATAAGACGTGTTAGCGCGCCGCGAAAACCGGCCAAGTGTGTCCCTCCGTCACGCTGCGGAATATTGTTGGTAAAGCACAGCATTGTTTCATGATAGGAATCGGTCCATTCCATTGCCGCTTCGACCGTGATACCGCTCGCCTCGTCGACATGCTTGACGGCAATGGCAGGCTTGAACAGTTTTTCCTTACTGCGGTTTAAATAGTCGACATAGCTTTCGATTCCGCCTTCAAAGAAAAACTGGATTTCGAGCGGCTCTTCGCCGCGCAAATCGGAAAGAATGATATTGACGCCGGAATTAAGGAACGCCAATTCGCGCAAACGGTTTTGCAGCGTATCGAAATCAAATTCCGTTTTGGTAAATGTCGCCGGAGATGGAAGAAACGTCACTTCCGTTCCATTGCGTCCGTCATGCGGCTTTATGGTTCTCAGCGGCTGATCGACATCACCATGGCGAAAGCGCATGAACCATTCCTGCCCGCCGCGCCAGATACGCAAATCAAGACGCTCGGAAAGAGCGTTCACAACGGATACACCGACACCGTGCAAACCGCCGGAAACTTTATAGGAGTTCTGGTCAAATTTGCCACCCGCGTGAAGCTTGGTCATGATGACTTCAGGTGTTGGCACGCCTTCTTCCGGGTGCATGTCGGTTGGAATACCGCGCCCGTTATCGCGAACCGTGACCGATCCATCCTTATTGATCATCACATCGACGCGGTCGCAATGCCCGGCCAACGATTCATCGATCGCGTTATCGACGACTTCATACACCATGTGATGCAAACCCGTGCCGTCATCGGTATCGCCGATATACATGCCCGGACGCTTGCGAACGGCATCAAGACCTTTCAAAACTTTGATCGAATCGGCGCCGTAATTTTCAGCGGCTAATTGGGCTTTGGCATGAGCTTCGGACATGGGTAAAAATTCCAGATTTCCTAATAATTTGAAGACCTTAACTTTATACCAGATTCACTCGAAATAGCCAGTTTTTTCAATGCGTTTATCCACTTAAAACGCCTTTAAAATCAGGCATTTAAAAGGGCTTGAAGCCGCCTTGGCCGACATGGAATTTCTGACCTTTTCCAATACTTGAAAACAACTCGTCATCCGTCCCGGTCAGCCATACCTGTCCGCCCAGATTTGCGAGTTTCTCGAAGAGCTTCGCTCTTCTGTTTTCATCGAGATGGGCGGCAATTTCATCGAGCAGCAATATGGGTGGTCTCCCGCGCTCAGCCTTGATCAATGTCGCATGCGCATTCACGATACCGATCAACAGCGCTTTTTGCTCGCCTGTCGAACATTGATCGGCGGCCATTTTCTTGCTTCGGTAGCGCACCACGAGATCAGAGCGGTGCGGCCCGGCATTGGCGCCCCCCATAATACTATCTTGCCCCCGCGATGAGCGTAATTGCCGGCGAAAATTTTCTTCCACCTGAACGGCGGGCATTGACTGCAGTCGATCTTCCACAAAACCGCTAATGGCAATATCTGCAACCGGGAACTCGGTTTCTTCGCCGCGGTCGCAAACCACCTGTAACCGGTGAACAAAATCACTTCGCCC
The DNA here is from genome assembly GCA_003241285.1 of Micavibrio aeruginosavorus. Classification (GTDB taxonomy): domain Bacteria; phylum Pseudomonadota; class Alphaproteobacteria; order Micavibrionales; family Micavibrionaceae; genus Micavibrio_B; species Micavibrio_B aeruginosavorus_A. Next base: position 20,577 of record QFOT01000002.1, read on the forward strand.
GGCGGCGATCGCAATACCGGTTTCCGCCATCTGGTCTTCGAGAGCATCGAGCCAGCTCGGATCGGCGTTTTTTTCCTCTTTCAAAAGCTTGGAACGCTGGGACAATGCATTTTCATACCGCGTCAGACGGCCTGCATGACTGGAATCGAAAGCAAAAACCATCCGGTCGAGAAATTTACGCCGCCCTGAAGATCCTTCCAAAAAAATCCGGTCCATAACAGGGGTCAGCCACAGGCAGGACAAATAATCGGCAAGCTCGGCCTGACTTTTTGCTGCCTCGCCTTTAATTCTTACCATACGGCGCTTTTTATGCGGATCGCGGCCTGTGCCAAGCGCGATCTCCCCGTAAATAGTTTCTGCCTTGGCGGATACGACCCATGGAAGTGGCGCTTGCTGTTTTTGAATATCGTCTATATCGGCGCTTCTCATCCCCTTACCGGGCGATAGTAGCGAAACGGCTTCTAAAATATTGGTTTTGCCAGCACCGTTCGGTCCGGTGAGCACAATAAAGCCCGAAGCCAATCCTTGCAGATTGGCTTCGGAATAAGATCGAAAATTTTGAAGCATTAGCGACTTCAGATACGACAAGTTACACGCCCATTAAACCCTGAGCGGCATCAAAACGTAAAGCGCGGAAAGATCAGATGTATCCTGAATGATAGTCGGCGCAGAAGGATCCGACATGCTCATCCGGCAGGCATCGTTTGAAATCTGGCTGGTAATATCCAGCAGATACCGGGCATTGAAACCGATATCCAGCCCTGATACTTCAGAACGAACTTCGATCTCTTCTGTGGCCGAGCCTGATTCAGCGGAATTGGCAGAGATAATCATTACCCGGTCTTTCAGCGCGATTTTAACGGCGCGGGACTTACCGTCAGAAATTGTCGATACACGGTCGATCGCGGCAGAGAAAGCCTTCGGATCGACATCGACGAATTTATCGTTGCCGCTTGGTATGACGCGCTGGTAATCCGGGAAAGTGCCGTCGATCAATTTCGAAGTTAGGATAATATGATCAAAAGCGAAGCTGATCTTTGTTTCGGACAGCGTAATTTTAATCGCATCCGCCGCTTCTTCGAGAAGCTTACGAAGTTCAAGTACGGTCTTGCGCGGAATGATAACACCCGGCATAGCGGACGCACCTTCCGGCAGCGGCATTTCAAAACGCGCCAGACGGTGACCATCCGTGGCAACCGCGCGAAGGACTGGAACGCCCTCATTATCGCCTGCATGAACGTAGATACCGTTCAGGTAATAGCGCGTTTCTTCCGTCGACATCGCAAATTTCGTGCGGTCAATGAGCGCGCGCAGATCAGCCGCCGGAATAGAAAAAGCCACGGGAAGTTTATTACCGCCAAATTGCGGGAAGTCTGACACTGGCAGGCAGCTTAAGCGGAAATCGGAGCGTGCCGCTTTGACAGTGATGAAATTACCGGATGCGTCCAGCTCAATTGTAACTTTGCTGGCATCGGGAAGTTTACGCACGATATCGTGGATGGTAACCGCTGGCGCTGTCGTCGCGCCGGGTTTTTGTACATCGGCTGGCAGCGCTTCTGTCATTTCGACATCCATATCGGTTGTCGCCAATGTCAGCATGCCGTCTTCGGCTTTGAACAGGACATTCGAGAGAATCGGTATAGTGGAGCGGCGCTCGACGACGCTCTGAACGTGGTTGAGAGCGCGTAGGAGAGCGGCTCGATCAATAGTGAATTTCATAAACGGGACCTTTCGAATCACTCGAGAAATTAGGAATTTTGAGATAGGCCGACTATAGCCATAAACCCTTATTAATCCAACGGGTTTAACGATTTTTTCCAAACTCTTCCCCAAAAGAAAAGACGGGATAAAATCCCGTCTTTTAAGCTTTTTACACCTTCTATTGTCGTAAATCCGCCCGTTTGTCCCCGGGTCTAAAAACGCTGGCCTTAATCAGCCAGTGAGCGTTCTGCGCAAGATTTCGATATCCTGCGCGAAAGCGACATCTTCACCGCTCAATTCCTCGACCTTGCGCACAGCATGCATAACGGTCGTATGGTCGCGGCCACCGAATTTGCGGCCGATCTCCGGCAGCGAACGGGATGTCAATTGCTTGGCAAGATACATGGCGACCTGTCTTGGACGGGCGACCTGTCTAGCCCGGCGCGCCGAGTGCATATCGGTCAGGCGGATATTGTAATGCTCGGCTACTTTACGCTGTATTTCATCAATCGTGATGCGGCGGTCATGGGCGCGAAGCAGATCCTGCAAAACATCCTGAGTGCTTTCGAGAGTTACTTCCGATTTAGTTACATCAGCATGGGCAACAATACGGTTTAGCGCCCCTTCAAGTTCGCGGATATTCGACACGACTTTAAGTGCCAGGAATTCCAGAACCGCATCCGGCACTTTCGCCTGAAGCTGTGTGCGCTTGGCTTCCAAAATACCAAGACGCAGCTCATAAGTTGACGGATGGATATCGGCCACCAGTCCCCAAGAAAGACGGGAGCGTAGACGGTCGTCGATGCCTTGGATATCAGCAGGCGCCTTATCCGCAGAGATAATGATCTGTTTATTCTGATCTACCAGCGCATTGAACGTATGGAAAAACTCTTCCTGCGTCGAATCTTTACCAGCGATGAATTGAATATCATCAATCATCAGAACGTCGACCGAGCGGATGATTTCTTTGAAAGCCATCGTATCTTGTGCACGGATAGATTTCACGAATTGGTACATGAATTTCTCAGCTGAGAGATACATAACTGTTTTCTCAGGCTGCTTCTCGCGCAATGCCCAGGCAATCGCATGCATAAGGTGAGTTTTTCCAAGACCAACGCCGCCATAAAGAAATAGCGGATTAAACGGCACGTTCGGGCATTCGACAACGCGGCAGGCGGCGGCATGAGCCAGCGCATTTGATTTGCCGACGACGAAATTGTCGAATTTGAAACGAGGATCGAGAGGAGATGAAAGATCAAGCTTTTCCAGCTCATTGACATTGGCTTTAACAGCTTTCGGGGCTACAGGCGCATCATCATCGCTCATTGAAGACGCACTTGCCAGAACGACGATCTCTAAGCGCTTGATGCTCTCATCGATACTTGCGCACATCTCTGAAATACGCACGGCGTAGTGAGATTGGATCCAGTCTTTCATAAAGCGTGTAGGAACCGAGATTTCAAGCGTGCCGTGATAGCAGGCTTGCAGCGTCATCGGTTTCAACCAGCTGCGGAACACGGCTTCGCCGAATTCTTCACGCAATTGTTCGTAAACGCGTGACCATAGAGTTTGCACTTCCGGGGTTGGATCGTAACTGTCAGGTGCCAGTGCCTGACCGTAAATGGACACAACTTTGGATTTTTTGCCCCCGAGGTCGTTCATATTATCTCTACTCCAATTTTAAAATGTTATACTTCGGCCCGCGCATCCTTTTCAGCCATGGGTGTCCCGCCTGAATAAAATTCAGGCAATAAGATACCGTCTGCGACAATGCATATTGCCGCGCTGGGAAAAGATCTGACGCTGGTCATTAAACTGACAGAGGCAAAATAAAAGAAACTTTCTTTTATCCGTCTGTCGAACTACCCTTTTTTACCTACCCTAGTTTATTGGACCGGAAGGTTTACCGGCTGGCGGGTTTTTCTCTCCCCCCGCTCTTAAACAAGTATCTCATCGCATTTTATTTTTTCCACCTGCTTTCGCGATCCAAAAACGGCAGATTGAATTCACGGCATATCAACCGAAGCTTTTAAAAGCTTCGTTGCCATGAAGTAGAATTCTTAAATTAAGTCGCCTTTTGGGCGGCAGGTGTTTTGCTTGATTTCAGTTTGGCTGACAATCTGGAAATTTTCCGGGCAGCTGTTTTCTTGTGCATAACGCCTTTGGAAACACCGCGCATAATTTCTGGTTGAGCCGCTTTGAAAGCAGCCGCAGCGGCATCAGCGTCGCCTGCGTTAACAGCCGCTTCGATCTTCTTGATGAAGGTTTTGATACGGCTTTTGCGTGCAGCGTTAATCTTTGCGCGCTTTGGATTTTGCTTGGCCCGTTTCTTGGCGGAGGCGTGATTTGCCATCTGTTTTAATCTCTAAAAGTTATTCAGTTTTTCGTTGCTAGAGGGAGTTTGTAATAGGGTTATCCCCAACCTGTCAAGCATATCAGTCATGATATTTTTAAAATTTTTTTCTTGCCTTTAAGGTCGATTTGGGGAAACCGCAAAACTAACCAAACCCTCGGCCTGAAGTTTCTCCAGATTCACAATGAGTTGCTCGCCGTTCCTAGAGAATCGCGCCAAAGATCCGGACATTCCCTGGCTGGTCCAGCCCAGCGCCGGCAAGGTTTCATGATAGAATTTCAGCACCTCGGCAGCGCTTATATTAGCTGATTTCACCACCTCTTCGACGATTCTGCCCTCAGCCTTATCAAAGACGACCCGGCTGTCCTTTATTTCGTTCATTTGCGCCATCAAGGGAATATCCGGCATGGAAGCGAGATACCTGGTGCCTGCCTTTGCAGGCATGGCCAGAGCCAATAAAACAACCGGAATTGCAAAATAAAGTCTTCTCATTTTCATCGTCTTCATAGCTGTTTTCGCGGGCAGTAAAAAGTGGATCTTCCACCTTGTGTGATCTTTTGCACACCCCCTGTTTTGGCGATATCACAAACACAACCCCTGCATGCCTTGCCCGCACGGTCGTAAACGGCAAATTTGTGCTGAAAATAGCCCAAATCCCCGTTGGTCTTGCGGTAGTCTTTGAGAGTTGAGCCGCCAGCTTTGATTGCCGATTTCAGGACGGCTTTGATCGCCGCCGTAAGTTTCTCAATTTTCTGGATGGTAAGCTTTTGGGCTGATGTTTCAGGGTGAATCCCTGCTTCAAACAGGGCTTCGGATGCATAGATGTTACCGACGCCGACGACCAAACACTGGTCCATTAGAGCGACCTTAACAGGGCCTTTCCTTGATTTAAGAGCGCCCGCTAAAAATGACGGCGAAAAATTACGCGATAATGGCTCAGGCCCCAGATGGGAAAAAAGCCTGTGACTATTGATCTTTTCTTCATCGATCAATTCGATCAAACCAAAGCGTCTTGGATCGTTGAAGAATACATCCTTGCCGTTGGACAGATGCAAGATCAGGTGATCGTGTTTTTGCGTTGCGGTTTTTTTATCCGCCTCATGAATATGGATGCGGCCAGACATGCCCAGATGAATGACCAGAATTTTGTCGCCATCCAGATGAATCAGGATATATTTAGCCCGGCGCGTGACGTGTAGAATAACCTTATTTTTCAAGGATAAATCGAGTTCTGGCGGAACAGGAATGCGGATTTTCTGCGTTAGCGTTTCAGACGATGTAATCTTTGCGCCTTTCGTCACGGCATTTAATTCGGTGACAACGGTTTCCACTTCGGGCAGTTCGGGCATCGCGTATATCCTCTACGGCTCAAGCGCGACTTTTACCCATGGCATCTGCGCGGCAAAAATAATCTGGGCCGCCTCTTCCGGATTATCAAGGCGCTTTGCCTCGCTTCTTGGCGTCTGCCACGTCATCACCCGCCCATTGGTCTGAGCATAGAGGCTGATGGTTTCGAGAGAGAGCGGATAGAATTTATACTCATAATGCGCAGGATCGATAGGCGTACCGAGATCTTTTCGAGCCTGCAAAACGATCATATTTCCTTCAATGCGATAGCCGCCACGCAGGAAAGACCGGGAAACGCTCCCATTATCGATATAGGAGATAATTTCGAAAACACCTCCGCCGATACGTAAAGTCGCGATACGCTGGCCTGATTTATACATCCAAAGGCCACGCAACTGCGCTTCCGTAACGGCTGGCTTGTCGCTTTGCGGCTCAATGCGGGATTGAAGATAGGCCTCTTTGGGAATATCGCGGCGGGAGGCAAACTGCATCGCCACGCCGATCAATACCGCCAGCGTCAGCGCCACGAAGAAGATAACGACGAGATGCGCCGGAAGCCGTCCGAGCGACTGCTTGAGCATGGTTGCCATGGCCCGGAATGGGTTGTCACGTGGCAAGGGCTCAGGGTTTTCGGGCTTCATCAACGACATGGATAATCATACAATGCCGATACGTATAAAAAAAGGCCGGATCACTCCGGCCTTCTTAAATTTTTAGCATAAGCGAAACGATGAAAGCTTTTAGAAGTCCATACCGCCCATGCCGCCCATACCGCCGCCATGGCCGCCATGCGCATCGGCTTTATCGTCCTTTGGCATGTCTGTAATCATGGCTTCAGTCGTGATCATGATACCCGCAACGGAAGACGCGTTTTGCAGAGCGACGCGCACAACTTTAACCGGGTCGATGATTCCGGCCTTGACCAGATCTGTGTACTCGTCTTTTTGAGCGTCGTAACCGAAATTGGTTTCTTTCTGCTCAAGAAGCTTACCGACGACGATCGAGCCTTCTTTACCGGCATTTTCAACGATCTGGCGGATCGGGGCTTGCAGGGCGCGACGAATGATGTCGATACCGGCTTGCTGATCTGCGTTATCGCCTTTCAGGCCTTCCAGAGAGCGAGCTGCGTAAAGAAGAGCAGTACCGCCTCCTGGGACGATACCTTCTTCAACAGCAGCGCGTGTGGCATGCATCGCATCGTCAACGCGGTCTTTACGCTCTTTCACTTCAACTTCGGACGCACCGCCGACACGGATAACGGCAACACCGCCAGCGAGTTTCGCCAGACGCTCTTGCAGTTTTTCACGGTCGTAGTCAGATGATGTGTCTTCGATCTGGGCTTTGATCTGGGCAATACGGCCTTCGATCTCACCTTTTTGACCAGCGCCATTGATGATCGTCGTATCGTCTTTGGTGATACGGACTTTCTTCGATGTGCCGAGCATTTCCAGCGTGACATTCTCAAGCTTGATCCCAAGATCTTCGGAGATGATCTGGCCTGCTGTCAGGATTGCCATGTCTTCCAGCATCGCTTTACGACGATCGCCGAAGCCAGGAGCCTTAACAGCCGCAACTTTCAAACCGCCGCGCAGTTTGTTGACAACGAGTGTCGCCAAAGCTTCGCCTTCGATGTCTTCAGCAATGATCAGCAATGGACGACCGGACTGAACGACAGCCTCCAGAACCGGGAGGATGGATTGCAGGTTGGAGAGTTTTTTCTCGCAAAGCAGGATGTACGGGCTATCCAGCTCGACAACCATTTTCTCAGGGTTCGTCACGAAGTAAGGTGACAGGTAACCACGGTCGAATTGCATCCCTTCAACAACTTCGAGTTCCGTTTCCAAAGACTTGGCTTCTTCAACCGTAATAACGCCTTCTTTACCGACTTTTTCCATCGCTTCAGCCAATTTCTTCGCAACGTCTGAATCGCCGTTGGCAGAAATATAAGCTACTTGCTCGATTTCCTGGTTTGTTTTGACCGGTTTTGCTAAAGCCGCAAGAGCCTTCACAGCTGCGATAACAGCTTGCTCGGTTCCGCGCTTCAGGTCCATCGGGTTCATACCAGCCGCAACAGCCTTGACGCCTTCGCGTGCAATGGCTTGAGCCAATACAGTCGCCGTTGTTGTACCGTCACCGGCTTGGTCGTTAGCTTTGGAAGCCACTTCGCGAACGAGCTGCGCGCCCATGTTCTCGAAACGATCCTGCAGCTCGATTTCCTTCGCAACGGATACGCCGTCTTTTGTCGAGCGTGGGGCCCCGAAAGATTTATCGATGATCACGTTGCGGCCTTTTGGACCGAGCGTTACTTTTACAGCGTCAGCGATTGTGTTGACACCAGCGAGCATTTTGCGGCGGGCGTCTGAGCTGAATTTAATGTCTTTAGCAGCCATTGTATTTTTCCTTGTTTGTTGAATTTAAAATTAAGCGGCTTGATCGATGATGCCCATGATGTCGGACTCTTTCATCACCAACAGCTCTTCGCCATTGATCTGAACTTCAGTACCGGACCATTTCGAGAAAAGAACTTTATCGCCTGCTTTAACGTCAAGCGCGATAACTTTCCCGGCTTCGTCACGAAGACCTGAACCAACGGCAACGATTTCGCCTTCCATCGGCTTTTCTTTTGCAGTGTCAGGGATAATGATCCCGCCAGCTGTTTTTTCGTTTTGCTCAATACGGCGCAAAAGTACGCGATCATGCAAAGGACGGAATTTCATGTTGTGTCTCTCCATTTTGTTGAGTTGATCTCGCCCGAGGTGCTGTTAGCACTCCCCAAAAGCGAGTGCCAACTAGATAGGCGCTTCCGAATGAAATGGCAAGTTTTTCAGACAAAATTAAGGAATAAATTGCACAATTATATGATGAGCCAGACTTTGGCTTCGAATAATGGACAGGAGGTTTATTATGGCAAACTTAAACGTTCAATTGAAAGATTATCGCCTCACCACCGCTGAGATTATTTATCATCTTCCCGATCATCCAAAACTCCTCCAAACCTTCCTCTGGCAGGAATACGATATCGCTCCAGAATTCCCGGTCCTGTTCAAATTTCTCGATTTCTGGAAGAAGGAGATCGAAGGTTCATTGCACTCGGTGATCGTCGCATCAAACAAAATCATCACCGCCAGCGATGCGAAATTCTACGAGCACGAGATTACGCTGCAGTAAGTTTTAACACCGGCGCAGCCAAGGCTTGCGGCTCGGTTGATGGAGCACACGAAACTGAAACCATATTGATGACTTCAATTGATACAGGCTCTGGTTTGTCGGCAAAGCGTTTTACAGGCGGATGAATTTCGAGAAGTCTTTTAGCGGTGCTGAAACCCTCATGGGCTCTCTGGCATCCCCAATCGATTTGCATGCTCTCCCAGTATTTCCGTTTCGCTTCGAAATACTCCTGACGATCTAAATGCAAGTCAGCCAAGGCCATTGTAATATCTAAATGTCCTGGACCTTGAGGATTTATATCCTTATGCAGATCGTAAGCCTGCCATAAATAATGAAACGCCGGACCGGACTCATCCAATTTGGCATACAGAATGCCGATGTTCATCAGAACATCTATGTTTTCATTATCATGCACCAATTGCTGAAGATAGTGTTTCAGCTCCTGTTGCTTCCAGTCGTTACAGGCTTTGCCTTTTGTTTCACACCACATGAAGGCGCTTATAAAAGAAATCGCAGCGCAACAGCCAGAAAATCCCGCGAATGGCAGTTATGCAAGCTAAAGGTTACATTATTTGTTTGACATAATAATAATTGATGTGTAACTATTTCAAAATATTAACTTAAAGGTAATCTAATGCGTAAAATTTTTAATGCCATTACTCCTCTATTGGCCTTAACTGGCCTTACTGCATGCGAAAGCACTGCTGATATTGAAAGAAAACCTGCCATTGCAGATTCTATGATCAAAGATTCTCTCGCCACCTGCACAATCGGTTCATCCACCGAAGTCTATTCCGAACGCCTGCGAGACATCTTAATGGATGTCCAAACAGACAGGCTTAATGCGCTACAATCCAATCAAGTTACAGTTTGCCTTGATAAACGCCTATCCAAGCAAACCACCGGATGGCTAGATAAACCCATCCAAGGTGTTTTATATGCAGGCGCTCTCGGTGGAAAATCTGGTCATGACCGCTCCATTCTCAGTCTTTGGGACAACGGCACGCCCTTGAAAGAAGATGGTTTTTTTTCTAAGGACGCTTCGGATGATGGCGGTGAGATAGTTAGCAAACTTGCTAAGGCTATTATCAAAGAAGGCATGCCAAAAACTGGGGAAGATAAAATTGCAGGCGAATATTCTTACAAATGCGGTAAATCTACCTGCCATGAAATCAGGTGGAAAGCGGCGGCTAATTTTGATCAGGATACTATCCGTAAAAATCCGGACCTTAAATCAGCTCCAACACCGATGCAGTGGTAATCAGTCTTTCTCAGACCCTGGCGCGAGCGTAACTTCGAGCCCGTCCAGCTCTTCGCGCATTAATATCTGACAAGAAAGACGCGAATTATCCTGCAAGCCTATACCTTGATCGTCCAGAAGATCGCGTTCGTCATCGGACGGCTCGACCAGTTTACCCTGCCATTTTTCATCGACATAAACATGACACGTCGCGCAGCAGCAAGCCCCGCCACAATCGGCGCGGATCGGAAGACCTGAATCCCGGATGATTTCCATTACCCGCCAGCCTTCGATACCGTCCAGTTCGTGGCTTATGCCTTCCATATCGGTGACTTTGATTTTCATGACTTCACTCTTTATTGATATCAGCCAGCGCCAAAGGATGTTTGGGCAGAATATCGCGCAGCGCATAAACGATGGAGGCGGTTGTTATCAGACTTATCAGCGTTTCGATGACGACGCTGACCATTACCATGACAAAACGCCCGATATCGGAATCAGGCCCGCCGACCAGCGATGTCAGCAAAGTTGAAACAACCATCGCCAGAACGAAGCATGGGACCATCGCCACCAGAAAAACGCCCATCATTTTGATCGAGGCCATAAAACCGCCGAGTTTTCTCAAGAATTCTCCCATCGGCATCAAAACCACGACTGGAATATAAAGCCATAGATAGCGAAAGGCGTAGATGCTTAGGAAAATCAGAATCATGGCTGGAATGAACAGGAGCGGATTTCCGGGCGGCGCCTCCGCATTTTTCGTAGCCTCGCCTGCCCCGGCCATATCGTAAAACATGGCGTAGATTTCTTTAAGACCGTAGGCGGCAAGCGTAATCAGGACGAACATGATCGTCGACGACATGATGCCCCGCGCGCGCAACAATAAAGCGCTCATATGCCGGTCACTGACATCTTCCGGCAGCATGATCGGCCAGCGTTCAAGCAAAATCAACGTTCGCAGGAACTGGGCTAGAAGCCAGCCCTCCGCAAAAGAGGCCGGCAAAGTAATTAGCGCCTGACGCAGAAAATTGTTTTGAAAGTCGAAAGCAAAGATAATAACCGTACAGGCCAGCTTGATGAACACCGGCACGAAAGCCAGTTTCAGCAAATATTTGCGCTCCTGCCAGACGGTTTTATAGCCAAAACTGGCGGAGTCGATAAGATCAAAGGCCTTCATATCAATGGTTTATCTCTCTCAAAGTCTTAAGTAAAGCCGGATTAAAACTTGCTCCGTAAATATTCATATCAGAGTTGCAAAATATGCAATCCTGCCTTATTTTGCAAAAATTATGCGGGATTGTGTAAATGAGTAAACGGATTCTACAATTAAGCTCTCAATTCAAAGAAAGAGCGATAGAGAAGCTAAACAGGGAGTTTGGCCACAAACCTCGCCTTTCCTTTAATGGCGATCCCGCCATCCCCTTTCCTGTTATTGGCTGCGTATACCGCGTCAATGAATTTGCCAATAAAAATGATGGATCGACAGCAAGGCCCATGATCCTCGTCGGCTACTATATGCGCGGCAACCAGTCTATCGCCCTCGATTTTATATGCCCGACCTCAAGACCCCCGAGAGCCCGCCATGGTTACGATATAAACCGCTACGATCTTGTTCTGCCAAAATATCAGTTCGCCAATTTTATCCCGAAAGACCTCCACATACCCTGCCATTCGATTATGACAGTGCCCAATAACAAGGAAATCATTTTAGGTTCATTGCCGATAGACCGGATTTGCCCGCGTCTTCTTGCCGACTACCTTCTGCGGCGCGCATTGATTTTACGTGAACAGGAAGGTCAATGGAGAAAATGCTGGGATTTATCCGAAAGCCTGGGATCTGTGCGGCACGGTTTTCTTTTCGATCAACTGCCACCTTCGATATGCAATGCCAAAGACCGCTTTCTTCCTGACCAGCCTAACGCAAAACATGGCTTTGGCCACAGCCTGACAGGCCCGACTTTTATCAGGGATAATTTCTCTGCAATTCAAAGCTGGGCGATAGCTGCAGCGAAAATCAAAAGACATGCCGGGTTGTCCGTTGATCTGCCTGATCACCGCCTATTTCCTGAATGGCCTTCACCGACGAAACAGCTCACGACGCGCAGCGCTCAATTAGCCTATATGCACGGCCTGAGCAGAAATTAAACACCCAGCTTTTCCTGCAACTGCGATGAAGAAGTCGTGTATTGAAAGCGCAGTTTCTTATCCGGATAAACATATCTGAAAGCTGCTTGCGCCGCCAACGCCCCTTCATGGAAGCCGGACAAAATAAGCTTTAATTTGCCGGGATAGGAATTGATATCACCGATGGCAAATATGCCTTTTTCCGATGTTTCAAATTTCTCGGTGTCGACCGGAATTAAATTTTCACGTAAATTCAACCCGAAATTCGCAATAGGACCGAGTTTCATCGTAAGACCATAGAATGGCAAAAGCGTATCGCATTCAATGTCGAATTCACCCAGATCTTTGGATTTGAGTTTCAGTCCGGAAAGTTTATTTCCTTCGCCTTTTAACGCCGCCACATCGGCAATAAGCAAATTGAGCTTACCCAGATTGACCAATTCACGCATTTTATTGACGCTGTCGGGTGCCGCGCGGAAATCATCACGGCGGTGAATAAGCGTAACGGATTTTGCAATCGGCTGAAGATTGATCGTCCAGTCAAGCGCGCTATCCCCGCCACCGGCAATCACGATATGGCGATCACGGAAAGTTTCCATCTTCCGCACCGCATAGAACACGCTTTCGCCCTCATAGGCGTCGATCCCTGGCAACGCAGGTTTCTTCGGTACGAAAGAGCCGCCGCCTGCCGCGATCATAATGACCGGGGCTTCAATAATCGTGCCCTCACTGGTCGTTACTCTCCATTTACCGTCTTCCGTCTTTTCACAAGCCTCTGCCATCTCGCCGAAATGGAAAGTGGGATTAAACGGCTTGATCTGTTCCAGCAAGCGGTCGGTCAGGTCTTGGCCCGAAATCACAGGCCATGCCGGAATGTCGTAAATCGGCTTTTCAGGATAAAGCTCGGCGCATTGCCCGCCCGGCTTGTCGAGAATATCGATCAGATGGCATTTCATGTCCAAAAGGCCAAGTTCGAATACGGCGAACAGGCCCACTGGCCCCGCCCCTATAATAATAACGTCTGTCTGGTGATGTTCTGGCATGGATGGTTTTTAGAGAGAAAAAACACCTTTTGCAACCTCTGCTCCCTCTCCCCAAGGGAGAAGGCTTTCAATTCTATCGCTTCGGATTTATATATGCCCTATGACCCAAAACAAAAAAATCGGTATCTGGCTTTTATCTGTCGCCCTGATGGTCATGATAATGACCCTGATCGGAGCGATAACGCGCCTGACGGAAAGCGGCCTGTCGATAACTGAATGGAAGCCGATCACCGGCGCTATCCCGCCAATCGGCGAGGCCGCATGGGCCGCCGAATTCGATAAATATAAAGCCACTCCCGAATTCGCGCAGAAACATTTCTGGATGACGGTTCAGGATTTCAAACAGATATATTTCTGGGAATGGCTGCACCGTTTCTGGGGTCGCCTGATCGGCATTGCCTATGCGGGCCCGCTGATTTTCTTCTTCATGCGCGGCTATATTCAGACAAAATCCGATCGCCTGAAATTATTCGGCTTATTCATCCTCGGCGGCATGCAAGGCGCGCTCGGCTGGTTTATGGTGAAATCCGGCCTTGTCGATGAACCAAGCGTATCTCATTATCGATTAGCAGCTCATCTTGCTCTCGCTTTACTCTTGTACTCTTTACTATTCTTACAAGGCATGGCGTTTATCCGCCGCGATAAAGCGCCGCTCGCCCTGCCCCGTGCTTCCTGCGCTTTGCAGATTCATGGCATTATTTCGCTAGCCTTGGTCTGCCTGACGATTTTATGGGGGGCCTTCACTGCCGGTCTTGATGCAGGAATGATTTACAATACTTTCCCGAAAATGGGGGCTGGGTTAGTACCGCCCGACATGTGGGCGCATTTCCCGAAATGGCTCAACCTATTTGAAAATCACGCCAGTGTGCAATTCATGCATCGCCTGCTTGCGGTTTTGACAGGGCTCGTTGTACTGGCTTATGCAGCTCACGGCTTTAAATTCGACAGAAAACATTTTGGATTTATCGGCATCTGGGTCTGCGTTCAGATCATCTTAGGTATCGGTACTTTAATGATGTTCGGCGGTGAAAACCAAAAAGCCGCCATCCATATCGCGGCCACGCATCAATTCGGGGCAGTTATGCTGCTGACGATTACACTGCTGACGCTTTACCGGATTAAGCTTTCACGGGCCAAGATATCTTTATAAAACTTCAAATAAGTCTCGACCGTTTTTTCCTTAGTAAACTCGCCAAGATATCTTTGATATCCATTTTCCGACAGCTTTCGTTGAAGCGTTTCGTTCGCGGATAATTCCCGCAAGGCTGATTTCAAACCGTCAACATCGTCAACGGCAAAAACGAGCGCATCTTCTTCGTCATGCACATACTGGCTCGGGCCTTCAGAATTGGAAGTGATAAGCGGTACTTTATTCGCCCAGGCCTGTACGAAAACATTCCCGAATGGCTCATGACGCGACGGAACGCAAACAATATCGCTCGCCGCCATTAAGGCCGCCCGGTCATTACGCCAGCCGAGAAAATGAATACGCTCGGGAATTCCAAGACTGCAGGACAATTCTTCCAATTCTTGTTGCAGCGGGCCGACCCCGGCGATCCAGACATGGATATCCGGCAAATCCTCAACCGCCCGGATCAGGATATCAAGCGCCTTGTTTTCATGCAGCCTCGCCAGCGCCAGAACGATCACCACTTTATCGGGAGTGCTCAGTTCTTCTCTTGAAACAGGCGCGGCACTTTCCGCCGGCGCATAATTATTGATGTGAACGACACGCGACGGCACAACACCTTCGCGCAAAAGATAGGATTTTATATCCGGCGTATTGGCAATGAAATAGTCCGATGTTTTATAATATTTGAGATCGTAATACCCACCGAGCCGCGAAACTTTCAGATATTTCCCGTCTTTCGACGCTGGAGTCTTAACTGTGCCCCGCGACATCCATGTCTGGACGATGACAGGATCGAAGTCCTTGATGATCTGCTTGAGTTTCCACGTTGTGTAGAAATCGACCTTACCACCGAAGGGTAGCGTATGAATTTTGATGCCGGCTTCTTCGAGCCTTGGGTTGCGGCCTTTATTGGCGCGGGCCGCGACTTCAATCTCGACGCCCGCTTCTTTCAAGGCAAGGCATGTGTCGATGAAAGCAGTTTCAGCCCCCCCTTGTTCCGCGCCCGCCATAACTTGCAGAACTTTCACTTGGCCTCCAGAGGTTTATCGAGAGCCAGCGTTTGAACCAGAAGCTCTTTCAAGTCTTTATCCGTATCGTCCATAGTGCCGAGAAGTTTTTTGCATTCTTTCTTCTCAGTAATCGGAACCGACTTCATGCTTTTGCTTTTGAAAGCTACAGCCTCGTCTATTTTCTTGAGATAGCTTTTCGTTTCCATCGGACTGGCGAAATCCTGCAGCTTGATCATCGTATCGAGCCGTTCCTTGGCATTTTTTAAAATGGGATCGATTGAAGCCTGCCATTCTCCGACACGTTTTTGCATGGCTACCGCAAATTCAGGATTATGCTTGCTGCATGACTCCGAAGCTTTTGTGATATTCTTGCGGACGTCTTCCACGGCGCGTATGACGCCATGGCTGTGACGGATAGCGGCGAATTGCTTTGTCTGGTTTTCACTTAACCCGTCGAGGATTTTCTTGCTGGCGACTTCCAGTTTGGTCAACGGCGTCTCAGTTTCTTTCTCAGCGGCGTAAGCCGCCGAAAAAGAGAACAGGAATAGAAACAGGGAAACGAGGCGTAATAGCATATTTTCTATTCCACCAGACGGTTCCACCAGCCTTTTTTCTTCGAGCCATCCGCGTTTAAAGACGGGTCCTGTTTTTGCGCTTCGGCTTGCGTATCATTAGATGGCGATACAGCAACTGAGTCGGCTGAAGGCTGGGCAGTTTCGGCTTTGCGTGACGAGAATCTCTTTGCCTGGAATTTCGGCTTGGCCTCTGCTACGGGCTCAGGCTGAATCTGGTGCGCAGGCGTCACGTAAGCTGCTGGCTGCGCATCACTGCCGCCATTATCTTCCGGCGACCTGTCACCACGTTCTCGCCCGTTTCGGCCGCCCCTGCTTTTACCCGCACGATTGCCGCGACGCTTGTTATTGCGATCGCCTTTATCGCCGCGAGGCGTGTAATCCTTGCTATTGCCGTTATTCTGCTCATCGACAATTTCAGCCTCCTCTTCGTCGATATCATCGAACGGACTTGGAACGGCGACCGGTTTGGCAGCCGCCTGAGGGCGGGTATGTGCGTAATCGTTTTCGTCTTCGTCGTCAAAGCGAGCGCCTCTAGGGCTATCCGATATTTCCGCCTTGATCGATTCAACCTTGAAACCGGTTGGGGCGAGTTCATCATCAACCTTGATCATGACTTGGAAATTATAGCGGCGCTCGATGTCAGCCAGGACATTACGTTTATGATTGAGCATGTAGATCGCGATGGCATTCGGAATGGTAAGCTCGACCTGCTCGGCCTTGTTTTTAAATCCTTCTTCTTCGAGAGAACGCAGCGCCAGAATACAGGCGGAATCTACGGAACGAATAGAACCCACACCTTTACAATGCGGACATTTCTCGTACTGAGCTTCGGTCAGGGACGGATTAAGGCGCTGACGCGACAATTCCAAAAGACCGAAAGAAGAAATGCGGCCGACCTGGATGCGCGCACGATCACTTGACAGCGCATCTTTCAGACGACGTTCAACTTTGGAATTATTGCGGTGATCTTCCATATCGATAAAATCGATAACAACCAGTCCGCCAAGATCGCGCAGTCGCAATTGACGGGCCACTTCATCGGCGGCTTCCAAATTGGTTTTCAGCGCGGTTTCTTCAATATGGCGTTCTTTCGTCGCACGGCCTGAGTTAACATCGACGGAAACAAGCGCTTCCGTCGGGTTGATGACAAGGTAACCGCCTGATCTTAACGTGACTTGCGTTTCGCCAATCTCTGCAATCTGGTTTTCAACCTGGAAACGGTGGAAAAGCGGGATTTTCGCATCTGCATATTCGATAACTTTTTTGACATGGGACGGCATCAGCATCTTCATGAAGTTCTTGGCTTCCTTGAAGCCCGCCTCACCCTGAACCTGGATATCCTCGATATCATTGCCGAAGATATCACGCACGGCGCGTTTGACGAGATTGCTCTCCTCGTAAATATTGGCTGGCGCAACCGATTGCAGCGTGAGCTCACGGATATTGTCCCATAGACGCATCAGGTAATCGAGGTCGCGCTTGATCTCGTCTTTTTCCCGTTGAACGCCGGCCGTTCTTAAAATAACCGACATACCTTCCGGCACGCTCAGCTCTTTCAGGATCTCTCTCATGCGCTTACGCTCGGCAAAGCTCGCGATCTTGCGCGATACGCCGCCACCGCGCGGAGAGTTTGGCATCAATACACAGTAACGGCCCGGCAGGGACAGATATGTCGTAACAGCCGCGCCTTTATTACCGCGCTCTTCTTTTTGAACCTGTACCAGCATAATCTGGCCACGCTTGATAACTTCCTGAATTTTGTAGTTCTTGCGCAAATTGAAACGGAAAGGTTGATCCCCCTCGACGCCGTCGCCGCCGACCAGCTCGACGCGCTTGCTGCGGAAATTATGACGTCCACCTTTTTGGTTTCTGCGTCCGTTGCGATCGCCGCCGCGGCCTCCACGATCATTGACACGCTCAGCGCGTTCCGGGCGTTCGCTACGGTCTTCGCTACCATTACGGTCCCCGCGATCACGACCGCGACCACGGAAGCGACCACGTCCTCTGCGGCGTCGGCCAGAGCGATTATTTTTCTCTTCTTCTATAACTTCTTCGTTTTCGGCGCGGAACGCGACCCAGACGACTATATGCTCGACGCCATCTTCATCAGCCTGAGCGTCGGCCCGAATGCGGATGATCGCTTCGTTTTGCTCGACCAGGGATTTAACGATCGAACCTGTTTCCGCGTCGAATTTGAAAGCGTCGCCTTCTTCGGAGGTTTCATATTCCTGGGTTTCGGCATTAAAACTTGTGACCGGACGGTAAATCCACTCACGCAAGATTTTGATAGGCTCTTCTGCTTCTTCGCCGGATGCCTCTGAATTTGCTTCTGATAACTCATGATTTTCTTCAGCCAATTCATTATCGGCGTCATCGGACTCAGATTCGTCTTCTGATCCTGAATCGTTATTCTCTTCAATTTGAGACTGTGGTTCCTCTTGAGACTCTTCATAAGATGAATCATCTCCGCCGACCTCTTCAACAATCTCGTCTTCGCTGTCGTCGGCAGACTCTTCATTGTTCTGATCGGTATTCTCTTCCGAAGGAGCCTCACCGCGCTCCATGGCCGCCAGCGCGGCCTCTTCTTCGGCGATCATGCGCTCTTCTTCAGCCGCCATTTGTTCCAGCATCGCTTTTTGCTCGGCAAGCAGGGCTTCGCGATCGGCAACTGGAATGCGGAAATAATCAGGGTGGATTTCTGAAAACGGCAGAAAGCCATGGCGGTTGCCGCCGAAATTAACGAAAGCTGCTTGCAGTGACGGCTCGACGCGCGTGACTTTGGCAAGGAAAATGCTCCCCTTTAATTGTTTGCGAACTTTGCTTTCATAGTCAAATTCGATCAGGCGGTTGCCATCGACGACGGCAACCCGTGTTTCTTCTGCATGGGTTGCATCGATCAGCATACGTTTAGTCATGTGTAAAACTCCATAATATGCGGACACGCTGCCAGGTCGCTCTCATCCCAGTTGCGACTGTAGAAGGAGGATGTGAAGACGGCGCGGAGGGTCCGCTTGTCAAAATAATTTATAAATATGGAGTCCTGATGATGGCGAAAATGTCTGAACACTAAAATTCAGCTCTAAGCCAGCCGTCCCCGCTTTACAGATAAATCACCTGCGAAACGGTCTGGAAAGTCAAACGATCCTCGAACAATATCAGGACTTCCCAATTGAAACGCTACGGCTAGCGAAACCTTTCCTTAAAACGAAATACTAAAACCGTAACAGTCGCAATAAGAAGATATAGACTCTTTTTGCTCTCGACAATGAAAAAATTTAAAGCAATATGACAAAAATATTACAGGTGATGTTTGTTAACTCACCCATTTTTATTGTATGATTTCCTTCTCTTCTGATCTATTCCTTCAGGAATCCCATGCGTTTTTTTCTTCTGCTGATCCCTTTTCTGTTTTTCTGCCTGCCTGCTTTTGCTCTTGAGGTGAACGGCGTGCGCTTTGGCACGCATGCGGACAAGCAAAGAATTGTCATAGAGCTTTCCAAGCCCGCTCCTTTCAAAGCCTATGTATTGGAAAATCCCTCACGCATTATCGTTGATCTACCGGATTTCAGCTGGAAAGTCGGCACGATCCAGAAACCCGTCAAAAGCGCGATTGCCGATATCCGCCACGGTAACATAGGTAAGGGTCAGTCCCGCATAGTGCTCCAGGCAAATTCCGGCATTTCGATACTCTCCTCCTTTATTCTACCCAAAGATTCCAGCCAGCCGAGCCGTATCGTAATTGATTTCCGGCCCTCCGGCAGTTCCTCCATCCAGGCAAATAAGGATGAGCGTCCCCGCTCAGCAAGCACTGTCCAGAATCTGGCCGCTAAATTCCCGCCTCCCGTGACCCCGCCAAAGCCGCAAAAGGCAAAATCAGTTGCTGCCCATGAAGCTGTAAAAAACAGCCAGAATCTTCATGAAGAAGCATTTGCTTACCGTGACATACCGTCCTTCGAGGAACAGCCACAGCCCAAAAACAGCCAGAAGCCTTTGATTATCATCGATCCGGGCCATGGCGGACAAGACCCTGGCGCACGGGCTGCAAACGGAGCGTATGAGAAAACAATCGTCCTCGCCGTAGCCATGGAGCTTAAACAACAACTGCTCAATAGCGGCCAGTATCGCGTCCAGATGACACGCGACACCGATGTCTTTATTCCGTTGAAAGAGCGGGTCAAATTTGCAAGACGAAACGGAGGGGATCTATTTATCTCCCTTCACGCCGACTCTATTTCAAACTCAACAGTTTCAGGCGCATCAGTTTATACGCTTTCCGATACCGCATCAGACAAGGAAGCTGAAAAACTTGCAGAACGCGAAAATAAATCCGATGCCATTGCAGGGGTCAATCTTGCCGGACAGGACAATGATGTCGCTAATATTTTAATCGATCTGGCATCGAGGGACACCATGAATCAGTCCCGCTATCTTGCCAACACTGTCGTGACGACCATGCCCGGCAAGGGAGTGGAAATGCTGTCACGCAAACCACACCGCAGCGCAGGCTTTGCCGTTTTAAAAGCCATGGATATTCCCTCCATTCTCGTTGAAATGGGATATCTGACGAATATGAATGAGGCGATGAAGCTTTCAACCAAGGAATATAGAGTAAAAGTCGCCAGGGGCTTAAAATCTAGCGTCGATGCCTATTTCACAAAAGTCGCCAAACTGAATACGCCCTGAATATTTGCGATAACCAACCAAACATCTTCGGTATTTCTAAAAAGTTCCGTAAATAATTTTAATAAATGCTGAAAAATCTTTTAGTTACAGGCTTGAAGAGTAATTTGACTAGTGTATAAACATTACAGGTTTTGCTCTCTTCGAAGAGTAATTTCTTTAATTACATTAACCATCAACCTCTATGAGGATCTAATCCATGAAAAAACTGATCGCTTCTTTGGCTCTCGTAGCTTCTGTTGCAGCTCTTGCTGCTTGTGATTCTGCTGGCGAAGGCTATGTCGACACACAACCTCCATACTCAACAGAGCGTACAGCTGGCGCAACTCAAGCTGCTGCTCCTGTTCAGTCTGCTGAGCCAGTATTCGAAAGAAAAGTTACTAAGTAATTTTTTCGAAATATCGAATTTAAAAGGCTGTCCTGTATTCAGGCAGCCTTTTTTAATGCCTTAAATAGCCAAGATCAACATGAGGCTTTTATGCAACATATCGGAACTTTTTCCTGATAACTGTGGCAAATCTGCAAATAGCCACTTGAATAACAAGAGCTTAACCAGTAGCACTGAAAATATAATTCTTTGCACATTCGAAGAGAGTTCAAGGAAATATAAGAAACTTTAAGGAGACACACTATGAAGAAACTCGCATTGGCTGTATGCCTGCTCGCTTCTGTTGCTGCGCTTTCTGCTTGCGAAACTGCAAACAGCAGCGAAACAACAACACACGGCAGCACAGTAATGGAAAAATCGGTTACAAAGTAATCCTTTTTTCTCTGCTAAAATTTAAAGACCGCTCCTCACCTGAGAAGCGGTCTTTTTATTTATTTACCCTTATGCTTTCCCCGCGAAAGCGGGGATCTGAGATCCCTGTTTTTTACAGGGATGACCGACAAAGAAATGTCGGTCAATTATTCCGGTAGAACGGTTTTGGCTGAATGGATTTAGTTGCGGACGCTTCTTTTACCATTGCAGATTTGGCTGCTGCCCTGTTTGCGGGAACTGCAACTTTTTGAGGAGCGATGTCCTTTTGCGTCCGGATATTGTCATCAGGATTATTGCTGCGGCCATCCGGCGAAACGGAAGCTGTCTGCGCCCGCTCGGCAATCGAAACAGGATAACCTTTACGCTCTTTTACAACTTTACGGATCGCCGCCCAGTCAAGTTTTTCAACTCCCGGCCCTGCTTTTTTCATGATGTAGGATAAATCGCGCTCGGAAAGCTCATAGTCAGGCACGGCGCCTTCCTTTTCCATCATCGTGGCCTGAGCCTGTGTCGGATGCACTTCGAGATAGAATTTATCAGCGATCCAGGCAGCCTTAATCGGCTGGTCTACAACGGTAATTTTTGTACCCACCGGCATGTCATCAAATACTTTGCCGATATCTTCCGGGAACATGCGGATACAGCCGGAAGATACGCGGCGGCCGATACCGTATGGCTTATTAGTACCGTGAATGGCAATTTGCGGGAAGCCCAGATAAAGAGCATGTGTTCCCATTGGGTTGTCAGGGCCTGGCGGAACCGTTACTGGCAGCGTTGGATCTTCGCTGCGCATACGCGCTGTTGGCGTCCATGTCGGGCCAGCCTTTTTACGGACGATCGTTGTCGTGCCCACAGGTGTCAGAAGACCGTCGCGGCCAATCCCGATCGGGTAAGTCTGCGGCGGCGCGTTTAATACTTTATAATGATACATCCGCATTTCTGCCAGATTGATGACCACGCTTTCACGCGGTGCATCCGGCAAGAGATGCATGGTCGGCACCACGACTTTCGCGCCTGCACCTGGAATCCATGGATCGAGATGCGGATTTGCCGCGCGCATTTCGACAAAGCCTACGTCATAGTCGCGGCCTATGTGCACCAGTGTATCTTCATAATTGGCGGAAACTGTTTTAATCTCGCCTATATAATTCTGGTTATAAGCGGCGTCGGCTCCGGAAGATAAGCCGGCGGCTATCGCAGTAGCAAGAAGAAGGGTCAGTTTTGAGTTCATGATTTTCATTCGTGACAATGTCAGTAAGGTTACATTCAGAAACGGACCGAAACGGGGCCTGTTCCGGAGTTTAAAGTCACCTGACTTTTCTCCCATAATGCCCCGCATTGTCAATGGTTTTCCTAATAATTATAGGCTTTTCTGAAGCGTTTCCGCAACTTTCCTCATGAACTCCTTTGTATTGAGATAAGCTTGTTCCTTACCGATCAGAGCGGCAAGATCCTTGGTCATATGCCCGGCCTCAACTGTTGCCACGCAGGCCTTTTCCAGTTTATCAGCAAATTCAACCACTTCCGGCGTATTATCGAACTGTCCGCGGTATTTAAGACCTTGCGTCCAGGCGAAGATCGAAGCGATTGGGTTGGTCGAAGTATCCTTGCCTTTTTGATATTCCCGGTAATGGCGAGTTACGGTTCCATGCGCCGCCTCCGCCTCAACCGTCTGGCCGTCAGGGGTCAAAAGAACCGATGTCATCAGGCCCAAGGAACCGAAACCTTGCGCGACGATATCGGACTGTACATCGCCGTCATAGTTTTTGCAGGCCCAGACCATGCCGCCATTCGACTTGATGGCAAACGCCACCATATCGTCGATCAGACGGTGTTCATACCAGAGCTTGTTCTTTTCGAATTCAGCTTTGAATTCCTCATATACTCTTGCAAATATCTCTATGAACTTGCCGTCATAGGCTTTTAAAATCGTATTCTTGGTCGACATGTAAAGCGGGCAGTTGCGGGCCAGCGCATAATTAAAACAGGACCGCGCAAAGCCTTCGATCGATTCATCGACATTGTACATGCCGAGCGCCACGCCGGGGCCTTTAAAGTCATATACGTCATGCACTTCCGGCTCGCCGCCCTCCGGCGTATAGGTCAAGGTCAGTTTGCCCGGTCCCGGAATTTTCAAGTCTGTCGCCTTGTATTGATCGCCAAATGCATGGCGTCCGACGATAATCGGCGATGTCCAGCCGGGTACATATTTCGGAATATTCTTGCAAATGATCGGCTCACGAAAAACCGTGCCATCCAGAATATTCCTGATTGTCCCGTTTGGGGACTTCCACATTTTTTTGAGCGAGAATTCTTTCACCCGCGCCTCGTCCGGGGTGATCGTCGCGCATTTAACGCCCACGCGATATTGCTTGATGGCATTCGCCGCTTCGACCGTTACCTTGTCTTCCGTTGCATCACGGTTTTGAACCGACAAATCGAAATATTTCAAATCGATATCGAGATAGGGCGTAATAAAATAATCCTTAATCCATGCCCAGATAATGCGGGTCATTTCGTCGCCGTCGATTTCTACGATAGGATTCTTGACTTTGATTTTGGACATTTTATTTCTCCGGATTTTTGAATTCGAACTAACAGTAGCGCGAACCAAGGGCCACGAAAAGGCTAAGCTGGCAGTTTAGCCTAATTTTCTGGATGGCATGTCAGGTTGCGTCGCTCTATCGAGAATATGTTCGCGGCACAGCGAGACAACTTCAGGGAAATTGAGAATTGTTTTGTAGCGCGTTCCAATTGGGGTGACGCCATATTCAAAATAGCCCCTTTCTGTCCGATGCTTGGTGATTAGCATATATTCTTTCTGGCTGACTATATCGACGAATCGTGCAACCGGATATCTGGGACATCCAGTAAGAAATAATCTTACCTTTAGGCCTTGGTCGCGATATTCGACAGCGATATCGCCAAGAATTGTTTTTTCATGAGCAGTGAAGTCATTTTTTTCAAAAAAAGCATTTCGATTGAACAACTCAATAACAACACCCATTGTTAAAAGTTATGGAATAACTGACCCTTTGGTCAAGATTTATTTCATATAAGCAACAATTTTGTCTGCATTTCCTTCCCGTTCCATTTTAACTTTTTCAATAAAAAGCCCGAGCTGGCGGGTAAAAGAATCTAGCTTTTCGGATCGGGCTACTTCGCGGCCTTCCGGGTCGCGTCCGCTAAACAAGACCCGATCCGGCCCCAGGACTTTCTTTTCAATCGTTAACAGCGGCGTTTTTCCGGCCTGCTCCCGAAACGCCATTAAATAACGCCCGTTTACCTCGCCAAAAGAGAAATCACGGAAAAACCCATCATAGACATTTCGGCTGTAGACCTGAAAAATGGCATTAAACTCGTTCCGCGTGTAACCATTGCCGTGAATAGCCTGTTTTTGCTGCATAGGCTTATTTTACCATTATAATTCGCAGCCGCCAAAAACCTTTCTCTTGTTCCTGTGCCTTCCCTCCATTAAAACCTTATTGGTTCAATAATTTAAGGAAAATTCCATGGCTGATTTGTTACGCGAAGTCGATGAAGCGATCCGCGCCGATAATATGAAACGTCTTTGGGACGAACATAAGACTGCCATCGTTACGGGCATAACCGCGCTTATTCTCGGCACGGCGGCTTTCGCCTCCTGGAATAGCTGGCAGCACAGCCAGAACCAGAAAAATACCGATGCCGTCATCACAGCCATGCAAACCGACAAACCCGCCGAAACGCTTGTTGCCGCCGCCGAACAGCAATCCGGAACATCGCGCGTTGTCGCTTATCTCAATGCCGCCGCGCTTGAGCTGAAATCGGGGAATAAGGATAAAGCTCTTGCCGCTTACACGGCGGCACAAGAAACCAAATCCGCGAACAAAGACCTAAAAGATCTGGCGACGCTGCAGAAAACAAATCTCACACTGGATCTACAGCCGGATGTGAAAGCCGATGATCTTTTAAAAGATCTCAAAACAATTTCGGATAACAAAAAATCTCCATGGGCCGGGGAAGCTTTGTTTATGAGCGCTTTTTTGAAGGGGGAAAAGAAAAACGACTTTTCCGCCGCTATCGCCGATCTGAAAACAATATCTGGCCGCGACGATGTCACGGAATCCATCAAACAGCGTTCCGCCGCCTTGCTATCGGTTTATGAATTGAAATTGCAGGAGCAAAAATAATGAGATCGATCCCGCGTATTATTTTACTGACGAGCTGCGCTACTTTATCCCTTTCGGCCTGTAGCTGGTTTGAATCTAAAAATGACGAAGTACCATTGCCGGGCGCAAGAATTTCTGTACTTGAATTGCAGAAAAATCTGGAACCAAAAGACAATGAAATGAAGTCATCCGGTTTTGTATCGCCTGAACCGTGGAAAAATGAATTCTGGCCTCAAGCCGGGGGTTATCCGAACCACGCCATGCAAAATCTGGCGCTTAATAATGCTCCGCTTAAAAAACTATGGGATGCCGATATAGGCGAGGGTTCTCAAGCAAAACTGCCTCTGGTCGCCCAGCCAGTCGTTTTTGATAAACAGGTTTTCACTCTAGATACGGAAGGCGAAGTCAGGTCCTTTGATCTCGCGACTGGGAAGAAACTATGGGAAAAATCCGTCCGTCCGGAAACGGAAGATGAAGATGTGATTTCCGGAGGGCTCGCTTTCTCCGCCGGAAAATTATTCGTCACTAGCGGCTATAATGAACTTCTTGCTCTAAATCCTGCTGACGGCAAAACTATCTGGAAACAGAAAATGTCATCCCCGTCACGCGCTGCGCCATCTATTTTGAATGACCGTGTTTTTGTCGTTACGCTGGAGAATAAAATCGTCGCTTTCGATGCCAATGACGGCAAACAGCTCTGGGATTATCAGGCGCTCAGTGAAGTCGCCGGTATCGTCGGCGCTGCAAGCCCTGCCGTGAATAACGATCTCGTCATCCCGGCTTTTTCTTCCGGCGAAATTATAGCTTTGCGTGTCGGCAACGGCTCTGTTGCCTGGATGGATGATCTCTCGCCAACCACGCGTGTCGGCGGCCTTTCCGCTTTGCCGGATATTCAAGGATTACCCGTTATCGATAAGGACCTTGCTTTCGCGATCAGCTTCGGTGGCAAGATGGTGGCGATTGACATCAACTCCGGCCAGCGAACCTGGGAAAAAGAAATGTCCGGCACAGAAACTCCATGGGTTGTCGGCAACATGATTTTCGTACTTAGCGCCAATAGCGAGCTTGTCGCCATGAACCGTGCTTCAGGTGCAATCGCCTGGGTCTTGCCACTTGCCAGCTATATCGAGGAAGATGGAAATCGCCTTGGACTGCTTTGGAACGGCCCGGTTCTCGCAGGTAGCCGCCTGATCGTGACCGGACCGGAAGGCAATCTACTGGAAGTCGATCCGAATACGGGAAAAGTCATCCGCCGCATGAAGCTTGATGACACAGTCGCTGTTTCACCAGTTATTGCCAGCGGAACGCTGCTATTATTGACACAAGACGGTAATTTGACAGCTTATCACTAATTTTACCGCGGTGGCGCAGAGTTAGAAGGAGTTCGCGGAGTTTTTAAACAATTCTTCTCCCCTAAAACTCATCTTGTCTCCGCCTCTCCGCGGTAAATACTTGTAATTTA
>QFOT01000148.1 GCA_003241285.1 Micavibrio aeruginosavorus
GATATTTTACCTGAAATAAACGTAATAATACGGATTAAATGACGGACTCTAATTTCCCTGAAGAACCTTGCGGAATGCATGAAGATACATTTGGTGAAGTTCTAGCAAGAAAAACCATCACAGATGAGATGATCGACAATGCGTTGCTTGTCGATGAGAAGCAGCTTTCCGAATTAATAAAACTTATCGGCCTAGACACTTTCAACGCTATTATGGATGACTTCAAAATTGAAATTACTCAGCGTTTTGAGGCCATGTCCAGCCTTCAAGATAACCCTCATGATCTTGCCAAAGAGCTTCATATTATCACGTCCTGTGGCGGCAATCTTGGCATGTCTAAGTTCTCGTTATTGGCCCGACAGACTATGAACAAGATAGACAGGTCGCAGCCGGTTGACATTCCTCTTGCTCTACGCCGGATACAAGAAATGTACGAAGATAGCCTTAAATTATTTATGCTGCGTAGCCGCACATAAAAGTTCCATAAAAAATTTACTTTATAATCTCATAAATTAAGCCTAAAGGGCTTTTTTATTTCCCTATTCTGTTCTAGTTTCCTCAAAATCATGAATTCTAAACAAATAAGGATATTACAATGAAAAAACATTTCGCTCTTATCGCTATGGCAGTACTGGCCCTCGGCTTGACCGCTTGTAAAGATGAAAAGAAAACTGAAACAACTCAGACATCTGAAGTCAACGGTACAACAACCGAAACAACAACAACAGAAACAACTGCAACTGACGGCGAAGGTAACGCTTCAACTGAAGTTAAAACTGAAACAGTGACTGATCCTGAAGGCGCGAACAACTCGACAGTTACAGAAGAAACAAAATCCACTGAAACAAAAACTGATGGCGAAGGCGAAACTTCTTCTGAAGTTAAAACAGAAACAGTGACAGATCCTGCTGGTCTAGGTAACAAAGAAACAACTGAAGAAAAAGCGACTACTGAACAAAGCCATTAATTAGGTTTCGTTATAAATCAGAAAAAGCCTGCAATTTTTTGCAGGCTTTTTTTGTAAATTATTTTTTAAGATTTTCTGCATGAAAATCAATATGAGATTCAATCACCGAAGATATAAAATAATAGCTATGGTCATACCCCTCATGAAATTTCAACATTAAAGGAATACCTGCAGTTTCGCAGGATCGGTGAAAAAATTCAGGCTTTAATTGCATCTCGAGAAATTCATCATTGGCGCCCTGGTCTATAAGAATAGTTTTTTTCCATTTAGATAAAGCTGCAATTTCACATGAGTCGTATTGCTTCCATGCCGACGCATCTTGCCCAAGGTAGGCCGTCAGCGCTTTTTGTCCCCAAGGAACTTGAGATAGCGCAACAATCGGAGAAATTGCCGAAACTGACTTATATTTCTCCGGATTTCTCAAGGCAGATATCAAAGCGCCATGACCGCCCATAGAATGGCCTGAAATTCCGCAACGTGACATATCCATCGGCAAAGTTTGCGAAACTATCTTGGGTAACTCTTTATTAATGTAGCTCCACATTTGGAAGTTCTTATTCCACGGAGATTGTGTAGCATCGACATAAAATCCAGCGCTTTGCCCCAAATCATAAGAGTTATCATCCGGCACATCGGCGCCTCTGGGCGACGTATCTGGCATAATTAGAATCATTCCATGGCTGGCCGCATAGCGCTGCGCCCCAGCTTTCGTCGTAAAATTTTCCCATGTACAGGTTAGTCCGGATAAGAATGTCAGAGAGGGCAACAATTCCCCTTGAGAATGTGCAGGAACAAAAGCTGCAAAGTGCATATCCGTGCCTGTCGAAGTGGAAGCATGCCGATAAACATATTGTATCCCGCCAAAACATTTCCATGATTTAACGATTGTCGCCGCCATTAAAATTTCACCACTGTGCGAATTGATTCACCCTGATGCATTTTTTTAAAACCTTCGTTGATCTGATCAAGCGGTATGACATCAGTGATAAGGTCATCAATATTGATTTTACCATCCATGTACCAGTCGACAATTTTTGGCACATCGGTCCGCCCGCGTGCACCGCCAAATGCAGAACCTTGCCAAATACGCCCGGTAACCAGCTGAAACGGCCTTGTCGAAATTTCTTGTCCGGCACCCGCGACACCTATAATTGTCGACTTACCCCAGCCCTTGTGACAGCATTCCAATGCTTGGCGCATTAAGGTGGTATTTCCGACGCATTCAAAACTATGGTCCGCGCCGCCTCTGGTAAGACTAACCAGATATGGCACGATATCCTCACCAATCTCTGAAGGATTGACAAAATGGGTCATACCGAATTTTTTTGCCATCTCTTCACGTTTGTTATTGATATCAACACCGATAATCATATTAGCCCCTGCAATACGTGCGCCCTGAATGACATTCAGCCCGATACCACCAAGACCGAAAACCACGACATTTTCGCCTGGCTGAACTTTGGCAGTAAAAATAACTGCCCCAATCCCCGTTGTAACACCACAGCCAATGTAACAAATTTTGTCGAAAGGCGCGTCTTCGCGTACCTTTGCAAGTGCGATTTCTGGCAATACTGTAAAATTTGCAAAAGTCGAAGTCCCCATATAGTGATGCAGCTTCTTACCGCCGATGGAAAAGCGGCTGGTGCCGTCAGGCATTAATCCTTGACCTTGTGTTGCCCTTATTTTTTGGCACAGATTTGTTTTCTGACTGAGGCAATAATCACATTCGCGGCATTCCGGCGTATAGAGTGGGATGACATGATCGCCTGGCTTGACACTACTGACGCCCTTTCCGACTTCACGAACAACACCAGCCCCTTCATGACCTAAAATCGCTGGGAACAAACCTTCAGGGTCCGCGCCCGATAATGTATAAGCATCCGTGTGACATAGCCCAGTCGCCATAATCTCGACCAGAACCTCACCTTCCCGAGGACCTTCCAGTTGAACGGTTTCAATTGAAAGCGGCTTTCCGGCCTCCCATGCTACAGCAGCGCGTACGTCCATCAGAATTCTCCTTATAAATTAATATTTTAGCAGAAATTTAAAGCGGTTCATCTTCAACTTTTAATGGCCTGGACTTAAATTTAGCCATAAAAGGGCGAACCATCGCAATAACATGATTGAACAAATCGATAAGAACTATTCGGCCTGAGGGCAGAATAAAAAATGCCGCCGCAAAAACCATATAGGAAAGAGGTAAAAGGACAAGTATCGCCAAAGGCCCCTTAGGCATCACATATAAAACCAGCATGTAAATTAAAACGGCTGTTATTGCACTTGCGAAAGCGAAGGGTATAAGCATGCGCAAAATATCAATGAAAGAAACTGGACCTTTTCTTGTTACAGCCCACCACAATATAGGCCCCTGAATCGTTGTGACAGCAAGATAGGCGGTCGCCACACCTATTGGCCCCCACGGCAAACCTGCTACGAAAGACGCTATAATCACACCGGAACTCAACACTCCCCAGTTTCGCATATCCCGAGTACGGTTTTGAGAAATAAACAGCCAGCCTGTCGTATGACTTATTGTTCCGAGAAATGACGCCAAACCTAAAATAGCAAAAATTGGTCCGACACCTGCCCACTTGTCACCGAGCACGGTCCTGATCAGATTATCGTGATCGATAATGGCAAACAAAACACCCGGATATGTCGCCAGCATGATGACTTCTACCATGCGCAAATAAGCGCGCTTATAGGTATTTGGCTCATCCTGTGTACGCGAAAGGATCGGTAGGGCGATACGTGCAAAAGGCTGAGTAATCTGCGTCAGTGGCATAAGAAGAAGTTTATAGGCGCGGTCATAAAGTCCAAGGGCGACTTCACCGCTATAGCGGCCAATAAGGACATTATCTAAATTACGCGCAAAGTAATTAACGAAATTAAAACCGGACAAGTTGCCACCAAAACCAAGCAGCTCTTTCCATTCCCCTGGAAGCGTTGGCCAGCTCGGACGCCATCCTGATAATGCCCATGCGCCAGTCATGTTTGTCACATAGATCATCACGTGAATGACCACTAACGACCAGTAATCCATACCTATTGAAGCAGCTAAAATCCCGCAAGCAAATCCAACGACAAGAGAACCTATATCGAGAAAAGATTGCTTTTTGAATTCCATCCGGCGCGTCATAATGGAAGTATGCTGAATGGTTAGGCCACTCAAGATTAGTGAAGCCCCCATTACAAGCGCAATTTTAATGACACGGGGCTCGCCATAGAACATGCCAATAACCGGCGACATCGCCATGAAAATAACGGCAAGTAACGACGCTACACCAACATTAACCCAGAATAAAAAGCTTAGCTCGTCCTGTGCAATTTTAGGTCGCTGGATCGTCGCCTGCGATAATCCCATATCCGCGAACAAAACCACGAACGCCATTACAGGCGTTACCATCGCAACCAGACCAAAATCTGCCGGAGTTAAAAACCGGGCCATGACAATCTGGTTACCAAATAAAAGACAAAGCTTCACCATCTGTGTTGCAAGACTGATCGCTGCGCCACTTACGGATTTACTTTTTAGTTCTTTACGGTCGATAATTGTTTCAAGCATGAAAATTCTTAACTAAATTCTGAAATGTATCAAATAAGATCCGCGACTGAATTTCACGGTTAAAATCAACTTCAACTTTGCGGCGGGCCGCCATGGTTATATCCTTCCATATTTCAGGACGATCCAGAAGGTAAGCAAGTTTGCCAGCTAAAGAAACATAATCCTTTTCCTGAATTAAAAAGCCCGAGATTCCGTCTTCAATCAGTTCGGGGATACCGCTATGAAACGTAGAAAATACTGGAATTCCCATTGCCATCGCCTCCATCAAAGCCACGGGTATCCCCTCCATATCTCCACTTTGAGCTGTAACGCTTGGCAACAGAAAAATATGTGCACGGACTAAAAGCTCTTTAACTTCCTCGTGCTGAAGCGCCCCGTGGAATGTAATTTTCGCTGCAATATCAAGGCTGGATGCAAGCGCTTTCATTTCCTCCATAAGTGGACCATCGCCAACAAGATGGAGATGCATATCAGGCTTTGAAGCCGCTGTATAAGCAAAAGCCCGAATTGTCGTTTCAAAACCTTTTTTTTCCGTCATGCGCCCCACGGAAATGCATTCAGTAACGCCATCTACCGGGCAGGTACGCGGATGAAAAGATAATGCCTTACAATCAACCCCCATATGAAAAAGTGAAGTTTTTTCTACAGGAGCGCCAAGACCATGAATGATTTTTAGATAATAATCATTGATGGAAAAGAAATGAGTACCTGTGGCGAACAAGCCATCATAATAGTCAGGGTTTTTTTCTTTTAATATTTGCGATAGATCGAATCCATGAAACGTCGTTGTAACAAGCGAAGAAATTATACCTGTTTTCTTCATAACAGACCCAAGCTTACCCACCGGACCAAAATGGCAGTGTAATATGTCAGCTTTCCAGTTAGCTGGTAGCGCGAGATATCCTCTATTCCATCAGGGAGGGTAATGCCTTTGAATTTAAGTAGCAAAATACGCCATAATTTAGACAGCTTGCTTTTCTTCAGCTCCGGCCTATAAAAAATGCGGTCCTCAAAGCCCAACTCGACCGGTAACGACGAACGCATAGCAGGTGACGGTATTGCCAAGGAAAGTATACGTATATCGGCACCGGCCCGGATCAGGTCGGCAATTTCATGGATAATGAATGTTTCCGAGATAAGCGGAAAATTATTACTAAGATAAAGAATGCGCAAACGAATGACCTTTCAGACGCCTATTCTATAAGTCATATTATTGCGCATTGCGATACAAAAAAAGGACT
>QFOT01000149.1 GCA_003241285.1 Micavibrio aeruginosavorus
ACAGCATACATGAGTAGACCAGCCACAAAAGATCATATAGAGCCCGCCGATGTTTTAATCGGTCAAAGGATACGCCTGCGCCGTAATATCCTCGGCATGACACAGAGCGCCCTTGCAGAGCAACTTGGTGTCTCGTTCCAGCAGATTCAAAAATATGAAACTGGAAAAAATAAAGTTTACGCTTCCAAACTTTACCATATAGCCCAAATCCTGAAAATGCCGCTGACGGATTTCTTCGAGGAAGAAAAGCCGCGCAAAAAAGGCATGTCCGATCAGAAACAAGCAGCCTTTTCGAGCGCAAATCCCCTGCTTGAACCGGAAACGCCTTTATTGCTGCGCGCTTATTATGAGATCAAAGATAAGAAGAAACGCAAAATGGCCATCGACCTGATGAAAAATTTGAATTCCTGACATCTGCTTCCCGCTACTTGCGACTCCCAATCTATAAGTATACCTTTGCTTACCTCTAAGCTAAGGGATCGTAATTGATGAAAAACGGCGTTTTAAAAGATTTTATATTCACAAGTGAATCAGTATCTGAAGGCCATCCGGATAAAGTTTGCGACAGGATTTCCGATGCTGTCGTAGATGCATTTCTTTCCCGCGATCCCGTTTCCCGTACCGCCATCGAAACCGTTGCCACAACAGATTATGTCGGATTGATCGGTGAGATACGTTCCGAGGGAAATCTAAGTAAAGCGGAAACTGAAGAAATTGTCCGTAACGCCATCAAAAAGATCGGTTACGAACAGGAAGGCTTTAACTGGAAGACTGTTCAGATCGACAATCGCCTTCATGCCCAATCCGCCGATATTGCCGTCGGCGTTGATGCCGCATCCGATAAAGACGAAGGTGCCGGCGACCAAGGAATTATGTTTGGTTTCGCCTGTAACGAAACACCGAATTTAATGCCGGCCCCGATTTATTATTCGCATGCTATTTTGCGCGATCTTGCCGAAGGCCGTCATACAGGCACGTTTGCCGATTTGCGTCCGGATATGAAATCGCAAGTGACGCTTGAATATAAAGACGGCAAGCCGATCCGTGCCAAATCTGTCGTAGTGTCGACACAGCATGCCGAGAGCGCAAATCAGAATGATATACGCGAACTCGTAAGATCGCGCGTCGAGAAAATCCTGCCTGCGGGTTGGATGTGCGATGACAACGAACTCTACGTCAACCCGACAGGCCGCTTTGTAATTGGCGGGCCGGTGGGCGATTCAGGTTTAACAGGACGCAAGATTATCGTTGATACATACGGCGGCTCCGCACCCCATGGCGGCGGCGCATTCTCCGGTAAAGACCCGACGAAAGTTGACCGCTCAGCGGCTTACGCGGCTCGTTATATCGCCAAGAACATTGTGGCGGCTGGCTATGCAGAAAAATGCCTGATCCAGCTTTCTTACGCGATTGGCGTTTCCAAACCGATCTCCTTCTATGTGAACACGCAAGAAACAGGATCCCTTCCTGAAGCTAAAATCGCCGAAGCGGTTAATCAACTGGTTAACCTCACCCCACGCGGTATCCGCGAGCATCTGCAACTCAACAAGCCGATCTATGAGCGCACTGCCGCCTACGGCCATTTTGGCCGCGAGCCGGATGCGGATGGCGGTTTCTCATGGGAGAAGCTCGATCTTGTTGAGCCGCTTAGAAAAATTTTAGGATAGTTGGAAAATTCTTGGCTAAACAGCTTTAATCCTTTACGTCATTCCCCGTTATGAACGTACAGAACCCGCAAGATAAAAAGCCACGCCTTGTCTATGGTCGCCGTAAAGGGAAACCTTTGAGTGTTGGACGGGCGTTAGTGATGGATGAGCTCTATCCAAAACTCGCCATTCCCAAAGAGATTTTACGCCAAGATAAAACCACAACACCGAAAGATATTTTCGGGGTTGAGCCTAAAACATTTCATTTTGAAATCGGCTTTGGCGGCGGCGAGCATTTGAAATGGCGGATGGAGCAAAATCCGGACGATCATTTTATCGGCGCGGAGATTTTCTATAACGGGGTCGCTTCGCTTTTAAAATCGGTTAACGATATACCGCATGATAATTTGCGCGTGTGGATGGACGATGCCTTGATCGTGCTCAACTCCCTGCCCGATGCGTGCATCGATTATATGTATATCCTCAATCCCGATCCATGGCCCAAAGCGCGGCACCATCATCGCCGTATGGTGACGAAGGATAATCTGGATGTGTTTGCCCGCGTGTTGAAACGAGGCGCTACTTTGTTGGAAACGACGGATGTGGCGACTCTATCCGAATGGATGGTGGAGCATACGGATAACCATCCGGCATTTGAGTTTACGAATAGAGACGACATTTATACGCCCCCCGAAGGATGGGAACCGACACGCTATGAGAATAAGGGCAAGGTTGCAGGGCGTCGGCAGAGTTATTTGATTTTTAGACGCATTTAATGCAAGACGGCTAATGTAATAGTATAATCATTGAGTTGGGTTAGGCTCCTACTTCGTTTTGCGATTTTTTAAGGATTTAAACCACCAAGACACAAAGACACCAAGTCTATCGTGATTGTCATGTCGAACGTATGTGAGACATCTCCTCTTGAAGATAAGATTTCTCGTCTCGCTCGGAATAACCAAACTCTTAGTGTCTTTGTGTCTTGGTGGTTTTTAAAAAATTTCTGTCTATTTCGTTTGTCGTTTTGTCTATTTCGTTCGTCGATATTCAACTTTGTCATTAATAATCCGTTTTTCATTATTTATCGTCATCGCCTGAATTCGTAGAATTCTGAGGCGATCCACGGTGATGCGTCTGGATTCCCCCTAGAATTCTTACGAATTCGGGGAATGACGGATTTTATAATACTTCGTTTGTATTTTAGATTTCTTCGCCCGCCGAGTCCTACATCTTGGGGAATCCAGAAAAACTGGCTGCTTTAACTGACGTAAAGCTACGGTATAATGATTATAGGATTAATTTCCTGTTATGTCAAGCGATCTGTCATTGCGAGAATAGCGAAGCAATCCATACGATAAAGAAGCGGAACCACTATCTGGATTGCCACGTCGGCCTATCGGCCTCCTTGCAATGACGATTTGGTTATTTCGGATTTGGCACTTCAGGCGAAAGGCCTGCCATCGCCCTTAACTCTTCAGTACTTAAATCTAAGTATATAACTCTTTCGGCTAGTCGATCCAAATTCTTCATATGCTTTTCGATACCATGTGAATTAAAAACGAAGGAAAAAATATTTTTCATCCTTTGTTCAAATGTCAAATCAGGTTTACTGGCTTGATTATAAAGCGTTATTAAAGCACCAGCTTTGATGTTTAATTTTTCTTGAGCAATATCTCTGTCCTTACTTTTGGAAACACCTTTCTTCTCATCGCCCCAACCAATGCTATATTTAAAAGCTAATCGTGCATATGCAGTGATATTTCCGGCATTAGCTTGGCTTTCAAATTCTCTGGTCTCTTTTATTCCTTCAGACCACGCGCCTTCGTAATTAGCTGCCAAAGTTTCAGCACTAACAATATATGGAGGCCCGCTAGCTCCATATGCCCCTGTAAAAACGCCCCAACTTTGTGTCATGAAAAACTCCTTTGCTAATTTTGCTTGTACATAAGAAAATTTTTTATGTCAAACTTTGAACAAAAATCTTGCAAACATTGTAAAACCTGCCTATAACGTTCCCCATAACTACCTGAATTTAACAGGGTGGGCTCGAAAAGAGGCCCGCCTTTTTTGTTACCTAAAGCACTGAGATACATGAAACAAACGCCTCTAGAGCGCAAGATTACAGAGATTATCGACCCAGTCGTCAAGGACTTGGGGTTTGATATCGTTCAGGTTCGCCTGATCGGCACGACGAAAATGCAGACGCTGCAAATTCTGGCCGAAGATCCTGAAACCGGACGCATCGATTTAAACGGCTGCACCGCTGTTTCACGTGCTGTTTCCGCGATATTAGATGTTGAAGACCCTATTCCGGGGGCGTATCAATTGGAAGTCAGCTCACCTGGCGTGGACCGACCGCTGATGAAGCCGCAGGATTTTATAAAATATAAAGGCCTCGATATTTCTGTCGAAACCGAAATGCCGCTTAATAACGGTCAGAAGCGCTTTAAAGGCAAACTGGCCGATTTTAGCGATAATGTCATTTACATGGCGAGCGAATCCGGCGATGTAAAAATCGATTTTGACGATATCGCCAAGGCAAAGCTGGTTCTGACGGAAGAATTGGTAACGGGCAAAGCCAAAGGCCAGAAAAAGAATTTAAACCCGCAGCGTAAAATCAAACAGAAAAACGCTGCCCCTGAAGTTGAAGACCTTGAAAGTGAGGAACTATGAACCGCGTTGAAATCCTGCAAGTAGCCGATACGGTTGCGCGCGAAAAAAACATCGAGAAAGAGCTTGTTATTCAAGCTATCGAGCAAGCCATTCAAAAGGCAGGCCGCTCCAAATACGGCCATGAGCATGATATTCGCTGCCATATCGATCGCAAATCCGGCGAAACACAACTCAAGCTCTACCGCACGATCGTCGAGCCTGACCAGATCGAGAACGAAGTGTCGCAAATCACTGTCGAGCAAGCCAAGAAAATCGGCAAAAAAGACGCTGCCGTCGGCGATGTCCTGATCGACCTTCTGCCTGCTTTCGACTATGGCCGTGTTGCCGCGCAAACCGCGAAACAGGTTATCATGCAAAATATCCGCGAAGCGGAGCGTGAGAAGCAATTCAATGAATTCAAAGACCGCACGGGCGAAATCGTATCCGGGGTTATCAAGCGCGTCGAATACGGCAATGTCACAGTCGATCTTGGCCGCGGCGAAGCCATTCTGCGCCGCGACGATACTATTCCACGCGAGCACCTGAAAAACGGCGACCGCGTCCGCGCTTATATTTACGACGTGCGCCGTGAACAACGCGGCCCGCAAATCTTCCTCTCCCGTACACGCGGCGAATTCATGGCGAAACTATTTGCTCAGGAAGTGCCTGAAATCTATGACGGCGTCATCGAAGTCAAAGCCGTTGCCCGCGATCCGGGTTCTCGAGCGAAAATCGCCGTATACTCCCGCGACAACTCAATCGATCCTGTCGGCGCGTGCGTCGGTATGCGTGGTTCCCGCGTTCAGGCCGTTGTTGGCGAATTGCAGGGCGAGAAAATCGATATCATTCCATGGTCACCGGATGTCGCGACATTCATCGTTAACGCGCTGGCTCCTGCCGAAGTTGCAAAAGTCGTGATGGACGAAGAAAAGCGCCGCCTTGATGTCGTTGTGCCGGATGAGCAATTATCGCTCGCTATCGGACGCCGCGGCCAGAACGTGCGCCTCGCCTC
>QFOT01000150.1 GCA_003241285.1 Micavibrio aeruginosavorus
ATGACTTGACCGTTTGCGTACAAAGCTCGAAAATGAGTTTCGTCTCATCATAGGTCAATGTCGGGGATTCTCCCGTCGTGCCGCTCGGAACCAAACCATGACTTCCTTCTTCAATCTGCCACTGGATAAATTTTTCAAACGCTTTGTAATCGACCTCGTCATCTTTGAATGGCGTGATCATAGCGGTGATGGAGCCAAAAAATTGGGCAGACATAAAAAGGACCTTTCCGTAAACGGGCTTAACATAAAGGAATTTGCAAGCTTGCGAAAGTATGAATCCAGAAAATCTCTCTATAGATCCCTGCTTTCGCAGGGATGCGCGGCGATGTTGTTATTCTCACATCCTGTTTATGCCGACGCCAATTCCACGCAGGCCCTGAAAGCGATGTCGACGAAGGACTGGGTCAGCGCGCGCCAATTCGCTCTGCGCTCGAAAGATCCGGTTCTGGCGAAAATGTATGAATGGATGCTTTACCAAAGTAACGCCACGGGGCTTCCGTTTGAAACCGTCGCCCGTTTTATCAAAGCCAACGAGCACTGGCCGGATTTGAACGATGTGAAAGCGACCGCCGAGCGGAATATGCCGGAGAATTATCCGTCTGCGTCGATCATTCAATGGTTCGGTACTTATCCGCCCGTCACCGTGCGCGGGCTTGATTTATATTTAGAGGCGTTGACGATATCCGGGCAGCAGGCAAAAGCGAAACAGATCGCAAATACTTACTGGTCCCAAGTAGCGATGAAATCCGACGAGCAGGCGGCCTTTCTTTCCAAGTATAAAGCTCTCCTAACAGCAGACGGTAATCGCCGCCGCCTGGATTATCTTTTGTTCCGCGAAAAAAATACGGATGCCAAAGCGCTCGCGAGAATGATGGGCATGGGCTATGTCCAGCTTGTCGAAGCGCGGATACAATTGCGAAATGATTCCCGCTCTGCCGAAGCGGTATTGGCGCTTGTGCCGTCGAATTTAAGAAGCGATCCGGGTTTGCAATATGAACGTCTTAGATGGCGCCGCAAGAAAGACGAAGATGCGGGGGCGCTGCAAATCCTCAACAATCCGCCCGCTGCCGATAAGATCACCAACAAGGAAGACTGGTGGAAAGAGCGCAATATCATCGTTCGTCGCCTGATTGAAGAACGCCGTTTCAGCGAAGCCTATGCGGTTGCCGCCAATCACGGGCAGATGGAGGGACCGGAATATGCCGACGCTGAATGGCTTGCCGGGTGGCTGGCGCTGCGCTTTTTGAATAAACCGGATAAGGCATCAACGCATTTCAGGAGCATGTATCCAAAAGTCAAAACGGCGATCAGCAAGGCGCGCGCGGCTTATTGGGCGGGGATGGCAGCGGAGAGAATGGGGCAAGCGCAGGAAGCTGCGAAATGGATGCAGATTGCAGCAGGGTTTCCCAAAGTCTATTACGGACAATTAGCGGCGCGCCATATGAAGGGCCGTATCGCCGTGCCATCACCTGTGCCGGCCGTAGCCAGCGCTTCAGATAAAACGACCATCAGGAACAGCGATCTTGGCCGTGCCATCCGCATGGCGGATGAGGCGAATTTACGCTATGTGCGCAACCAGATGATCGTCGCTTTGACCGAAAGCTTAAATACGGGCGGTGAATATAAAGCGCTCGCCCAGATGCTGACCCAGATGGGACTGAAAGCGGAAGCTTTGAAAGTCGCCAAGAAAGCGGCGGGCGATAATTTCTTCCTGCGCGAAGAAGCTTATCCGACAGTTCAAAATCTTTTTAGCGGATTGAACGTCGATGTGGCTCTGGCCCATGCGCTGATCCGGCAGG
Source organism: Micavibrio aeruginosavorus (assembly GCA_003241285.1). GTDB lineage: Bacteria > Pseudomonadota > Alphaproteobacteria > Micavibrionales > Micavibrionaceae > Micavibrio_B > Micavibrio_B aeruginosavorus_A. Next base: position 1,800 of record QFOT01000150.1, read on the forward strand.
AAAGCCAGTTCGACGCGGAAGTGAAATCCCCGGCAGGAGCGATGGGATTGATGCAGGTCATGCCCGCCACGGCGCGTGAGGTGGCAAAAAAGAGGGGCTGGCAACACGAAACGCAGTGGATGGTCAGTCAGCCCAAGCAGAATGTATTGATTGGCTCGGCTTATCTGAACGATCTTTTATCGCGCTTTGGCGGATCTTATCCGTTAGCCTTGGCGGCATATAATGGCGGGCCGCGCCGCGTCAATGAGTGGCTGGCGGAGTTCGGCGATCCGCGCAAGGGTCAGATCGACTGGGTTGACTGGATAGAGCTTATTCCGGTTTATGAAACGCGGAATTACGTTCAGCGCGTAATGGAGAATTACATCGTGTACAAAGAACATATGGGCGTTAAGTAATAATTATCGCCTTTGGTCTAAAAATTTTCAACCGCGTGACTTTCTGCTTTCATTCCACCAGAGTAACAGTCCTGCAAGAAGGCCGATAATAATCATGATCTCCGGTGGCAGGATCGGCTTGGCTTGCGAGGAAATGAGGCTGGAGCTTTGATTGCGGCGCAGATTAAAATTCAAGTTTTTATTTTCTGCCCAGACCACATCACCTTTTGAAACTTTTGCAATCGGCAATAGTTTTTCGTCCGTCGAAACGATATCGGTGAATTCAGGCGTCGACACATTTCCGAGAGATATTATTTTCTGGCGATTGCCGCTTGAGAATTTATAAATGCCGTCTTTGGCATTTGTAATGCCCGCGCTGAGCCAGCCATCCTGATCTTTTGCCGGGGTGAGGGTTGAGATAGTGCCATCCGGCGCGGTGACCGTGATGGGCTGAGCGTCATCCTGCCCGCGCATTTTAATATTGATATTGTTATTATCGGTACTTATTTTCATCGCGGTTTCGTCAAGCTCCGGTTCTTTCATCAACCAGTGAACGGTGCGGCGCAGAAGTTCTTTCGCCGGACCGCCGCCCTCGAAGCCGCGCGCCCAGAGCCATATCTGGTCGCTGGTCAGTTGCGCGACGCGGCCTTCACCGACATGGGACAGCGTCAGCAAGGGAAGTCCGTCCATTCCCGACATGATGGTTTCACCTTCCTTGATCTGAACCGGGACTTGCTGCATCCAGGGGCCCCAGCTTTGATTGACGAAAGGCATGGTTACCGGGTGAGTTTTGCCGATATCGGTAATAGCGGGTTTAAATTCTCCCCGCGCCATTACGCCGCTCGGGATGCCCGGCAGGATAGTGCCGAGAGAAGTAAAATGTAGCGAGGTTTCAGACACGTAAGACGGGCCGCTTATTTCCATCAAAGCGCCGCCGTTTTCGACATATCTCGCCATATTTTGGAAGTAAAAATCGGGCAAAGCGGTTGTCAGGCTGAAGCGGTCCATAACGATCAGGTCGAAATTTTTCAGTTTGCGTTCGAATAATTCCTGAAACGGAAAAGCGATCAGCGATAATTCGCTCGATGGCGTCATATCGACTTTTTCAGGACTGCGCAAAATCGTGAAATGCACAAGGTCAACGCCCGGATCGGCTTTTAAAAAATCACGCCACATGCGGGCGCCGGGATAGGGCTCTCCTGATACAAGAAGAACATTCAGGCGGTTTCTTACGCCCTCGACAGTAAAAACGGCGCGGTTGTTGAGAAGGGATAATTCGCCCTCGATAGGCGGTGTCGACAATTCGAATACATTCTGCCCGGCATTTGAAATATCGATCGGCCATTCCTGATCTTCGCCAATAACGATGTCGCGTGTGGTTTGGGTTCCGTCCGGCATGCTCAGAGTGACAGAAGCTGTACCTGAGCCGGGAATATTCTGATCGGCGATACGGAATTTCAGGATGACGGTTTCGCCAACGACCGAGTATCCGGGCGCGTTCAAAAGTTCGACCTCGCGGTCCTTATCTTTTTTGCTGCCGGTCAGGGCGGCGAAGAAGGGCGTCGATTTTAAAAATTCCGCCGACGGCTTGTCACTGACTTGTCCATCGCTCAAAAGAATAACGCCCGCTCTCTGGTTTTGCGGCACGTCCGACAGGGCTGCTTCGATGGCATCGAAAACTTTCGTTTCATCTTTGGCGCCGCTGGCAACATCGATAATGCGAGTTTCCATGCCTTGTACGTTTTTAAGTTTTTCCTGCAATTGGCGAAGCGTGGTTTGTGTCGTTTCAAGGCGGTTGCCGAAATTCTGGCTCTGACTTTTGTCAGTCGCAATCAAAACTATATCATTAAGCGGTTTTCGGTTTTCGGTGACCAGTTGCGGCTGGCAAAGAAAAAGAATTAAAAGCGCCGCGAATAGAAAGCGAAAAAGGCTTTTACTTTTATTTCCCCGAAAAGAAAAAAGAAATAGCGCGAGAGCGGCTGCCAACAGAATGCCGATCAGCCAGAGCGGTAGCATAGGATCGAAAGAAAATGTGTAATGACCTGTCATCGTCCCATCCTTTGCAAGATGGCCTTCATATGGACCTGATCGGATTTATAATTTCCGGTTAAGGAATACATGACAAGATTAATCCCGAAGCGATAGGACATTTCTCCATCGGTCATGGTGGAAGGATAGCCCCAATGCGATATACAGTCCTCACCTGTGATTAAAACCGAGGAGAGCTTTTCCTCCGGCGGCAGGCTGATATCCTCGATCCATATTTTTCCGGCGAGGTCATATTCAGGATAAAGGTTGAGCAGATAGAAAGATTTAAACAGAACGTGATCTTTGGTCGCCGGTTTGAGCGGGGGGATATCGATACCTTGAAGCGTATCGCGCAAATTCTTCACAGCGGGCGAGGCAATAATCTGCGAGCTGTCATAGGCGCCATCCCTGGTATCGAACAGCACCATGCCGCCTTTGCTTAAATAGTTTCTCAGATTATTTTTTATGGCAGGCGTAGTAGATCCTTGCGGATCGACCGGCCAGTAGAGAAGCGGGTAGAAAGATAATTCATCCTTGTCCAGATCGACGATCACCGGGTCTCCCATTTCAATGGAGGTGCGCATTTTTATTGTCACGGAAAGATTTTGCAGCGCTCTCAGGCAGGCTTCGTCATTGCTGGTTTTGACGCAAGCCAGATGAACGGATTGGGCGCGGTTGACATTGTCTTGCGCAGCAGCGGGGAGAGGCAGGAAGAAAATAAGAGCCAGCGCAGCGTATTTCAAATTCCTGTTTCGCGCCGATAAAAGTAAAATCAGCCAGTCGATGAGGAACAGGAGAACGGCCAGCAGAAAGAAATGTGAGGAGAGCTTCTTTTCCTGCGTGGCAACGGTCAGGCTTTCGCTTCTGGCATTGGCTGGCAAGGCGCCGATAGCGTCGAGCGGCGGTAAATGATCGCCCAGATTAAAAGCGAATTTGCGAACGCCGTCCGTATATATACCCGGCGGATTTTTTGCAGACGGCAACAGGTTTTCAAGATCGCTTTTTGACATACTGCTGATATCGCCGGGAGGTTCAACAAGGCGGCCCCAGCCATCGAACACTAGAGAGGCTTGCAAAGATGCGGAAGATGTTGCGGAT
>QFOT01000151.1 GCA_003241285.1 Micavibrio aeruginosavorus
AGCCATTCCCTAAAAGGTCAGGATTCCCTTTTGTCCATCGTCCAGATGCCCGGCGGTATTCCGGTCGGCACGCTGGCTATCGGTAAATCTGGCGCAGTAAATGCAGCCCTGCTGGCAGCTTCTATTTTAAGCTTGTCCGATGAAGCTCTGGCCCAACGACTGGATGATTTCCGAAAAAAACAAACTGAATCTGTTGCAAAAGAACCAAGCTGATATAGCTTGCAATTCCTTTCACTATAAGCAAAATCAGCCCGCAATGAAGCATCGCCCAAAAACTATCGGCATCATAGGTGGCGGCCAGCTAGGCCGCATGTCAGCTATGGCGGCCGCGCGCCTTGGCATTCAAACACATATATATACGCCGGAGAAGGACTCTCCTGCCTCGCATGTCGCGGCCAAAACAATTATCGGAGAATACGGCGACAAGAAAGCCTTGCTGGATTTTGCCAAGGGCGTCGATGTCATCTCATACGAATTTGAAAACATTCCGGTCGATACGATCAAAGCCCTCAAAAGAGCGCGACTTGTTTTTCCCGATGCTAACGTGCTCGAAATTTCACAGCATCGACTATCTGAAAAACAATTCCTAAACGACTGCTTTATACCCACTGCTAAATGGGCTCCCGCCGTAAACCCAGAAGACATTGAGGCAACACTTGAAAAATGGGGCGTAAAGTCCTGCATCATAAAAACAACCCGCCTTGGCTATGACGGTAAAGGTCAAATCAAGTTCAAACTAGGCGATGACGCAAAAGCAGCATGGCAAGCTTTGAAGTCAAAAGAGAATATTATTGAAGAGATCATTGATTTTACATGCGAAATCTCGGTCATTATTGCGCGTGACCGCTTTGGCGAATCTGTAATTTATGATCCCGTCCTGAACGATCATAAAAATCATATTTTATCCAAGACTACAGCTCCCGCTCCAATTTCCGACGCAATTGCGAAAAAAGCAAAGCAATATATTAAAAGAGTTGCGGACAATCTCGATTTGACAGGCGTTCTGGCACTTGAGCTATTCCTGACTAAAGACGGCAAGCTGATCGCCAACGAAATGGCCCCGCGCCCACACAACTCTGGTCATTGGACAATTGATGCTTGCGCCGTGTCACAATTTGAAAACCATGTGCGCAGTGTATGCGGCATGCCTGTCGGCTCTGCCAAACGCCATTCCGATGCCATTATGCTCAACCTGATCGGCGACGATATAAACTTAATTCCTGAATATCTCGACAAACCTAATGCTTGTATCCATCTATACGGCAAAAAAGAATCTCGCCCGGGCCGTAAAATGGGGCATATTAATTTACTGAAACCTAAAAGAGAGAAAAAATGACAAACGCAGCTAAAGTCCCAAGTGATTCCGGTATTCGCATCGAAACAGACTCATTCGGTGAACTCGAAGTGCCTGCCAATCAATATTGGGGCGCACAGACACAGCGTTCGCTTGGCAACTTTAAAATCGGCGGCGAGAAAATGCCGGTGCCGCTTATTCGCGCTCTTGGCATTATCAAACGCTCTGCTGCACAGGCCAATCAGGCACTCGGGATTTTAGATGCCAAGTTAGCACAAGCTATTGTTCAAGCCGCAGATGAAGTAATCGACGGCAACATGGATAATGAGTTTCCATTGGTTGTCTGGCAGACAGGTTCCGGCACTCAAACAAACATGAATGCTAATGAAGTCATTTCAAACCGTGCCATAGAAATCATGGGCGGTGAAATGGGCAGCAAGAAACCCGTCCACCCGAATGATCATGTCAATATGGGCCAGTCATCGAATGATACCTTCCCGACCGCCATGCATATTGCCGCAGGCGAACAGGTTTTTCATGAGCTGATTCCGTCGCTCGAATATCTGCATTCCGCGCTTCACCAGAAATCGCTGGATTTCGGTTCTATTGTTAAAATCGGCCGTACGCATTTAATGGATGCTACGCCGCTGACATTGGGACAGGAATTCTCTGGTTACGCCAAGCAAATCGAATACGGCATCGACCGCGTAAAAAATACCCTGCCGCGCCTGATGCAACTTGCCCAAGGCGGTACGGCGGTTGGAACCGGCATCAATACGAAAGTCGGCTTCGCCGAGAAATTCGCGGCGGAAGTTGCGGAGATTACAAGCCTGCCTTTTGTGACAGCCGAGAACAAATTCGAAGCACTTGCCGCGCATGACGCGATGGTCGAATTATCCGGCGCGCTTAACGTACTCGCGACATCGCTCATGAAAATTGCCAACGATATCCGGCTTCTTGGCTCCGGCCCGCGCTGCGGTATTGGCGAGATCATCCTGCCGGAAAACGAACCGGGCTCTTCTATCATGCCTGGCAAGGTTAACCCGACACAATGCGAAGCCATGACAATGGTTTGCACCCAAGTCATGGGCAACCACATGACGGTTACGGTCGCCGGAAGCCAAGGCCATTTTGAGCTGAATGTTTACAAGCCGGTTATCATTTTCAACGTGCTGCAATCTATTCGCTTGATCGCTGATGCGTGCCGCTCGATGACAGACAACTGCGTCGTCGGTATCGAAGCGGATGAAAAACGCATTACAAAACTTATGAATGAAAGCCTGATGCTTGTGACAGCTTTAAATCCGCATATTGGCTACGACAACGCCGCCAAGATTGCCAAGAAAGCGCATGCCGAAGGTACGTCATTGAAAGAAGCCGGTATTGAATTAGGCCTGTTGACGTCAGAGCAATTCGATCAATGGATCCGCCCAGAAGATATGATCAAGCCTAAATGAATGAATTAGAAACGGTTCTTTCTGCAAAAGTTGTAAAGCGCTCGGTTTCTATTGCCGGACATTTGACGAGTATTTCGCTGGAAGAACCGTTCTGGTCTGAATTGCAGAATATCGCCAAGGCTGAAAAGGTCAGCCTTTCCAAACTCATTGCCCGTATAGACAAAAGCCGCAAAACAAATCTTTCGAGTGCTTTGCGGCTTTATGTTTTTCATCATTTGAAAACTACTTACCAAACAATCCCTGAAGCGCCTTAACTCCCTGCTCTATCTGCTCGGCTTTCTTTTGCTCCTTGGTTTTCTCTACAGGCGCAGTCGCTTCTGTTCCTGCAGCAGCAGGCGCTGTTGTTGCTTCAGGCGCTACTGTTGTTGCTTTTGCACTACCAAGAGGAATGCCCAGCTTGTCACCAATTTTATCGGTAATTAGCTTTTGAATTTTCTCGTTTGCTTTCTCGCGCAAGAAACCTTCGATAATACTGCCGCCGGTTTGTGCGGGATTATCAAGCGGGCCTGAAATGACGAAATCAAATGGCGGAACTTCGGAATTCTTGACTGTCATATTGTTTTTCAGATCAATAGTCCATCTTGGCAAGTTTACGTTTCCTGTACTGGTCAGTAAAGCCTGCTGCCCATCAAACTTGATTTGCGAGAAATTCACAACGCCACTAGCGATCGTGAAATCAGCATTGAACGTGCCGAAAGCTGTTTGGCCATCTTTGAATGAATTTAAAAGACTTCCTGCCCGCTCAAGTGGTTTAAAGCTGCCTTTAGCCGTTTCGGCAAGTTTGGCCGCATCGACACCTTTGATGACTATGTTGTCACCATTAGCACTACCTTTGCCACTCAAGGCATAAACCAAAGCCGCAGGAGAAATTCCCGAAGACGCTATATCCAGATTAAAAGATTTGATCATACCGGACAGGGTATCGGATTGCTTATTTTGAATGGCACTTAGCAGTTGCTGAGCATTGATATTATTAGCTTTAGCGCTCCAGTTCATGGAAAGCGGATCCTTGGCAGTTCCACCCTTCATGTTACCGCTAATAGTGGCATCGCCGCTGAATAACTGGGCTGACATATTGCTGATATTCAACGAACCGTCATTTAGTTTAAACGACAGGCTGGCATTGTTAAGTTTCCACAAACCTTGAGTAATAGACGCCGCCTTAACAGCAAGATCAGCATTAAATTTACTCATCCATGATGTATCGATAGCTTCTCGCGACCATCTGGTTTCAGAAGCGTTTGCAGCAGGAGCGGATGATGGTTTTGAGCTTGTACTCGTCGTGCCCGCTTTTGGTGCAGCGGAGTCAAAGGCCATATTGCCAAAACTTAGATCTCCTTTAACAGAAGGCTTTGCTCCTCCCATGTCTGCAGAAACTTTACCTGCAATAGATGTAGAACCGATACTTCCTGAAACATTAGTCAGATCATATTTTTTATCATTCATCGCAACGATACTTGAAACATCGAGAGGACCGTTAAAACTGCCTGGCGCTTCAAAACCGGGCGAGAAATTGCGAACTGCTGTTTGTAGCGATGGGTGGCGTATGCGAATATTCAAACCTTCGATTTGCGGATTTTCAAGCACCGACTTTACAGTTCCCGCTCCCGTCACTGCAAAACTAAGTGCATCGACTGTGGCATTGAAGGCAAGATTATCCAGACTTCCTTTGAATGTACCCGCAACAGAAGCCGCCCCTAATGTACGGTCCAATTTAAGGTCATAATTATAAGCTTTTGCAAGCCCTTCAACATTGCCGGTTTTCGCATTAGCCGCAATATCGAGGCCGGAAAGTTTTTCTGAATCCGAAATCGTACCTTTTACGGAGATAGTTGTATCGGCAACGGTGCCGAGGGAAAGATTGGAGATAGAAAGAGACTTACCATTATTCGTTATATTCGCATTGATATTTGAATATGTTTTCCCCCCAAAACTTAGGCTTCCGACCGAAGCCTCGACTTTTCCATCAAAAGGCAATGTCATACCTTTAATTTTTACAGTAGATTGTTGCTGATTAGCTTTATCATTGATTGCTTTTTGCGCTGCGCTCTCCGTAGATGGATTCATTTGACGCTGTATATCGTCTATGTCTATTTTAGCAGCTTTGATCGTAGCATTAACTTTAGGGCGTCCTCCCGCTTGCTGTGGCAACGTGTAATTTCCAGTCAAATTTATTGTCTGCCCCTCAAACCCGATGACACCTTGCTCTATACTCACGACGTTATTTATAAATGTTCCAGTTCCCTTAACCGACAGGTCACTCAGAATTTTGACAAGCGCATCAGTGGCACTTATATCCCCGGATGTGGATTCCAGATCGACAGATAATTTTGGCGACGGGGATGTTTTCAATCCAGAAACTTTTACCGAACCCTTATAGGAAAGATCCCCAATTTCTAAATCCAGCTTATCAAGGCTGGCTGTATTGCCGTCATAGATAACAGCTGTTGCAAGATTTAGCGCACCATCCAAACCTTCCGGCAATAGCGGCT
>QFOT01000152.1 GCA_003241285.1 Micavibrio aeruginosavorus
CGGAACAAGCCGCATTGTAACATTGGAACTATTGGTCACGTTGACCATGGTAAAACGACGTTGACGGCTGCGATTGCGACGGTACTTGCGAAAAAAGGTCTGGCCAAGGCGATGGCGTACGACATGATCGACAAGGCGCCTGAAGAAAAAGCGCGTGGTATTACTATTTCCACAGCTCACGTCGAATACGAAACAGCGAACCGCCACTACGCGCACGTCGACTGCCCGGGCCACGCCGACTATGTTAAGAACATGATCACTGGTGCTGCGCAGATGGATGGCGCTATTTTGGTTGTTAACGCTGCTGACGGCCCGATGCCGCAAACGCGCGAGCACATTCTTCTGGCTCGCCAGGTTGGCGTTCCGGCCCTGGTTGTGTTCCTGAACAAGGTCGACATGGTTGACGATGCGGAGCTTCTGGACCTCGTCGAGATGGAAATCCGCGAGCTTCTTTCCAAGTACGATTTCCCTGGCGACGATATTCCGGTTATCAAAGGTTCGGCTCTGGCCGCTTTGGAAGGCCGCGACGCTGCGATCGGCGAAGACGCGATCATGGCATTGATGGACGCAGTCGACAGCTACATCCCGCAGCCGGCGCGTGCTTTGGACCGTCCGTTCCTGATGCCGGTTGAAGACGTATTCTCTATCTCGGGCCGTGGTACGGTTGTTACAGGCCGCGTTGAGCAGGGCGTTGTTAAAGTTGGTGAAGAGATCGAAATCGTCGGTATCCGCCCAACTGTTAAGACGACTGTTACAGGCGTCGAGATGTTCCGCAAGCTTCTGGATTCAGGACAAGCGGGTGATAACATCGGAGCTCTGCTTCGCGGTACGAAGCGTGAAGACGTCGAGCGCGGTCAGGTTCTTTGCGCGCCGGGCTCTATCAAGCCGCACACGAAGTTCACAGCCGGTACATACATTCTGTCCAAGGAAGAGGGTGGCCGTCATACGCCGTTCTTTGCGAACTACCGTCCGCAGTTCTACTTCCGTACGACAGACGTTACAGGCGAAGTTGAGCTTCCTGCAGGAACCGAGATGGTTATGCCAGGCGATAACATCAACCTGACAGTGAAGCTGATCGCCCCGGTTGCGATGGCTCAGGGTCTGCGCTTTGCGATCCGCGAAGGCGGCCGCACCGTCGGCGCCGGCGTTGTCGATGAATAAGGAAATTTGGAATTATGGACACACAAACCATTCGCATCCGCCTTCGGGCATTTGACCACCGCGTTCTGGATATTTCTACATCCGAGATCGTAAATACAGCCAAGCGCACAGGTGCGCAGGTTCGTGGTCCTATTCCATTGCCAACACGCATTGAAAAGTTCACGGTTCTTCGTTCACCGCACATCGATAAAAAATCGATGGAAGCGTTTGAAATGAGAACACATAAACGTGTACTTGATATCGTCGACCCTACACCGCAAACCGTTGACGCGCTGATGAAGCTCGACCTCGCCGCCGGTGTAGATGTTGAAATTAAAATCGGCCAAGCGGCCTAAGTAGAAAGTAATTTGGAGAAACGACCATGAGAACAGGTCTGATAGCACGTAAGGAAGGGATGACCCGCATTTTTGATGCAAACGGTTCCCACGTTCCTGTGACGATCCTAAAAGTTGAGAATTGCCAGGTTACTGCAGTTCGCACGCAAGCGAAAGAAGGCTATACAGCCGTTCAGCTGGGCGTCGGCAAAGCTAAAGTAAATCGTACATCGAAGCCGATGCGCGGCGTATTTGCAAAAGCCAAGGTTGAGCCGAAAATCAAGGTTTGCGAATTCCGCGTTTCTCCTGAGAATGTTCTGGAGATCGGCGCAGAATTATCTGTCGAGCATTTTGTTGCCGGCCAGTTCGTCGATATTCAGGGCACGACCAAAGGTAAGGGTTTTGCCGGTGCGATGAAACGCTGGAACTTTGGCGGTATGCGCGCTTCTCACGGTGTGTCTGTAACGCACAGAGCGCACGGTTCTACCGGTCAGCGTCAGGATCCGGGTAAAGTTTTCAAGAATAAAAAAATGGCCGGTCACCTAGGTGACGAAACTGTAACGACGCAAAACCTTAAAGTGGTTGCGGTCGATGCGGCGCAGGGCCTAATCCTGATTGAAGGTGCCGTTCCAGGTAACGCGACATCTTACGTGAAAATCACGGATGCAATCAAAAAAGCATTGCCAGCCGAGGCTCCGATGCCAGCTGGTCTGAAACAGTCAAATGCTCCTAAAGCTGAAGCTTCTCCTGCACCTGCAGAAGATGCAGCTCCGGCGGCGGAAGCGACACAAGAGCAAGGTGAAGCATAATGAAAATTGCTGTCAAAAATCTCCAGAACAAAGACGCCGGTTCTATTGAACTGAACGACGAAGTGTTCGCTGTGGAAATCCGTCAGGATATTCTGCACCGCATGGTTCGTTACCAGTTGAATAAGCGCCAGGCCGGTACTCATAAAACGAAGGATATTTCCGAGGTTTCAGGTACGGGTAAAAAGCCGTTCAAGCAAAAAGGTACCGGTTCTGCTCGTCGCGGTACAAACCGTGCGCCTCATCACCGTGGTGGGGCCCGCATGTTTGGTCCGGTCGTTCGTTCCCACGCAACAGAAATGCCAAAACGCGAACGCGCCCTGGCTTTGAAAATTGCGTTGTCTTCAAAAGTGGCCAGCGGCAAGCTGATCATTCTTGACTCTGTAACGACAGCAAAGCCAAACACAAAAGAAATGGTCGGCGCATTGAAGACAATGGGCGTAACATCAGCCGTGTTCGTAACCGGACCTGAGCTTGATGTTAACTTCGCTCTTTCAGCGCGCAACATTCCTTTGATCGATGTTTTGTCGTCTGACGGTGCAAATGTTTACGATATCCTGCGTCGTGACACGCTTGTCCTGACAAAAGATGCCGTTGATGCCCTGACAACACGCCTGACTGCAGACAAAGCAGCAGCTAAAGCAGCGGCATAAGGAGAGAAATTATGGCGAAAGCAAAAACTGAAACACAACAAATAAGCGAAAAAGCTTACACGATCCTGAAAAGCCCGGTTGTGACTGAAAAGTCCACCATGGGTTCACAGTATGGTCAGGTAACTTTCCGCGTTGAAAAATCCGCTTCCAAGCCTGAAATCAAGGCTGCTGTTGAAGCCCTTTTCAAAGTAAAAGTGACTGCAGTTAATACGCTGATCACTAAAGGCAAAACCAAACGCTTTAAAGGCGTCGCGGGCAAGCGCTCTGACGTTAAAAAAGCAATCGTGACTTTGGCTGAAGGCCAAACGATCGATATAGGCACCGGAGTATAAGGACTTAAAACAATGGCTTTAAGAAAATCAAATCCAGTTACCCCAGGTACCCGCCAGCTTATTCTGGTTGACCGCTCTAATCTTTGGAAAGGCTCCCCTGAAAAAAGCCTGACAGAAGGTAAGAAGAAAACCGGTGGCCGTAACAATCTCGGACGTATCACGTCCTTCACAAAAAGCGGCGGCCATAAGCAGCGCTACCGTATCATCGACTTCAAGCGTAAGAAGTTTGATGCCGAAGGAACTGTCGAGCGTTTGGAGTATGATCCAAACCGTACTGCTTATATCGCGCTTGTATCTTACGCCGACGGTGAAAAAGCATATGTGCTGGCACCGCAAAGATTGAAAGAAGGCGATAAAATCGTTTCCGGCGAAAAGGTCGATATCAAGGTCGGTAATGCGATGCCACTTCGCTCCATGCCGGTCGGTACGATCATTCACAATGTTGAGATGAAACCAGGTAAAGGCGGCCAGATGGCTCGTTCAGCCGGTACATACGCTCAGCTCGTTGGCCGTGACGCAGGTTACGCCCAGATCAAATTATCTTCCGGCGAACTTCGCCTCGTGCACGGTGAGTGCATGGCGACTGTCGGTGCGGTATCCAACCCTGACCATATGAACGAATCATTGGGTAAGGCTGGCCGTAACCGTTGGAAAGGCGTTAAGCCGAATGTTCGCGGTGTTGCTATGAACCCGATCGATCACCCGCATGGTGGTGGTGAAGGCCGTACATCAGGTGGACGTCACCCAGTTTCCCCATGGGGTAAAACAGCCAAGGGTGGCAAAACTCGTAAGAATAAATCGACGGATAGACTGATTATCCGCCGCCGTAAAAACAAGAACCAGAAATAAGAAGGACGCGAAGTAAACTATGGCTCGTTCAGTATGGAAAGGTCCGTTTGTTGATGGCTATCTACTTAAGAAAGTAGAAGGCTCTCGCTCATCCGGAAAAAATTCGCCGATCAAAACTTGGTCGCGTCGTTCAACAATTTTACCGCAATTTGTCGGTCTGACATTTGCTGTCCATAACGGGAAGAATTTCATTCCTGTTCTGGTTACAGACAATATGATCGGCCACAAGCTTGGTGAATTCGCGCCAACGCGTACCTACAAAGGTCACGCTGGCGATAAGTCATCCAAGAAATAATAAGGAAGCGCCATTATGAGCCAGAAAAAGAATGAAAGACGGGTCGCGGAGTCGGAAGCAAGAGCTTTCAACAAGTTCGTTGATTCTTCTCCTTACAAGTTAAATCTCGTCGCGGAAATGATCCGTGGCAAGAAAGCGGAAAAAGCGCTGATCGATCTTCAGTTCAGCCGCAAGCGCGTTGCTCTTGATGTTCAAAAGACATTGCAATCTGCTGTTTCCAATGCCGAGAACAACCACAATCTTGATGTTGACCGCCTGTATGTTGCAGAAGCTACTGTCGGGAAATCCATGGTTATGAAACGCTTTCATGCACGTGGCCGTGGCCGCAGCGCGGGCGTCAAGAAATTTTTCAGCAACATAACAATCGTTGTTAAAGAGAGAGCAGAATAATGGGCCAAAAAGTAAATCCTATCGGTATTCGCGTTGGCATCAACCGCACTTGGGACTCCCGCTGGTTCTCCGCAAAGAACTATGCAGAGAAACTGGTTGAAGATCTGAAGCTCCGCGCTTTCGTCTTTGAGAAACTGAAAACGGCTGGCGTTTCCAAAGTTATCATCGAGCGCGCTGCTAAGAATACAAAAGTAACTGTTCATACAGCTCGTCCAGGCGTTATCATTGGTAAAAAGGGCGCTGATATCGAAAAACTTCGCAAAGATCTGTCTTCCAGGGCTGGCGGTGAAGTGTCCTTGAACATCGTTGAAATCCGCAAGCCGGAAATTGACGCTCAACTTGTTGCCGAGGGCGTTGCCCAGCAGCTCGAGCGCCGCGTTTCTTTTCGTCGTGCTATGAAGCGCGCAACTCAATCTGCGATGCGTCTGGGCGGAAAAGGTATCCGTATCAACGTATCAGGCCGTCTGGCCGGCGCAGATATCGCGCGTATGGAATGGTACCGTGAAGGCCGCGTGCCGTTGCACACACTTCGCGCCGATCTGGACTACGGTACAGCCGAAGCCCTGACGACATACGGTATTATCGGTATCAAAGTCTGGATCTACAAAGGCGATGTACTTGAGCATGATCCGCAAGCGCGCGATAAGCGCAATGCGGAAAATATCGGTCCATCTAAGAGAGACTAAGAAGAATTTTTAACTAGGAGTTTAGGACCATGCTGGTTCCAAAGAAGACCAAATACAGAAAAATGCACAAAGGCCGCATCAAGGGTGTTGCCAAGGGTGGCGCAACTCTGGCGTTCGGCGCATTCGGTATGAAAGCGCTTGAACCGGATCGTCTGACAGCGCGTCAGATCGAAGCGGCCCGTCGTGCGATTTCGCGTCACATGAAACGTCAAGGTAAAGTCTGGATCCGCATTTTCCCTGATGTGCCGGTTTCTAAAAAGCCTCTCGAAGTTCGTATGGGTTCCGGTAAAGGTTCTCCTGAATTCTGGGCAGCACGTATTAAGCCAGGCCGTATCATGTTCGAACTGGATGGCGTATCTGAGCAGATCGCCCGTGAAGCCCTTGAACTGGCAGCTGCGAAGCTTCCAATCAAAACAAAATTTATCAAACGAGTCGGTGAATAATCATGGCCAAAGAAAAAGCAAAAGCAGCAGTAGATGCAGCATTAGCAGAAAAAGCAAAAGCAATCGAAGCTAACGACAAACTTACAGATGCAGAAAAAACAGCAGCAAAAGAAGAAGTGGATGCTGGCTGGAGCTTAGTTAAAAGTCAATTTTAAAGTATATACCTTGCTTTATTTTGGAGTAGAGTGTGTTTTACACCTCAGCGACTCATTTTATTTTTCATGGGTTTCAATAGATGTTATCCATTTTTAAAGTATGGGTTGTAAATATATTCATTTTTGTCATTATTTAAAATGGCACTAATAATTGAAATGTCAATTCTGTTTCCCTTTTTTGCAT
>QFOT01000003.1 GCA_003241285.1 Micavibrio aeruginosavorus
GACATCTTTATCCTGATCAGGATTTTTTCCGCTTACAACAGAATTGGTCGATTTCATTTCATTCGCGAGCAAAGACGACATCATCGCTGTCTTATTAGCTTTTCCCGCCATTTCGGAAGCCGCCAATCCCTGGTTCAATGTCGCGTATCGACAAACCTGTTCGCTGGGCAAATAGTTTTTTGCAATTCCAACTTCCTGCTCCTGCAACTTCCTGAGTGCAGATGTATTGAGCTGCGACTGCATAAAGGTGCCGAGCGTGTTTGTCTGGCGTTGAACGGACTCGATCAGGTTATTTGATAAATTGTGAACACCTGTAATCCAGCTTTCCTTAATTAATTTATCCGGTACGGAAACGCCATAAGAAGTGTCAGGAAGGGAAATCTCATAAGACGCCATTTCATTCGTTCTGATCAGAGAAATACCGGCTTTTTTTTCGGGCTGTCCGGTAATGCTGATAGATACTGGCAAATAAGGTTTAATCGTTCGGGGGCAACAATTCTCCTCGACATTTATAATGCTGGCCACGACGTTCAGCCTGCCATCGCTAAAACCGCTCAGCGAGTCAGCCGATCCGGCAAAATACCCGCTCTGATTGGCCACCATCGCATAAGAATCTTCTCCCGACATATTTAATATGACGCTCGCCGCTCTCGTCGCGCTGCCGCGCAGGCGAACAGTGCCAATAAAAGGATCGACGTCGATTAAAATATTATTCGGTATGATTTTGCTGCCCGAGCCACTCACCTGATATGAAAGTGAGAAAGATAAATTTGTTTCAGGAGAATATTTTAAATTAGTGAAATTTACGCTTCCATCTTGAGCCGTCCTTGCCTGCAGCTTCTGCTTGGGCCCTGTGGAAAGAATAACGGTCTGGTTCGGAGCCATCCCCTTTCCCTGCACGTTAAGCAGTGCTGCACCATAAGACGCGGACGAGGCAGCACACAGCATTGTCGTAACGGCTAACGACAAAGACAGGAGATAAAAGAAAGGGCGGCCTTTGAGTGTATTCATATAGTGGATCAATTCCTGTCCATCATAGCCTGCGCATCATCCTGGTATTTTGAAACTTCCAGTTCGACGATCAGCGATAAAAGCATTTCAGAACGAATAATGCTGTCGAAAATATCGCGCTGCTGCATCAGTCCGAAAGACTGCATTGCCGCGTATTGGCGATCCACATTTGCCGGGTTATCCATCAGGTTGATATAAAATGACGGACTTTGATAAAGTTTTTTAGTCAATACTTCCATCTGCGCATCATAGCTCGGAGCCTTGCCTAAATAATTGTCAATCTCCGCATCGTTGATTTTAAGTTCTTTCAGGACATTTTTAACATAAGGAGTCGATCCCAAGGCATTACCCGAAGAATCTGCGCCGGTGCCGCGCGATTTCATTGCAATCAATGTATTGAAAGAATTCTCTGCCACACTGCGCTTGGCGATCAAAGCCCGCATATCCATGACGGCAAGACGGGCGTCGTTCATAGCGCCATCGCCTTTCAGATCTCCCGTTTTGGGACGTGAAAATAAATCGCTGGCAAAAATATTATCGGCCAGAGCGAGAACGTCTTTTTCATCGTCGGTCGCATTGCCGCCTGAATTGCCAAAATCAATATCGAGCGTCGGCTTGGAATCGATTGTGCCAACGAAGTTAATATCATTATTGAGGAAACGGTCTTCGCTGCCTGTCTGGCATAGCTTGGAATTCTCCCCGCCGTTATCCGCTTTGTCGCAGTACCTTGTCAGCATATTTTTTGTACGATTTCTTATGTCGGATTGATCGCCAGCGGCAGCGGCATCGTTAGACTGTCCAAGCTGGCGCGATAGGGAGCGCTCAATCATGAAAATCTTATTTGCGCGCGCTTTTTCCTCGGAGGCAGCAAGGCTCAGGCCAAGGCTTCCGAAACGGCACAACTGCTCACTGGGCACATAATTTCTGGCCGTTTCAGCGTTCATTTCCTGGATCATCTGGCTTTTTTCAATATTACCTTGCGCATTGGCAAAGCTTCCGATCTGGGTAGCCTGATCGACCAGACCCGTATTAACCTGGTTAGCCATTGAATTCAGTGCAGGTTCCAGTTTTTTCTTCCAGAAAGTATCGACAAGCCATTTCTCGTGGCGATCGATTTCGGCCTTTATATAATTACGGATTGTCAGGCAATTACAGCAGCCGCCGCAACTGGCTAAGCCAATAGCCTGAGCTTCTTTTGCAGGAAGCGATAAAATAGTCAGGGCAAGGAAAGCGGCAAGTCTAAATTTTGTTTTCATTTTTTTTCTCTGGAACATCATCGCTCCTCCACCACATCGTCCATTTTTTTACGCGACTGGAGCTGCACCAATATCGCAAGAAGCATTTCCGAACGCCTCATTGAATTGTAAATATCCCGGTCCTGCATAACTTCGATTCCCTCCATCGCGCCGCTCTGGCGGGCCACGTTTGTTTTGCCTTCCATTAAGTTAGCGTAGAATAGCGGCGTCTGATAAAGTTTCTTGGTCAGCACTTCCATTTGCGCAGAATAGCTTGGCTGATCGCCGATAGCATAGGGAAGACCGCTCGAGCCAAGGCCAAGCTGCCCCAGAAGGGCGTCAAAATACTGTTTGCCCTTATTGCTGCCCTTGCTTTTCATGCCTGCAATGATCGCATAACTGTTCTGGGCCACACCGCGGGCACCTGCGACTGATCTGATAACTGTATTGGTGTTTTCACCTTTGGAAGTTTCTTTTTGCCTGCCATTCAGGCGACCAGACATTTGTTTATGTCCGTATAGATTATATCCCAGCAGCGCTACACTCTGCTGGTCCGGCACCGGCTCGTCTTCGCCAAAGCTGGCATCGATCGTCGGGACCGCGTCAATAGTGCGTGTAAAATTTATATCGGTATTCATACGCTTATCACGCGCTACTCCCGCGAAACGCCTCTGTGGATTAGTGCCGCACATCAAAGTCAACCCAGGTTCATCACCGCAGGTCTCCTTGATAACCTCTTCCATTCTCATATTAAGATCGCTCTGCGCCCCGGATTGGGCCGAGGCCCCTCTCGTCCCAAGCTCACGCTGCATACTACCCGTTGCCAGATAGGACTGGGCTGTACGAGTTGAAATATCGTCTGCCGCCAGATTCTGGCTCAGAGTGCCGAACCGGCACAATGCCTCGCTTGAAAGATAATTCTGCGCCGCCTGCGCCTGCGCGACCTGCACACTGGCAACAGACCGATTATTTTCCTGCGCCTGCAGGAAAGACCCCAGTGACGTCATTTGCCGGATCAATCCCTGTTTTATCTGCGCTTCTACCGACTGAAGCCCCGGATAGACCGTATTTTCCCAATAGGTTTTGAAAAGATACGAATCTTTCCCCCCGCCGCCGCGCCTATGAATATCCATGTAGATTTTCATGTTATCGCGCGTAGAACCGCAATTGCCATCTGCGTTAACTGAGCAGGCATCCCTTATTGATTGCGCAAAAACAGTATTGTTCGCGGCATTTAAGGCCGTAACACCGAGAAAAATAAGGACAATGTTTTTCAAGGTTTGTTTCATTGGCTTTGTACCAGTTGTTTGTCGAGTCCGCCCTGGCTACGAGACAGATAGATTTCTAAAAGCGTAGCCATCAGCATCTCGCTGCGCTGGATGGATTTATACATATCCCGTTGCTGCATAAGCTCGAGAGATTTCATGGCGTTCTGCTGGCGCAGGACATTCTTGGGGTTATCCATTAAATTGGCGTAGAAAACCGGCGTTTCATAAAGCTTGCGCGTCAATGCTTCCATTTGCGCATAGTAACTGGGATTATCACCAACAAATCTTTTGGCCTGATCCTCGGATATGCCCAGCTCTCTCATAAGATTCTGAGTGAATTTTGCGCTTGAGGGAGAACCTTTGGCTTTAAGTGCCGTGATGGATGAAAATGAATTTTCAGCGATAGCACGTTTGGCAATCACCGAGCGGAGAAGCATGTATTTGCGCATTTCAGCGCTCATCCCGTCGGTTTCGGAACCCGATGTCACTTGTGGCAGGTTATTAACCAGATCGTGGGCATATAAATTATTGGATAAGGCTTCAATAGATTCCGCGTCTTTCGTAGTGCCGGACGACACGATATCGAGGGTCAATGGATCCCCGAAACTATCCGCGAAATTTATATCCTTATTATACTGGATATCCGAGCTTGTCTGGCAAACGCCACTGCTGCCACTGCCCTGCCCATAATCATCAGGATCACAGAAAGTGGTAACATATTTCTCCCATCGCGCCTGTTTGTCGGCCGACTGCCCGCGGGATACGCCCTCTTTGCCATCCTTGCTTTTCGCCGTGTTTGCCGATGATGGCATTCCGCTTGTCAGCAACTGACGATCCATAGACTGTTTGGCGGCGCTGAATTTAATAAAGTCCGTTTTTGCCTCGCTGGATGCCAATCCCTGCGAGAGTGTCGCAAAGCGGCACAGCGCTTCGCTATTTATATAGCTGCCCGCTGTAGACGCACCCGCGCTTTGCAGGGAAGAAGCAGTTTTATTATTGTTTTGAGCATCGATAAAAGAACCCCGGCTGGAAGTTTGACGTACAACGGCCTTATTGATTTCATTCGTCACTGCTACAATTTTAGATTCGATGAGCGGCCATAGATTATCAAGATAACGGTCATTGAGGGATTTTCCCGTTGGCGGGTTTCCCCTGAATTGTTGCTGAAGTTCTCTGTCAGGCGTCAGGCAGCAATTCGGGCATATTTTACTGCAAAAAGGGTAGCGCACAGGGGTAACGCTGCTTGAGGCAAAAACGGAAGATGAACTTGCATATATTATTAAAAGGCAAAAAGCCGCCAAACTGCCACGCAAGGCTCGCTTCAGGCTCAAGGCAAATTGTCGGTCAGGCCTGTCTGTTTGCGTCAAAATCACACCTTTATACAGCTCCGGCGATTTCCATCGCCTTAATGCGATATTCTAGCACGAGTTTTCGTTAAAAGGCCAGAACCGGATATGAAGGATAAGCTCCCGGTCATCTACTCTAGCCGTGCAGCCTTATCTCTGATAGATTTTTTACCCGATTCACCGTTATGATATATTAAGTATCAATCCAAGAGATTTGTTTATGTCTGATGCCTCAACCAATCAAACCCGCCCTGTCAGAACGCAAGGTCCGGGCACGCGTGCGGCGAGCACCAAGCCGAGGCCGCCTGAAAATCCCGTTGTAGAGGAAGAAAACACTGGTGGTCTAGGCTCCGTTGTCATCCGGAATGAATTTTACCGTGATGGATATCGCACACTTTTAAAAATTGCTCTTATTGAAGGCGTGATTATCATCGGGCTTATTTTGGCCATGTTTTACGTAATTTCCTCCAACAAGCCGCAAGACCGTTACTTTGCCACCACAAACGACGGACGCCTTGTACCGATGGTTTCACTGAATGAGCCTAATTTAAGTACACCAGCTCTTATGTCCTGGACTGCCCAGTCAGCTACCGAAGTTATGACATTTGGTTTCCATGATTACAGACGCCGCCTCCAAGAAGCATCGCGGAATTTTACCCGCCTAGGCTGGGCCAGCTTTACGACAGCCCTTGAAAAATCAAGGATTATGGAAACAGTTGAGCAAAACCAGCAGGTTCTAACCGCAGCCCCGACTAGCGCTCCTGTTCTAATTTCCGAAGGCGTTGTAAATGGACGCTATCAATGGCAGGTAGAACTACCGATGGTGATCACTTATCAGGCCGGCGCTTTAAGACGGGCCGATAATCTGGTTCTCACACTTTTAATCGTACGCGTTTCAAAATTGGAAAGCCCCAACGGCGTCGGCATAGAGCAATGGATTGCCCAGCCCCGATAAAGATACCCGAGACGTAATTGGAAATTAAACTTCTTTTTGTTCTTCTATAATTATTTGATTGTATTTTGATAGATGACTTTAATGACTGAAAAAGCTATGGTCTTTCGGAAAAGCTGTCGCAATAATTCGGCCCCGAACGCCTTGGTGTGTGTATGATCGAAACTGGTAAAAATTTAAATCGCCTCCTGCTCACGGGTATTACAGCCTTTCTGACGACGACGGCTATCGCAAATTCTCCTGGACTTGCTGCCGGACAGCCCGCACTTTCTCCATCTGCCACTACAGAAACCCCGGCTGCTGCGACTTTGCAGGATCCGGCGGATGCTGCAGCAGCCCTAGATCAGCAAAGCAGCCTTCAAGGAACGGGCGATGTCGAGTTATCACAGCCCACAGAGGAAGCGACTGCGCCAGCGTCTACCTCTCAGCCTGCACAGGCTGCGGCGGCAAATGCCGACAACTCGTTATCCTCTTCAGCCATTCTCGAACGCCTGACGGGAAATCAGGATGCACAGGAAGTTACAGCTCCGCCCCTGCAAGCGCCTCCGGGGCTCGACCTTCCCCTATCAGATCTTCCTGAAGAAAAAACGGATGCTCAGAAAGAGGCGGAGATCCGCCAGCAGGCTTTTGGTGCGGCCTCCAGCGGACTGATGCCGATGAAAACTGATGAAATTCGTAAACTGCTGGAAATGTATGACGAAACACAGCAGGCCGTTCAGACTCCAATTTATCCAAATCCGAAACCTGAATCGACATTCCAGACTATTTCGCTCGATCCGGGCACGGCACCGGTAGAACTTAAAACGGCAATCGGTCACGTGACGACTTTGAGTATCGTTGATGCCTCGGGTCAACCATGGCCCATTCAGGATATAAGCTGGGCCGGTAATTTCGAAGTCCTCCAGCCTGAAACTGGATCGAATATGCTGCGCATTACGCCGATGGCTGATTTTGCTTTTGGAAATGTGTCTATGCGTCTGGTCGGGCTTAACCCGCCGGTTATCTTTACGATGCGCACCGACCGCAAGGGCGTGCAGGTACGCGCAGACGTACAAATCCCCGAACTTGGACCAAACGGCGTGGCCGCCCCTATTCAGCGCCAGGTAACCACGACCGCCGGTGACCAGTCCCTGTCTACGATCCTGGAAGGCGTGCCACCGGCATCTGCCAGTAAGTTGAGAATAGAAGGAATTGACGGACGCACGACAGCTTATGAAGCAGGTGGCGTTACATATGTTCGAACACCTTATACTCTTTTATCCCCGGCATGGGATTCTTCGGTGCGCTCTGCGGATGGAACGAATGTCTATGCCATGAAATTCACGCCGGTTCTTTTGTTGTCCGACAAGGGGAAAATGGTGCGCGCGCAATTGAAGAAAGCGGATATCTCCGATGAACAATAAAGACGATCTCGACGATTTTGACAATAACACCGACACGGATCTGGATACGGATTTCGGCGAGTTTGATCAGGAAACGGAAAAAGGTTCTTTATCTGAGCTGATAAAGAAAAATCCTGCCGTTAAAATCGGACTTGTTGTTGCTGGCCTTTTAGTCATCGTCGGCGCCATTACATTGTTCGGCGGATCAGACACGGCAGCACCAAATTCGAACGTATCGGCTGGAAATGATTTGAAACAGGCTCCGGGAACGGCGGATCTTTCTCCGGAAATGAAACAAGTGATCGAGGAAGTAAACCAGACCGGACTTGAAGAATCCCAGAAGCAAGGAACGAGTTTCATGCCTCAGCCGATTGAAACCGGCAAAGAGCAATTGCAACTTCCCGCTGAAGAAGCCACAGCCGAAGATCCATTGCTGAAATGGCGACAGATACAGGATGAGCGCCTGAAAGCCGAGCAGGCGCAGGTCAGCCAGGAAGTGCAAGACCCTGCAAAACAGCAGGCAGTTACAAATCTTGTCAACCAGATGAATGCACAAATGGCCCAGATTTTGTCAGGCAAAAAAATCGACAGCTTAAAATCCATGCAGGTCACCAGCCTGAAAGATCTTATGGATGCCCGCCAAAAATTGATGGAGCAAAACGGGCAGGTATCCGGTCAGTTGACCAATTCCGCATCCAATGCAGATCCTAATAATCCCGCAAACAATCCCGCCCTGCAGACTCCGGTTAAAATTCTTCTGCCTGCCGGCGCTATTGAATACGGGCAGCTTCTGATCGAGGCGAATTCAGATATCCCAGGACCGATCGTGGCGATGATTGTATCAGGACCGTTTAGCGGAAGCCGCGTTTTAGGCAGTTTCCAGCGCTCCCAGGAATATCTCGTTTTACAGTTCAGAACCTTGATTAACAAAAAAGGTGTCAGTATTCCAGTCGACGCCTATGCGCTGGATCCGGATACGACTCTGACCGGCATGGCGACAGATGTCGACAACCGTTACTGGAAACGCATCATTCTTCCAGCCGCGGCTGATTTCATTGAAGGTGTTGCGGAAGCTTATTCAGAACAGCAGGGAACAACGACCATTGTAACAGGCGACGTCGTTGTTCAAGATGAGCCGACTATCGATTATCAGGAACAACTTGCTTCAGGCCTTGAGAAAGCCAGTGAACGTGCCGGAGAAATCCTTGAGCAGGAAGGTAATAATACGCCGCCTCTCGTCCGCGTTCGTGCTGGAACGCCCATGGGCATTCTTTTCATGTCCCCTATTACGGATCAGGATCTGAATATCGGATCAAATAATCCCGAGACGGCCAGAATGCGCCTTGAACAGCAGCAGGAATCTCTTCTTCAGCAACAATTGCAGCAAACTAACCAGCCACAATCTCCTTTGTATTTAATTCAGGGGCTTCAAAACGGGCAGAACACTCAAGGGACGTCCTCCTATACAGGCACTCAGAATTCGAATGCATACGGAAGTCCAAATACCAATGGCAGATCATCATCAATTTTCTCAACCCAGGATTATATCAACAACAGATAATTCAAAGTTGAAAGAGCAAGGCACAGTATGACACCCGAAAATCCGCATAATCTTGACGATCAAGACTTTACAGACGATGAGCTTTTGGATCAGGACGATCTGGGCGACATCTATGACGATGAGAGTTATGACGATGAAAACTGGGAAGGGGCGCAGGCTCAGCCCGCCCCAAAACCAAAGAAAAAGTTTTCTGTTTTTAATTTGGTTGTTTTCGGTATAGCCGGAATAGTCGGTATCGGTATTTTAATGTCGATGTTATCCGGTAAGTCGACATCTAATAATCCTGAGCTTGGTGCTCCATCGCAAGATATCGTTTCCGCTCCCCAGTCCCAGCCGACAACGGAAATAGGATCACTGCCAAGCGATACTTTGCCGGCCCCTGCCGGCCCTCAAACGGGCAATAATACAGATATTGCGAATTCTCAAGGTTTTATGAACGACTCGACGCTGCTCGACCAAAGCAGCGGACAAGAAGCGCCCTCTTTGCCCGAGCAAGGACCGAGCATGACCGCGCCTGTCTCCGCCGAAACGGCCGTTCCAGAAGTAACGCCTGCGCCACAAAATTTGCCGAATATCGATCAGATCAAAAAAGCTGAAGCCCCGCCCACAGCAACTCCTGTTGTAAATGCGGAAACACAGCCGGCATCATTCGAATCGAGCTCCGCTCTGGAATCAAAACTTGATCAGCTCATCAGTCGAATAGATTCTATTGAGAAAAAAATAAGCGATCAGCCAGTATCAGGCGGTGTGAATTCCGACGAGATCGCAAGCCTGAAAAGCGCTGTCGAGAAATTAGAGAGCCGTGTTTCAAAACTTGCCGAAACACCTATGCCCCAAAGATCCGAATCTTCCGTCAGCTACGACGACCAACCGTCAAAAGTGGTCGTCAAAAAATCCGCTCCTAAAAGAAAGATCACAACACCAAAACCCGCAGCCAGCTCAAGCTGGGAGCTTAGAGGCGCAAGACCGGGTGAAGCCATGGTTGGAAAATCGGGGCAGGCGGAACTTAAAACTGTACGTGTTGGCGATAACATTGCCGGCATTGGCCAGATTCAATCGATCTCACAAACCGGCGGACGCTGGATTATTCAAGGCAGCACCGGAAGTATAAGCCAGTAATTATCAGTTCGATCCGATCAGGAGAACGCTGGGTCCTTCTGGAAGATTTGGATAAAGCTTGCCTTTAGGCTCGTTTGCGCCGCCGCTGTATAGCGACAAAAGCGCGTCTACCGCCTGATCAAATGTACCGTCGTAAGAAAACTCGGAAGAGATAGGCATATCCTTTGCCCCCTGCCATGCCAGTTCGACATTGGCGTTACCGCTCCAGTTTTGCAGCGTTTCACGAAGACCTTGACCTGGATTAGCTGTCCAATGACCTTTTTTGGACATGTCGATCACGGGCTTTCCGCCCGGCGCAACCGGGGCCTCGGCCATGACAGTAGAAGCCGATGAAGGGATTTGCAAATCAGCGCCGATGCCTTCCGATATCGTAATTGTGTTACCGGACAGGGAAGCGTGCAGTTTACCGCCTTTTAGCATTTCACTGACAACAGCTGTCCATACACTGCCGCCATTCCATGTCACCGGCTTACCTTGATCGACGCCTGCATCATAGGAAACCGCATAATTTGGCGGCGCTATCTGCCGCATAGCAACGGCCAGTGGTATATCTTTCCCGAAACCTTCGACAACGGCGCTGGAATTGGATGGAACGGGTAATTCCTGCGCATCGATATTCGTCAATTCCTGCGGTGCGGTGCCGATAGTTTTCATACCGGGCTTAGTCGTTACGGGTTGTATGACAGGGCCATTATCCATGATATCGGCCTCCATGACAGGTTCGACTTTTGCGATCGGTGCCGGTTCTCCGGGCATTGGAGTCAATGGACCCGCGATATCCGGCGAAGCGGAAACCGCCGGCGATGGCTGGGCTACAGGTTGTCTGACTGGCGGGGGATTCCATTCAAAACCGGCTCTGGCCGGGGTGACGACAAATCCAGTAATCATTGCTGTCGTCAGGAAAAGTATTTTGCGGTTCATTCGGACGCCCGTTTGCTTATTATTTTAAATGTGCAGGTAAAAATAAGGCCAGACGCGTTAAAACTCAAGTAAACAATAATGGTTTCACACGCTTAAAGTCAGCCAAAATCCTTTAATTTCCGATATTTGAATGTCATCAGGGCCGGACGGCGGTCACCAAAAATAAGTCCCCTGATAGAGCGCATGGCGGAAGGAAAGGTCAGGCCTCTTTTCTCAAGAAACACGAAAAAGATAATGACACTAACGGCCAGTATCAATGTAGACCAGCGCGGAAAGGGCAAAAGAAAGCAAAGAGGCATGGCCGCCCTTGCATCCAGAGCGAAAAAGCGGATTGGCCGCATGGAATTTCTCCAATGCCAGTTGAGCTGCTCTTTAACATCGGAAATATTTGTTGCCATGTAGATACTCTATCACGAACCTGTTGAAGCGCTCAACAAAAGGTAATGCCTTTTATCAATCAAACCTTTTTCAAAAACGATATTGGCGCTCTTGCTCATTGTCTGGCCGTAAAACGGAATCATACGCTGAATTTCCACGCTCCATTGCTCGAAATCCATATCAAGCAGCTTTTCCCTGACTTCATCCGGAAAAATCATCCATTCCCGCACGCCAACCCGGCCCCCATTTACGCGCGGCACCAAGGCTTGCGTCACTACAAGACGCAGCGTTTCCATGAGGGCGTAGGCTCGCTCGGACCGTTCCATTCGGTCAAAGGCCGACACCATACGGCGAATGGTCGAGGCAACGCCTGTCGTATGCGTTGTCGTGTAAACGGCATGACCTGTCTGCGATGCTTCGATAGCGGAAGAAATGGTTTCCTTATCCCGCGCCTCACCGACCAGAATAATTTGCGGCTTGCGGCGCAGTGCGTTTCTAACGCCTGCCGCGAAATCAGGCAAATGGCGAGGAATTTCAGTTTGCGAAACCAGAGAACGCGGGGAGTGAATTGTATCGTAAGTGAATTCGATTGGCGCTTCATAGGTGAGCATTTTACCACAGCCGACCGGGCGCTCTAAAAGCATGCGCATACCAGCTGCAAGCAAGGTCGTTTTACCTGAACCTGTCGGCCCCGTGACAACGATCATGCCTTGGCGCGGCGCGAAATTATCAATGATCTGCTGCTCGATATTCAAGTCTGCCATTTTGGGCGGCTCTGATGGAAGAACCCGCATTGTGATCTGCGCAGCATCGCGACCACGCGCCAGAATTGGCGTAATATTCACCCGGAATCTAACACGGCTGTAACGATCGGGGCGGATTTCGTATGACACATCGAGATCGGTTCCGGAAGCCAGACGCGCCGTAGCATCCAGCCCGTAAATACGCTGCAGAAAAACATTCATATCCGCAGAATCGAGAACCCTGAACGTTGCCGGATACAATGTCCCGTGAACTTCCGTATAAACCGGACGGTCGGTTTGTATGGTTACATCCGATGTCCCTTTTTTTACGCACCAGAGAAGGAAGGGATCGACATGATCCTCGACAAACCTGTTCGGTTCGTCTGGCCATGTTTGAACAAGTGACTGATCGCCTTTAACCAGGCTTACCGGCTTGCGGGCCGCCATGTATCTGATCCTGAAATAAGTTTTGGAGCATCTGTGATAGAAACCGCGCGGTCGCCAATTCTCATGACATTACCATCGCCTGTCACGCCGCGATCCAGCTGCTGTGCGAAAGGAGGCGACACCATGCTTTGGGCCAGTAATTTACGATAGCGAACCATGCCGTTAAAATCGGCATTGAGAGTAGCGAGATCCTGCTCGAATATTTCATCAGCCTGAATTACACCTTCAGCCCAGCCCTGCTCGACAAGATCGCGCCACAAAGCACGCTCCTCTGCGTTGACAGGCCGCAAAATTTCCGGCGGCTCTTCAACCTCGCCCCATTGGCGCTCAAGATACTGTCGCCAGTTCCTGGCAGCCGACACGATACGAACATTCTTATTGATATTGTAAATGGTATCGGAAACGGCAGCCGTCTGGCCGTCATTTTCGATCAAAAGCGCATCAAGGGATTCTGAAATAATCGGCGGCTCTATTTGCAGGCCCGAGGGAGCTGCGATCAAAAGTTGGCGAAAATCATAGATTTTATCCATGTAACTTTCGCGTTTTTTCAGTTGCTGCGTGATCTCATATGTACGTGTCGCAAGGCCCCCGCGCGCACCATAGGAAAGCGCGGCCTCTTTCAACGCTTCTTTCCGAATGTCGAGAGGCAATGAATTTTCTTTTTTCAGCTCTTTCGGGCCGGGAATTTCTTGCAATTCCTCTATCGTCGGCGGAATGGCCACGGCATCGTCTTTTTTAAGACGGTCGGCATCGACGCCAACGCCAAAAATACTGGTATCTTTTGTCGCATCATTGACGACTTGCGCCAAGGCTGTCTGAAAAGGTGTCAGCACTAAACAAATTATCAAAGCAGAGCGGATGAATGTCATCGATTGAACGCTCACCGTGTTTCAAGCCTGAAGCCATCCATTGGCAATGGATTGACGACATCACCTACGCCTGTCGTCGGCGCGTACATCAGCTCAATTCTTTCCGCCGCAGAGTCGACACGCACATCTGCACGTGCGCCAAGCTGCAGTCCGACCGAGCGCAAAACCTCGATTAAAGGCTGGTTGGTAACGTCGATTGAAACAACGACGGGCGTCGAGGGAATTTCACCCAACACCTGAAACTTATAACTCGCCCGGTTCGCCAGCGTGTTTATGATCTGATCTGCAGGGCCGATCCAGTTGACGGAAATGGCCCGCATAAGTTCTGGCGGCGCACCCGTGACAGGCGCAATAGATGCCGAAGGCGTTCTTTTCTGCTCAACAGCCGCCAATGTCTGCAAGGATGTCGACGCTTTGTCTGCAGCTTGCGCCAGCATAGCATCAACTTTATCAGGTGTTGCGACGAGTTGTGGATCTTTAACGCGGACCGTCGCATCAGCACAGGCAGCCAGCCCCATTGATGTCATCACCAGAAGAAATGGCAGGAAGCGATGAGATATCATCTTGGAAATACACCCTTAAAATTCTTGTTATTCAGCCGCTGTCTTTCAGGCCGGAAAGTCGCGTTATCTTACCAGAACAGTTTAGCAGAACAAGCGTTTATTTATTATGTATTTCAGGAAGTTAACATTTTATGAGCCCGGAAATTACGCGGCAGGGAATTGTGGATATGAGTTGCGGCAATAGCCGCCTGTCCTGTGGCAACGCTGATCTGGGAAAGATCCGTTGTCAGGTCCCCCGCAATATACAGGCCCTCAACGGATGTCTGCTGATGAGAGTCGCTGAAAAGACATTCATCCTCATTATGTCCTGCGCCGAGAGCGATAGCCAGGCCTGACCTGGGGTTTGCCCCCATCGCCGGATAAAGGACATCGACCTCGATACATTCTCCGTTATCAAGTATAACAGCCACATTCTCTTCGCTGCTTTTGATCTCTGTTGCGCAGCATAAAGGCAATTCTATTTGTGCCGCTCTCAGTGAATCCATATCCTGCAGCGATAAATCTGCCGTATCTGTGGGAAATATTAATATATCCGGAGTGTAGGTGCGTAGAAACAGGGCTTTGGGAATTATATGGGATAACGGCCCTAAAACGCCGATTTTCTTATCGCTTGCTTCATAGCCGTCACAAATCGGGCAAAATCTGACCGCGCCTTCATAGATGAATTCATGCATATTAGGCAGGCTTGGCGACTGATCGATTACGCCACTAGCGAGTAAAACTTTTGGTGATCGAAACGCCTGATCTGCGCTGCTTGCCTCAAATCCAGAGGCAGTTTTTTGCAGATTTCCGATTTTTCCGGTTATGATTTGTGCGCCGAATTCTTCTGCCTGTGTGCGCAAATTCTGCAGCAATTGTTCTCCCTGAATACCGTTTGTAAAACCCGGGTAATTATAGCTGGACTTTATATAGCGGGCGCGGCTGCGCCCTTCATCGACGACAATGACATTGCGGCGATAGCGGGCAAGATAGATAGCCGCCGTAAGGCCCGCTGGCCCGCCGCCAATTATTAGACAATCGCATTCAATGCAGGATGTACCGGTCATCCCCTACCAACGGCAGCGCAATAAAAAAGTTCTAGCGGCTTTTCGAGGTGTTACGGATGAGGCCGTTCTTGCGCATCGCGGATACAACGCGGTTTTTGTATGAATAGCCAAGGGACGGCGTGCGGGAGTGGTAATAAGCGATAGCCTTTGAAAGAGAACCAGTTTCATTCATATGACGGCGCAATATCCACGCCGATACGCCCATATTTGTGCAGGGATCATCGCGAATCCAGCGCTTGGCCGTTGCGTGATCGACGCCCCAGTACCCTGCCAGCTTGGGCACCCAGATCGTATTAATCTGCATGGGACCTAAGTCATAACTGCCATTAGTATTCAAAACCTGTTGGCCGACGCGCCCGCCTTCGACCTGCATAATCCCGACCATGACCGCCGGCGGCACCGAATAAGTTTGTGACGCCATCATCAGGCAGGCCGCCAGAATTTTACTCATCTTGATTTGCTCATGAAGTCTTCTTCGCAAAAAATGCCATAGGATTAGAAGCCGGAGCGGAAGACGGGTTTGCAGTGTTATCTTCGGTTTTCGCCTCAACCGGAGGCGCAGGTGGTGATGCGGCTGGAGCTTCTGCCGGCATCTGCTGTATCGGTTTTTCGACTTCCGGTGCCTTGGAAGAAGATGAGGATGTTCTTTTCGATTTAGCGCCCGGCACAAGAGCTTCAGCGACGACTTCGAGCATTTGCAGTCTTAAACCAAAAGCCTGCCACAATGTCGTCATCGCCGGAGCCAGACCCTGGCGCGCTTGTTCCTCAGTTGCCATCAATTTTGCCATTTCCGCGAAATGGCACTGGCTGTAGATCAATGCCGCCATCCGCAAAATAGCAAGCTCGGCACGGACCGCCTCTTTATCATTAAGCTCTGAGAATATATTTTCACGGAAAGTTTTGGCTTCCTTGACAAGGCGCTCAGTGACATCCTGCACGAGTTTTTTCTCCGGCTGGCCGAAAGAATAAGCCATGATCGAATTCACAGCCGGCAGCAGAACATTCATATATTGCAGTGTAATCTGGTGCGGATCGACCGGGAAAAAATCCGTGTCCATATGCTGCATGCGGGCATTGGCATCACCCGCCGTTACGAAATGGTCGGAATAGGTAATGACGGAATTCATCGCCGACATGATGCGGTCAAGCTCGCTGTCGTTCGGCACGCGGCCTGTCAGCCGGTACAAATTGGCAATTAGCGGTGATGACAATGTGGTGAGCGCAAGACGCATGGAATCGGCTTCATTTTCCGGCAGCGACACATCGACCAGATTGGAAAGGCCGATACTCATTTGCGTGGCCTTGGTCAAAAGCCCTGCGACCTGCTCGGCTTCCGGACGCATTGCGCCGGGCTGGGAAGGGTCGGGCACCATCATGTTGCGCACCGACACCTCGCTGATCGCCGCGACAAGCGGCGCCGCCAGACGTTCCAGAACTTGAGTTAGAAAATATGATTTCGTATCCATCGTGATTATTCTGTACTTGTTGTTATTTCAGCTCGGCGATCAGAGATTTCAAATCCTGCGGACGCCCGCGCAAAATCTTGATCTCGCCAGCTTTGTTTTTATAAAGACTAAACGGCGTTACATCCAGTTTCCAATTCTGCATCAGAACCATGTTGCGCTGAACATTCTGTGTGTTCGGATCTGGATCGGCCAGTAGAACTTTCTTGTCGCCGTCGAGATGTTTATAGAGATCGCTCGCCGCATCTTTGGACGCCAGCAGATTAGCCGCCTGTTTAAGGCTCTGCTCGTTCATCAAGCCGACGGGA
Organism: Micavibrio aeruginosavorus; assembly: GCA_003241285.1. Classification (GTDB taxonomy): domain Bacteria; phylum Pseudomonadota; class Alphaproteobacteria; order Micavibrionales; family Micavibrionaceae; genus Micavibrio_B; species Micavibrio_B aeruginosavorus_A. Next base: position 16,613 of record QFOT01000003.1, read on the forward strand.
ATAAGGCGCAATTGAACCTGCCCTTTTTCTAAAACTCCCGATTTTCTGAAATCATCTATCATATCATGGCAATGCGGGCATTGCGGATCAATGAATGTATAAATGGCCGGCGCTTCTTTCCGGCCCAGCGCGATCCAGCTTGCAGCCTGAGCTTCGGCATAAAATTGCCCGGCTTTTGATAGCTCTTTTGGCGGCGCGGATTTTTCAGCTGCCGGGGACGATGTTGCCGGAACAGGCTGAGCGGAAGTTTCGGGAACAGCGGCAGGATTCGCCAGTTGGTCGACTGCCGGATCTTTTTCGCGCAGCTGGGCGATCTGGCGGAGCGTTACCTGATCGCCTTTATTATTGAGAAGTTGCCCGGTGACAATTCCCTGGCGGTCGGGCGTGACATAGAAATATTGTTCCTGCCCGTCCTTGAAGCCCACCCAGCCATTGACGCTGTTATCGCCGCCGAGATAGCGGAAGCTAACACCTTGCGCCTGCAGACCTTTCAGCAATTCTGGCAATTCAGGATCGGCGGCGCGAGCGCTTAACGGGGAAAACATCAAAAGAACAGCCAGCAAAGCCGGCAGGACAGTAAACACGCGCATAAAAACACCCTCGGTTAATCAGGTGCGTAGTTTATGCGAGGTCAGGCAAATTGGGAAGTGTTTTGGTTAATCTAGTTGGGCGCCGCTTCAGCAACAGGGCATGTTCGCTGACGTTCGATCTGGCCCATGACAGATACTTCTTTAACCGTACAAACTGTTTCGCGGTGCTCTGGCGTGATTTCGCGCGGCTTATATTTTTCATACGCAGCGACAATGCTTTCCATTGTAATGCCCTGCGCCGCCATTCTTTGATCGATCATCGCCAGTGTTTTGCGCGCTTCGCCGGAGTCTTTGCTGGCATCTTTCAATGTCTGGTAGTCATCCTTGATACGGCTCAGAATGAAATAATTCTTATCGTTGCCGCGCACTTTTAACTGGTCAACCATTTCCATGAAATATTTTGATGTAATGCAGGAACTGCTTGGCTTGGAAATGCGATATCCGGGCAAAACCCCTTGAAGAATACCTTTACCGGACCTTCCATCAACTTGCTGGCAAGTTGTGATATTAAGTGACTTCGTCGTTTGACAGCCTGAAATTAATGGAGCAGTGGCCAGTGCGGCAGCGAAAAAGAATCCGTTTTTCATTTCTATAACCTCTATTTTCAAAGACCATAGATAAAAATAAGGATTATGTCAAGTAATTGTCAGGGTTTAAGGCCTAAAATAGAGGCTGTTACAGCTAAATCCTGATTTTTTGGCAAAATAACGAGTTTAGGCAATTCTGCCACCGGCCCGGCGGGCGTCTGGCGGATAGATTGATTTGCATTCAGAAATGCTACCGTTAAATTATAAAACCTTGTCGGGACATTGATACAACCAAAGGAAATGGCATTGTCTTCCGGCGTGGGACTTGCCAATCTCTCGTCACGGCGCTGCTGCGGCAGATGCTGATAGGTCGGGTGAATGACATAGCTCGCTTTTTTATTGATCAAAAAAGCCAGTACTTTTCCGCCTTCGTAATCTTTCGGATCGACAGCATATTCTCTCATATTGAAAATACCGGCAGGCGTTACGAACGGATCGGCGATCTCGCTTTCCCCCTTGCCTTTGCCGTGTAGAGCAGGCGATTTATCGACGACCGCACAAGAATCTGTCAGGGTCAGTTCGCCGTTATTCTTATCCATGATAGCGAGTTTTTTATCACCGGCAGCAAGCAGGCTTTGGCAAACGAATTGAGCCTGCGTAGACAAGGAAGAAGCTTGCGACCTTGGAGACGCCTGTGCCTGCACAGGCATATGTCCTGCCAGTGCAGTCGCGAAAGCAAAAGCTGATGAAAGGACCGAAATACGCATTGAAACCTTTTTACTTTTAAAAAAAAGCCGGCAGAAAGCCGGCTTTCTTCATTCAATTTTTCAATTCAATCTTACTTCTGCGCTGGCGCTGGAAGCTGTGGTTGTTGTTGAACGCGGCCCGCTTCTACCTGTACCGGCTGGACATTTGCCGGCGGCTGGAAGTTGCTGTAACCGACCGATACGTTTGCTGCGCACCACTCTTCTTTCGGCATCATGGATTTCTCAAAAGCCTTGGCAAGGAATTTGTTACCTGCCGCCATCGCCATGCGTCCATCCGCATATACTTGGTAGGACTGGTTACAATCACTAACAAAACGGCTTGTTTGTGCCAGCGTGACACCAGCAGCCGTTGCTTCACAACCCTGCCAGCGAGTCTGGATGGAACCAGACGCGACGGCAGCGGAGCCTTGAATGTTACCTTGGCAAGCGATGCCATAAACAGGCGCTGTACCCGGGTTCTGACGAACTTGCTTGTACACGTTGCTGATGCTCAGGCTCTGGCCACCAACAGTCGTTGAATTGCCGGAAACTTTATTGCCTTCATTTGTCGATGAAGATACGCCGCCTGTTGCAGAAGATGTGGAAGGGCCACTCACAGCAGATGATGTCGATGGACCGGAAGAAGATGTTACCGTTCCGACAGAACCGCCTGTTGCTTTTGAAGAAGATGATGTGTCACCGACAGAACCGCCTGCGCCACCTTGGCCGCCAGTCCCGCCTTGGCCGCCAGCTCCACCATAACCATTGCCACCTGTTGCTTTTGAAGAAGATGTCGTATCGCCGACAGAACCGCCTGCTCCACCTTGGCCGATAGCTGTTGTATCACCAACAGAACCACCTGCACCGCCAGCACCGCCCGTAGCATGGGATGTCGAAGTTGAGGTAGAGCTGGAATCCGCGCTTGCTTCCTGTTGCTGGCCTTGACCTTGCTGTTGTCCCTGGCCTTGTTGGTTATTATTCTCGTTATTATTCTCGTTATTATTCTCGTTATTATTCTCGTTATTATTCTCGTTATTATTCTCGTTATTATTCTCGTTATTATTCTCGTTATTATCACCCGGTGTTGTTGGCTCTTCGTCATCAGGTGGAATAATCACTGGATCATCACAACCAGTTGTACAGACTGTTCCCGGTCCACCAACGAGGATTGGACCTTCTAAGCCGGGCAAAGTTTGTGCATTCGCAGCAAATGCTAAGGCGAAAGGTGAAACGGCTAGGCCTAATTTTTTAAGAGCTGATATAGCTGACATATTGTTGTCCTTTCAAAGACGGTTGTTAAATTTCGTATAAGGCCAACCGTAACCGGTCCACACCCTTATTGACTGAATTGTTGAGTTTGTACCTCCGCTCACCAGATTATGTCAAGAAAATATTATTAAAAAAGTATGAATTTTTTTGTTTGCATAATATTGCCAATTCTTATACACAATGAGGGCTTTCCTAAATGAGCAAGGGTAATATCTGTTACTCATTACAAAAAACAAGGTGTGTAGTTATGGCTCTGACAAATTTGAAAATCCCACAATCCAACGATCAGGCAGATATATCTGAAGACGATATCCTCGAATTAACGGATGCCCTGCCTCCGCATAGCGATGATTTTACCTCTATCGCCGATAAAGCAGGCAGAGGAGAAGAACTCAGCAATGAAGATTTTGATAGCCTTAAATCTGCCTATATTCAAAAACATCCTCACGACGGTAAGCCAAGCCTTTTAGGGCGTATCGCAACGGCAACCCGTAATCTAAAAAATGCAGCCCTTTACAAAATAACCGGCCCCGCTGCACCAGCGTCCGAAACAGTTATTGAGCATGCACCGAAACAAAATTTAAGTGAGCGTATTGCCAATCTTACCGGCAAGGCGACAGGCGCTGTTTCAGCTACGACTGCAAAAATTGGCACAAAGACCGTCGATTGGACAGAAAAAGCTTCTTACATAAAAGACGAAGTTCTCTTTGCTGGCTATAAAGGATTTGTAAAAACATATGACGGCGCTCATAAAGCTTTCGTGGAGAAACCAGTAACCCTTGCTTCTAGTACTGCTGCTGCAACAAAGGGAGTATGGTCTTCCCTTAAATCAGGTGTTTCTGCGGCAGCGTCTGCCGTTGCTTCGGGTACCGCTTCTGTTAATAACTCTCTCTCCTCTCGCGCTCAAGCGGTCGGCCAATCTTTGAGAGATCCCGAATTCCGTACTAAGACATGGAATGCAATCAAAAAAGCTACGCCTGAATTTCTGGTTCAGGCCGCTGCCGGCCTGCCTGCGGGTATTGCGGCAAAAGTTTTGGTGACGAGTTCGGTTGGTGCGTCGTTTGGAACAGCTTTGGCGGGCGGTGCATTGGCATCCGTTATTGCCGGTAATGTTTTGAAAGAATACCGCAAGTCCAAGGAAAACGAAGAAAAACCCGAATTAACAGGCTTTTTCAATAAAGCAGCTTATTTCGGCAAAGATATGGCCAAAGGCGCTTGGTTTGGGATCAAACATGTCGCGCAAGGCGAGTTTGTTTGGAGCCTTGCCCGCGAATGGAAAGAGGATAGAAATGCCATTCTAAAACGGGCGGCCTTTGGAGCCGTTATGGGTGGCATCGGCTGGAACATATTCGGGCATGAAGCGGCAAGTGGCATCGATACATCGCACAACGATCCAACGATTATTCCTGATGCAGATGCCGATAAAGTCCCATTCGCACCGGAAGCGGCACATACTTCCGCGTCAGCTCCCGTGCCGGTACATGTCTTAAGCGTAGAAGATGCGCAGGCTTTAAAAGATCAGGCCGTTACCGAATACTGGCACGGCGATAAAGCAAAAGGCCTTGAGATGTTCCACGAAGCCGCGAAAGCCGGAAATGAGCAGGCGATCCGCGATTACCAATTCCTAACCGGAGAAAAAATTGCACAGACAAGCGCAGCTCCTGTTTCCGCTCCTGCAATCGTCGAACCGTCATTGAAACTTGATTTAAGTGATATTCAAAATCAGGCATCTACAGAAATGCCATCTACCGATAACGTAACAAGTTCAGCTTTCGATGCAGCATTCGGTGCTATTGGAACGCCGACAACTGAGCAGGTTGTCAAAGGTACAGTCGCTGTGGCCGGCACTGGTGCAGCCATTGCCTTGGCTACACCCATCGTTCAATCTGGCGTAATGGCAGCATCGATAGCAATATCGAAACCGGTTGAAGCGCCACGCGCACCGGCTGTTGCGCAAATGTGCAAAGTGATCGACAAACCGAATGCTAACGGCCTGGTCGATCTTAAATGCGGGACGCCAAGATTTGAAATTATGAATCCTCGCGACGCTATCGGCTTTGAGCGTCAAGCCGCCGGCGAACCGACACGAATCGAATATTTCGTTTTGGACAGTCAAAATTCCTACCGAACACTGGACATCGAAGAATCCATCGTAAACGATACTAAGCGTTTCTCGGATATCGTGCGAAAACTACGCGGTCAGGCATCCGGCCTGTTCAATCAAGCTGCAAGCTTGCTATCCGGCCAGCCTGCCGCACAAAACGACAACCAGCCGACAGAACTGGCTCAGGCGCCCAAAATTGCGACAGGCTACGATATTAAATAGAAGTTTATTGATAATTCCTAAAAGGGCCCCAGAGCGGGGCCTTTTTTATGCCCGCTTTTACTTGAATTTCAGTCGAAACAAAACCATATCTAAATCATTGAAAATACATTCAAATTAGCTTTCTGCAGAATAAAACCCTGAAGATAGGCCATGCCTATGACCCATGTCGTGTTTCACTTGGTTTTAGCGGGGAAACCTCTATATAATAAGGTGTACGATTAACAACCTTTGGAGGGTTAAAATGCTACCTAATGAATTCAGTTCTTCACCTGCCCGCGTAAGTGGAATGGATGTCGGCCTTCGCAGCCACATGCAGCGGATCTACAACCGCATGACAGTTGGTGTTCTGATCACTGCGCTTGTTTCCTTTTATATCGGCCATAATGAAGAATTATTGCGCGTCATTTTCGGCACTCCGCTTAAATGGGTGGTCATGCTGGCCCCGCTGGCCATCGTCATGTTCGGCTTTAACCCGGCCCGTATGTCTTCGGGGGCGCTGCGCCTTTCCTTTATCGCTTTATCGGTTCTCTACGGTGTAAGTTTCGGCGCGATCTTTGCCGTTTATACAGGCGAGAGCATTGCCAAGGCTTTCTTCGTTGCGACATCCATGTTCGCCGGGATCAGCATCTTCGGCTATACCACCAAAAAAGACTTGAGCGCGATGGGCAGCTTTGCCGTCATGGGCATGATCGGCGTTCTGGTCCTGTCTTTGATCAACATCTTCGTTGCCTCTTCCCTGATGAGCAATGTCATCGCCGGCGTCGGCATCCTGGCTTTTGGCGGCATGACCGCCTGGGAAACGCAGCGCATGAAAGAAATGTATTCATCGCGGGATAACGAGGAGATGGCAAGCCGCATGTCCTGGGCGGCGGCGCTGAACCTGTATATCAGCTTTATCGCCATGTTCCAGTATGTGCTGCATTTCATGGGGCAGCGCAACTAAGTTTACTTTTTTGAATTTCAAAAGCCCGCTATATCAGCGGGCTTTTTTTATTATGCCGGTATGGTATCTTCTGCGAAACTTAAGGAGATTTAATATGGCTATTCTACACGAATTTAAAACCTTTATCGCCCGTGGTAATGTTTTTGACCTCGCTGTCGGTATTATCATCGGCGCCGCCTTTACAGGCATCGTCAATTCTCTGGTTACGGATATTTTCATGCCCGTATTCGGGATGATTACCAGCGGCATTAATTTTTCCGATCTTTTTGTTACTCTCGACGGCAACAGCTACGCGACGATAAAAGCGGCAAAAGACGCAGGCGCGCCCATCATTACCTATGGCGTCTTCGTAAATAACGTCATTAACTTCCTGATCGTGTCTTTCGTCGTTTTTATGCTGGTCAAGCAGGTCAACCGCCTTAAAAAAGACCCACCGCCTGCCGCGACACCGGAAGATGTGCTGCTTTTGCGCGAAATCCGAGATTCTTTGAAGAAATAACATCTTGAAACCAGAGCCTGAATATTCTAGGTTCTGGCTTCCTTTGGAGAAAAGGGCCTTTAGCTCAGCTGGGAGAGCGCTTGCATGGCATGCAAGAGGTCAGCGGTTCGATCCCGCTAAGGTCCACCATTTTTCTTAAGAATGTGGCGTGCGGGTGAATCGAGCCGCTATTTTAAGTTAGCCGCGAAGCGGCGGGTTCGATCCCGGTTGGGCCACCATTTTCAAGCCGCAGCCTTTAACGATGCCATATCGATGACAAAACGATATTTGACATCTCCCTTAACAGTGCGGTCATAGGCTGCGTTAATATCTTCGACGCCAATCATTTCGACATCGCAAACAATATTATTCTCGCCGCAGAAATTCAGCATTTCCTGCGTTTCGGGAAGACCGCCGATCAGAGAGCCGGCCACCGTTTTACGCTTCAGGATCATGCCGGCCCCGTTAACAGCCGGCAGCGCATCAAGCGCACCGACGATGCACATAACGCCATCACGTTTTAGAAGGTTGATGTAAGGGTTGACATCATGACCTACCGGAATCGTATTCAGGATGAAATCGAAACTATTTGCATGCTTATCCATGGAAGCCGCGTCTTTCGATAAAAGAACCTCATCGGCACCGAGCTTTTTGGCATCTTCGCCTTTTTCCGGAGAGGTGGTGATCATCACGACATGCGCGCCCATGGCATCGGCGAATTTAACGCCCATGTGACCAAGGCCGCCAAGGCCGACAATGCCAACCTTATCGCCGCTCTTTACTTTCCAGTGACGAAGTGGCGAATAGGTTGTAATGCCTGCGCAAAGCAGCGGCGCAACGGCCTTAAGGTCAAGATTCTTCGGTACAGATAAAACAAAACGCTCATCGACCACGATATGATCGGAGTATCCGCCATAAGTAGGCTGTCCATCCTTGCCAATTCCATTATAGGTCCCAACAAAGCCGTTTTCACAATATTGTTCCAGCCCATGATTGCATGAATCACAGTGACGGCAGCTATCGACAAGGCAGCCAACACCGACAATATCACCTTCCTTGAAATTACTGACATCAGAGCCAGTCTTCACTACCCGCCCGACGATTTCATGCCCCGGCACCATGGGATAAATAGAACCGCCCCACTCATTTCGAGCCTGATGGATGTCGGAATGGCATATACCTGCATATAATATCTCGAGATCGACATCTTTAGGGCCCACATCACGCCTTTCAAAATCGAAAGGGGCTAATTGATCTGTTGCAGCATGAGTGGCATAGCCTTTGGCTTTAGATGTCATGATAAGTTTTCTCCCGGGGAATTAAGTTCCCTCAGCATATAGACTTTTAAAGGTAATTCTCAAGGCCAAAGCACAAAAACAGGAACCCTTTGCCCGCGCGCCTGTTGGCTTGAATTATCTATACATTCAAAGAACCCATAGGAGATTTTCATGGCATTGTTTTTCAGTAAAAAATTAAAAAATCTGGCAGAACAAGTCATTGTCATTACAGGGGCATCAAGCGGAATCGGCATGGCTACGGCGCTCAGCGCCGCAGCACAGGGGGCAAAGGTTGTTCTTGTTTCCAGAAACGAAGCATCGCTTGCCGAAGTTCAGCGCCGTATTGAAGATATGGGCGGAGAAGCGATTCATATCGCAGGCGACGTCGGCAGTGAGAAAGACGTTCAAAATATCGTTGCCGAAACTATATCCGTTTTTGGCGGTTTCGATACTTGGGTTAATTGCGCCGGCGTCAGCATTTTGGGACGTCTGGAAGAAATATCAGATGACGATAACCGCCGCCTGTTTGATACTAATTACTGGGGACTTGTATATGGATCACTGGCCGCGGCGGAACACCTGAAAATCAAGGGGGGCGCTATTATCAATCTCGGCAGTCTTTTGTCCGATATGTCGATCCCCATTCAAGGAATGTACTCGGCCAGCAAACATGCGGTCAAAGGTTTTACAGACGCGCTGCGCCTTGAAATCGACGCCGATAAATCACCCATTTCCGTGACGCTTGTAAAGCCTGCCGCTATCGCCACACCTTTTTTCACTCATGCCAAAAATTATACGCATCATGAGGCCAAGGCACCGCCGCCGGTTTATGCGCCGGAAGAAGTTGCCTACGCCATTCTTCATGCCGCTCAGCATCCTGTTCGCGATGTACGGGTTGGCGGATCGGGTTATGCGATGGCGACGCTGAATGCCCATGCGCCCTCATTCATGGATTGGGTTAATTCGAAATTTATGATTAAATCTCAATTCTCAGAAAATCCGAAATCTCGCCATAAGAATAATCTTCATGAATCCGGAGAAGATGGCAGCGTTCGTGGTAAGGACGCAACTCACGCCATGAGCAGTATTTACACCCGCGCAACACTTAATCCTGTTGTTACTGGTCTCGCTTTGACAGCGGTAGGTGTTGCAGCCTACGCACTGCTTGGGAGAAAGGGCGGATCTGCCGGGAAGACTGCCCTTAAGACTGTTAATACCGGCCTTGGTCTTATAATGCCTTTGCAGAATGCAATCGCCGCTAAAGGAATTTTAAAATATCTTGAGAAGAAATCGACAACTGCTTCTCGTTCCATTCACAGCAATGCAAAGAGCCTCAACAAGGCTGTGAATGAGAACGCAAAAATTGTGAAAAATAAAACATTGTCACTTTTGAAATAGATTTTCTCTCCAAGATAAAATAAAGGCGGACTTAAGGTCCGCCTTTATTTTTATTTCAGTTTTGAGTTCCGGAAAGAATAGAAAACATAAATCAATATTCCAACTGCCAGCCACAGCAAAAAGTTTAGATGCGTTTGCGCGGGCAGGAATAAGATCAATGCGCCGCAAGACAAAACACCCAGAACAGGAATAATCTTTCCGCCTGGAATTTTAAAAGGGCGTGGCAATTCCGGATGGCGAGCCCGCATGACCATTACGCCAGCACATACGATGACGAAAGCCGAAAGCGTTCCAATATTCACCAGTTCCGCAAGACGTGCCAGAGGCACAAACCCTGCGAACGCCGCCATGATCAGGCCACATAAAACAGTGGTGCGAACCGGCATATGCGTCTTGGCATTCAGCACCGAAAAGAACGGCGGCAATAAGCCGTCACGGCTCATTGCCAGAATAATCCTGGTCAGGGCATAATATAAAACCAGCATAACCGTAGTCAGTCCCGCAATCACACCTGTCGCAACCAATGCAGAGGCCCAGTTAATTCCCAGAAGGTGAAGCGCATGCGCAACCGGCGATGATACGTTGAGTTCTGTATAAGGGACGATACCGGTCAATAAACCTGAGACGACGATATATATGATCGTACAAAAAACCAGCGACCCAAGAATACCGATAGGCACATTACGCTGGGGATCTTTGGCTTCTTCTACAGCCGTCGAAACCGCATCAAACCCGACATAGGCAAAAAACACCAGAGAAGCCGCCGCCAGCACGCCGATTGTATGGTCGTTTCCATTGGCATCCTTCACGTGCTCAAACCAGCCAAACGGCATAAACGGTGACCATAGCTCCGGCTTTACATTAAATGAGGCAACGCCAATGAACACGGCTATGGTCAGAATTTTTACAAAAACCATTGCCGCGTTAAGACGCGCACTTTCTTTGACACCAACAATCAGCATGCCCATCAGAATAAGAATGATGCATGCGGCAGGCAGGTTAACAATACCGCCATCTGGTAATTTGGTTACCGGATCAACTGCCAGAGGACCTTTTGTCAAAACTTCCGGCAAGCCAAATCCAATGGACTCAAGGCCTGAGTTGAAATATCCCGACCAGCCATTGGCAACAGCCGCAACTGATACGCCATATTCCAAGACAAGTATCCAGCCGATGACCCATGCGGCAATTTCACCGAAGGCTGAATAAGAATACCCATAAGCAGAGCCACAGCCTTTAACGCTCGAGGACAATTCCGCATAAGAAAGAGCGGCAAATGCACAGGCCATGCCCGATATAAGAAAGGATACTACAACAGCGGGCCCGGCCTGCGTGGCTGCGGCGATACCTGTCAGCACGAAAATGCCCGTACCGATAATCGCGCCAACGCCCATCAGAATAAGGTCAAAGGCCCCTAAAACCGGTTTTAATTCATGCCCGTTCTGCGGCACGTAATCAGGCGCCTTGCGACGAAACAGCGATTTAACAAGGCTCATAGTCTATCTCCCGTATTTTTTGATTCGTCATAATTTTAGCGGGCTACGGGCATGGCGCAAAGACAGTTTTCTAAACAGTCCCCCTGTTTAGGCCCTACTGCCCTTTTTCCATGACGATCCAGCGGCTCAGGATTTTACGCAAGGATTCGAGATCCACCGGTTTGGAAATATAATCGTCCATGCCGGCCTCAAGACAGGATTCTCTGTCACCCACCATGGCGCGGGCCGTCATGGCAATGATCGGTAAATGGCCACCTTCGATGCTTTCATGCCCACGAATTTTTTTCGTTGCCTCAAAACCATTCATTTCAGGCATCTGGCAATCCATTAATACCAGGTCAATCTTACCAGCCATGACTTTATCAATGACCTCAAGGCCGTTATCGGCAATATCCACGCTCTCGAAGCCCATTTCACTGAACAGGGTCTGCATGAAAACCCGGTTAAGCGGATGATCTTCCGCAACAAGAATACGTGCTTTTTCTATGGGAATTCGGCCTTCATGCGTAAAGGCCTTTATACGGATGGGTCTGGTTTTAGCGCCCGTCATGTTTTGATCAGCCAGAAGAACAGGAATCTCAACCCAGAATTTCGAACCCTCCCCAGGCTTGCTATCGACACCGATCTCGCCATTCATAAGCTCGACTAGCTCTTTCGTGATAGCAAGACCCAGGCCCGTGCCGCCATATTTACGCGTAATGGAATTATCAGCCTGTGAAAATTTTTCAAAAATAGAATGTATTTTATCCTGCGGAATGCCGATCCCTGTATCAACCACAGCAGCACGCAGGAGATGATGACGATCTTCTTCCTCGATCTGCACTTCGAATCTTACACTCCCGTCATCCGTGTACTTAATTGCGTTGCCAAGAAGATTGGTAAAAATACGCGACAAACGAACTTCATCTTCATTTAAATGAAGCTCGCCAACATCGAATTTTTGTATAAATGTAATATTTTTTTCATCCGCTATCGGCTTCAACGTATTGCTTACATTGGTCAGCATTGAAGTAAGATTAAAAGGCCGTCTTTGGAGGACAAGCCCTTCTGCTTCTATTTTGGCCAGATCCAAAACATCATTGACGATTTTGAGAAGTGTTTCGCCCGCTTCCAGAATAACCGCCAACAGCTCTTTATGTTCAGGCAGCGTTTTGTCATTCTTCAGGAGAATTTCCGTCAGACCAAGAATACTGTTCATTGGCGTGCGAAGCTCGTGCGACATATTTGTCAAAAAATCAGTTTTTGCCTTATTGGCATGCTCTGAATCGTGCATAGCGCGTAAAGCCCTGTCACGCGCACGTTTTACTTCCTCGATATAAGTCCCCATGCGGGTTTCAAGCTTCTCTTTTTCTGCATAGCGATCATTCAGGTCATTACGGCTTTTAATCAGCAGTCTTTGCCAGCGTTTCACCCCGCGTAGCGCAAAGTACCAAAGGAGGCTTAAGACTACCGCAGAAATACTGGCAAGGAACAGAATGATATATTCATAGTCGATATATTGTTTTATTTTTGCCCGAACAGGAACAGCAGCCTTATCGATCGCCATTTCCAATTGCTCTTCATATCTTGTTTTTAGCGCCTGGTACTCTTTGCTTCGAATAAGAGTAATCGCCGGCTCGTGCGACCCGCCGCCGACCAAGGACAAAATTTGCCGATCAACCCGCGCTCTTCTTTCCTCGCTTAAATCAAAATCGGAGAACTGGTTTTCACTTCCATCACTCATCAGACTTTTCAACTGGCGCATCACCCTTTGCTGCTCAAAAGCAAATCCCAGATAAGCGTTCCCCCATGTCCTGTCGCGCGTCATTACGAAGAGCGAGAGAGCGTTGGATAGTTTTTTATCGACTGCCAGATAGTCAAGCGCCAGCTCGTGAATTCTTTTATCTTTTGTGTTTTGCTCCTGCACCTTATAGGCGATGTGACCGCTTAAAGCTCCCAAAGTTAGAATTGCAAAAAAAGTCAGGCATATGCAGATTGTAATCAGGCGGATGGGAAAGACATCGCTTTTCTCTACATCCGTTAACGCTTTCTGCTCCTGATTATAAATACCTACAGTCATTGCAAGGATGACGACAAAACCGGTAATCAATGTCACGATCAGCGCTAATATCCCGGTATTCATACCTTGAGTGACGTCCACGTCAGTGATGCGGCAAACAGCGTCAGTCGGAAGAAAATTGGCGGCTGCCATGCCCGTAAAATGCATTCCGCAAACGCCCAGGCCAAGTATAAGCGCAGCAAGTATTCTTAGATAGACGATGTAAGAATTTTTATGTCGGCCAAAATAAAAAATCAACGCGAGCGCGATTGCCGAAGCCATAATGGCCACCAGTAAAGATAGCGTGAACAATATAGGCTCATAACGCAATATGGCGTCCATCTGCATGGCATGCATACCGACATAATGCATCAGGCAAATCGTTGTACCAAGCAAAACAGCGCTGATAGCAACATGCCTCCATTTCAATGTTTTAGATCTCGCCACCGATAAGGCAGCAAATGCGCTCAAGATCGCAATAACAATAGAGAGTATTGTGTAGTCAGGATCGAAACGCACAGGGGATTTTATATTATAGGCAAGCATGCCAATGAAATGCATCGACCAAATCCCGCTGCCGAGGGCCAATGCGCCGCCGATATGCAGTAAATTTTTTACATGATTATCTTTTGCAAGGAATATTTTATTGGCAAGCGTCAATCCGGTATAAGAAGCCAGTGCCGCAACCAGATAAGAAAGGAGAACGAGATATAGATTATATTCTCCGCGAACCGTATTGGACGGTATGTCTTGCGCCATAATGAAAAAGGTTTCAAACATGCGGCGATTATACATTTCTTTTCCCTTGCTTGCCAAGCGGTGACGGCATGCTTTTCTTGAGCTACACTTAGCTCATGATTCTTGATCTAATTCCTCTCTGGGCCATTCTCGGGATAGCCGCAGCCCTCGTTTCAACAGCCATTCCCCTTTTTCAGGAAAAAAACAAAGCCAACCCCTTGGCTCTTGCCATCATTGTAAAAACTGTTTCCGCAATCGTTATTCTACCAGTTGTTTTGCATCAAGGCTTACCGGCTAACCTTAACTTTTATCTGGCAGTGTCCTTGACATCTCTTTTATGGGCCATCTCAGATGTTATTTATTACCGTGCAGTGACACAATCCGGCGCGGGAGTTGTATCCCGCCTGCTGCCATCTGCTGTGGTCTTCTCTTTCATTCTCTGGTTCTTTTTTGATCCGTCACTTCTCGACCGTTATCTGGCAAACCCTGTTCAGGCAGCGCTAATCGTATCCATTATTGCGCTATCTGCCTTCTTCGCGATGCAAATAAGGAAATGTCCTGTTTCGTGGAAGGGATTTCGGCTGGTCTGGTTCGTAATATTTGCTGCCTGCACCGGCCCCTTGCTGGAAAAAATGACATTAGGTCAGGCGCCATTGGCGCAAGCGCCTTATGCGTTTGTTTTTGTTCAATCCTGTTTTATGCTCGGCTTCTGGCTAATATTTTTACTTATTCGCAAACCTATAAAGCTTTCGACATTGACGTCTTACCTCTCTTTAAAGACAGGTCTGGTTATCGGACTATGTTCAGCGCTGGCCGTGACATTAAGGTTTATGGGCTTGCAGGAAGCAGATCATCCAGCCTATTTATCCATTCTTCTTTTTACCGATGCACTTTGGATCGTTCTTTATCACAAGATGATCGGACGCGAGGATGGCAGCAATATCAAGGCCGGGCTGGGTATCGTTTTTTGCGCTGTTGCCTTAGTGGTCATCAAAAGTCCGATACTAGAGGGACTTTTTTGGTAGCTTCCCTATTCCCCGTTACAAGTGTATTTTAGATCTAGGCGTATTTTTAAAGAAAGTTTGACTATGAACCTTAAGTTTGTCATATTGCCAGCCTTAGCAGTTTCGATCCTTTTGCTAAGCGGATGCGGGAACACTATGGAAGGTGTTGGCCGTGATCTGGAAGAATGGGGCAAAACCCTGCAGGATACTTTTTAGGAGATTTATTATGATACGCGGCATAACCTTTTTGTCATTTCTGATTATTTCGGGCGCTGCGATTGCAGCAGATAATGGCGGTTTTGGCAGCGCCTTCACCAATAAGGCGCCCTCAGCCCTTATGGAATCCCCCCAGTCGCAAATCGCTCAATCAGTTCAAATCCCTTCTGCCGATGATTTACAAAATATCATGCCAGCAGCAGGCGATGAAGAACCACCCTCTGTAGACGATATATCTCCGGATAAAACCAGGCAAATTCTGGATACCGCGCCAACGGCAACTCATGATGAAATACCTGAGCAATAATTCTGGCACAATAATTTCTAAAGACTTGTTGTAATCTCTAAAGTATCTTCGCCCGCATGTCAGACCTAGTTATGTCCGCGCCACAGAGATGGTTCTGGGCCAGTTTTGTAATTGTCCTTTTTATCCCTTTGCTGGGCAGTATTTTTTCGCCCCTGCCCTTTGCGGTCTTCGTGCCTGCGGCGGGTATGATTTACTTTCTGGCCCATCGCCTTCTTTTTAAAACATGGCCACAATTTTCAACGCCGCTACCAGGGCTTTTACCCCTTATCGCATCCTTAATTGTTTTAATGATCGCAAGTGCGCTCTGGTCTGTGGAGCCGCAGGCCAGTTTCGAACGCGCGCTAAAAGTTTCAGGCCTCATTATAGCCTCTTTCGCTCTTCTATCTGTTGCCCAAAGCTGCCCGGCTGCAGTATTTAAAAATTACAGCGGGATTTTTCCTGCCGCCGTTATACTTGTCGGGCTGATTACGAGTCTTGATATCTATTTTGGGATGCCTCTTTATAGCTTGGTCAATACGGCTTCTTCTGAAACTAAAATCCGCCCGGACCTTTTAAACAAAAATGCTTCCGTTTTTGCCATGGCTCTTCCAGTTGCCATTTATCTTTCCCTTAAAAGCAGGTCAATTCTGCTTTTTACAATCTTGCTGTGGCTGTCATTTGCGGTTCTTTTCTCAACCAACTCACAGGCGTGCCAGCTCGCGCTTCTCGTTATTCTTTTATCAGGTTTTGGCTGCCTATTTTTCCTTGAAAAACTGACGATACGCGCAGCCTTTATCAGTATTGCTGCGTTGATTGTATTATTACCATGGGTATCCCCTACTTTATTTGATCTTCTGGCCATAAAAATAGGCGATAAAACGCCGGGGCTTTTAACAGATGCCTCTGCCGCTCTCCGCCTTGAAAACTGGGATTTCCTATCCCGCCGAATTTTTGAAAATCCGCTTACAGGGTTTGGCATGGACTCGACCCGCTACATGACGTTCGACACCGAGAAATTATATTTTAAGAATGACAGCATCATGCACCCGCATAATATGGGACTGCAATTCTGGATAGAATTTGGCGTTCTCGGAGTTATATGGTCCCTGGCATTCTTAACTTATATTTATCTGTGTTTTATGCGCCTAGCACCTGGTGCGCGCCGACTGTCTTTTATAACATTCTGCGGCATCGTCGTATTTTTGCTTGTGTCATGGTCGATATGGGCCAGCTGGTTACTGGCTCTTATTTTTTATCTTGCGGCGCTATGTGTTTTGGCAGCAAAAGCCAATACCGTCCCTTTGAATTCATAGGCCCGGCCAGTTCTTCCGCCTGCGCGCCATAGCCGAAAAATATATCGCCGCGCACTGCGCCGCGAATAGCGCCACCTGTATCCTGAGCCACCATAAGTCTATTATAAACCGGCTTTTCCGTTGCCAGATAAACTGGCATCCCATAAGGAATGAGGGAGCGATCGATTGCCAGCGAACGGTTAGGTGTAAGCGTCACACCCTCCCCGCCTTTTGGACCGTCATCGGTAAATTTGAAAAACACGTAGGATTTATTCGTACGCATGACCTCGCGCGCTTCAACGGGATTTTTTGCCATCCATTCTTTAATGCTTTGCATGGAAACTTGGCCCTTCGCCAGATGCCCGCGCTTGATCAGCTCCTTGCCAATCGCATAATAAGGATGACCGTTTTGACCGTCATAGCCAACGCGGCGGGTCGATCCATCCTCTAGTGCTACAATTCCCGATCCCTGAATTTGCAGAAAGAAAGCATCCACGGCGCTATCTACATATAACAGAACCTTGTCTTGCGCATCGGGCAACTTGCCGTCCTCAATCTCGGCGCGGCTTTCATATGGCTTTAAATTGCCACTGACATTACGCCCGGCGATACGCTGGCCTTTCAACTCTTCGCGGAACTGCCCAAGATCGACCATGATCAGATCGCTCGGCTTGGCGCGCAAGGGGATGGAATAAGTCGCAGTTTTCGTTAAGGATCCGCGCAGCGACGCTTCGAAATATCCGGTAAACAATCCCTCGGCATTGCCACTATTAGTGGCCAGAACTGGCGTGAAATGATTTTCAAAATAAGTTCGTGCGGATGCTGCATCCCATGAACCTTTCGGTAAATTCCGGCAGGCTTCCTGCCAGTCGGCATAGCTGCCAAAAGAAAGGTCATCGGATAGTTTCTTATTGGGATCACTTTTTACAATTCTCGCGCAGGATTTTGCAAAAGCGATCAATGTTTGCGCTTGCTGATCTTTATTCCACTCTGGCAGGTCCGAGAATTGCGCCGGCTGCAAAACCAGTTTTTGCGGGCCATCGACTTTCTTCTCGCCTAGCCCGAGCTGATCGAGATAGGCGCAGCTGCTTAATAGAAGGCAGGATAAAGAAAAGGCCAGAAAGTTTTTTTTAATGGCGGGCATCGGCGTCCGGTATAGGCGTTTTAACTTCTTCCTTAACGTCATCACGTGTTTCATATACAAGCCAGCTTGGATCTTTGCTGTTAAGACTCCGGCCAAATGTCCAGACATCCGTCAATTCCGTGACGCGATCCGGATTACCTGAAATAATCTTGTTGTCGTTATCGCGAATAACGCAGGTTTCGTCTGCGGTTATGCGCAAAGTGATATATGCCATTTGCCCGGCAAGACGGGTTTCGATTATTTCAAGTTTACGCACGGCATGAATTTCGGAAGAAATGGTTTCCCCGCGGGAAATGCGGGAATCAATAACACCAATAAATGCTTTATATATATTGGGAGCCAGCAAATCGTGCAGCGTATCGGTATCACCGGCAGCAAACGCTTCTACGATCATTGGAAAAGCATCCTTCGCGCCTTGTATAAAACGGTAGGGGTCAAAACCGTGATCGTATTTCATAATATCCAGAAGACCGTTCAGGGCATCGGATCTTATATCCAGCCCCGGGAAGCGCCTTATATCGAATTCCTTATTCAGATCTGCAGGAATATCCGTGATATCGACGACACGTCCACGATCAATCGGCGGTTTATCCCTTCCGGCAGCATCGAGGTCGTTCAAGGGATTCTCACGCTGGCGCTCTTCACCATGCCGCGTGCCCAGAGTATTTCTCAGCCAGAACACCAGAACGACGGCAACAAGCGCATATAGGATCAGATCTGCAGGCACGAGAGATAACTCCTTGATATTATGTATCTGAATATAAGTGTTTTTATCGATTATACAAGCTTGTCACGCCTTTGGGATTTGGTCATTTGATATTCACCGCCATCCTGTGCTAAACCACCCGCGAAAGGATATCTTAATGACACAGGCCGCCAATCAACCGACAGACGAGAAAATGCCCGCGAGCCCGGGGCTCCCCCTGATCATTCACACTCAGTACGTAAAAGATATTTCCTTTGAAAATCCATCGGCCCCCCACTCTATGCGTCAGGGTTTGCCAGCCCCTAAAATGGACCTGAACATAAATCTTGATGCCCGCAATCTGGATGATCTCAAACTCAAAGACCTGTATGAAGTCACGATCAAGATAAGCGCTAAAGCGATGCGCGACGGCGAAGCTGTTTTTATTGCCGAAATATTATACGGTGTTGCCGTTTCTTTTCAGGATTCCGTCCCGCAAGACCAGCGCCATCCTCTTTTGATGATCGAAGTGCCGCGCCTTGCCTTTCCTTTCGTGCGTCAGATCATGTCCGATTTGACACAAGGCGGCGGTTTTCCTGCCCTTCTTTTGGGACCTGTCGATTTCTACGCCATGTATATGGCGCGCTTTGGCAAGGAAGATCAGCCTCTAAAAGAAGCCATCAACTAATTATTCAGCTTCCTGCCAAAGATTACCCTTCAAGTTCGCCAGCATTGACTGATGTTTCTCGAGTTCTTCCGGAGGAACCGGGAATACGCGCGGCTCACGGAAAACTCTTTTCGTCGGAATGGCGCCGCTTTCAGTAAAAATATTGCCTGCTGATCCGCTATCCAGGCCCAGCCCATGCTGGCGACCGCCCATAAGTTCCAGGTAAACCTTAGCAAGAAGCTGTGCGTCGAGTAGGGCTCCGTGAAAATCCCGATCCGACAGATCAATACCAAA
This sequence comes from Micavibrio aeruginosavorus, assembly GCA_003241285.1. Lineage (GTDB taxonomy): Bacteria > Pseudomonadota > Alphaproteobacteria > Micavibrionales > Micavibrionaceae > Micavibrio_B > Micavibrio_B aeruginosavorus_A. The sequence continues at coordinate 36,027 of QFOT01000003.1, forward strand.
ACGTCGGCAAAGCGCATCAAGATTGGCAGGCTGCCCCGGATATTTCTTACGCGCCACCTGAACCGTATCGATAGCATTAGCGACTTTGAATGGTGGAAAGCCGTAAGGCTTCATTTCCGCGTTCAGAAATTTTATATCGAATTCGGCATTGTGAATAACAAGCGTAGAATCCCCGACAAAATCCAGAAACTCTCCGACCAGCTCTCCGAAAGTCGGGCAATCTTTTACTTTTTCGTTGGTAATCCCGTGAACGGCAATAGCGCCTGCGTCAATTTCCCGCTCTGGATTAATATATTTATGCCAAGTTTTTCCTGTTGGCACATGATTGATAAGCTCAACGCAGCCGATCTCGACGATCTTATCGCCCTGATCGGGATCGAAGCCGGTCGTTTCAGTATCGAGGGCAATTTCTCTCATGACGGCAATTTAAATATTTCTTTCAATTTGCGCAATGTATGGGCACGCCCTAAACCCGTATGAACCACATAATTCGCGCGTCTTCGTTTTTCGGAATCAGGAATTTGGCTTGCCAGAATACCTTCAAATCTCTCCGTCGTCATGCCCGGCCGCCGCAAAACTCTTTGCTTTTGTATAAAATAAGGGGCCGTGACAACGATAATCTCGTCACATTTACGGTCTGATCCTGTTTCAAACAACAAAGGAATATCCAGAACGACCGCATTGTCGCGTCGAAGCCTTGCAGCGTTTATGAAACGCCGCTGAGATTCCCAGACATGCGGGTGAATAATCGCTTCCAGTTTTTTTCTCTGGGACGAATCGGCAAAAATAATCCTGCCCAATAATTGGCGATCAATTATGTTGTTTTTTTTATCATAAGCTTTTGGGAAAGCTTCAATCACCTCCTGAAAAGCGCCGCCGCCAGCGGACAAAGCTTCATGGACGGCAGCGTCGGAGTCATGCACGGCAATGCCCAGTAATTTTAAAAGAGATGCCGTCGCGGATTTTCCCATCCCGACCGATCCGGTCAGACCGATCACTTTCATCGTAAAACCTTTCCACGCAGCGCGTCCGTCACTTCCGGCAGCGTTCCATAGAAGGCTTGAAATGCCGGCCTTGCCTGATGAAGCAGCATGCCAATGCCGGTTACAATTCTGCAGCCTTTATTTTGTGCGCCGCCCAATAATTCCGTTATCAAAGGCGCGTAGACAATATCATAGACAAGCGCTTCCGGTGAGAGATCAGACAAATCCAGCCGTAAATGCGGCTTTCCGCTCATACCCAGACTTGTTGTGTTGACGACTAGTCCAGCGCCCTTTAACGCCTTTTCTTTTTCATCCCAGTCATAAACAGTCGCGCCAAATTCTTCAGCCAACTCCTCGGCATTTTCGATCGTGCGGTTGCTAATGCGAATATCGGATACACCTTCGCGTTTCAAAGCATATAATACCGATCTTGCGGCACCGCCTGCGCCAAGCACCAACGCAGAGGAATTTCCAAATTGAAAATCGGGATAGGTTTCTTTGGCATTCGTTATAAAACCATAAGCATCAGTGTTGCGGCCTTCGATCTCACCTGACGGATAAAAAACGACGGTGTTTACCGCCCCGATCTTCTGGGCCTCATCATTGATTGTTGTACAAATATCCATGATCGCCTGCTTATGGGGTAGCGTGACATTAATTCCCGACAGCCCGGTATCTCGCAATCTTAACACTTCATCCCGCAGATTCTCAGGCGCAATATCATAAGCACGATATTCGCCTTCGATTTTATTCTCCGTCAGCCAATGGGCATGAATAAGGGGTGATTTACTATGACTGATCGGATGCCCGATAACACCGGCGCGTTTCATATCGTCTCCATACTTTCACGGCGGCGTTGCAGGAGAACCATGATTTCAGCCGATGTTTCTTCAACCGATCTTTTTGTAACATCGATAACCGGCCAGCCTTGTTCACGGAAAAATTTGCGGGCATCACGGACTTCATCTTCGACTTTTTCCGGATCGATATAAGAATTGTTAAAAAGGCTCTCCTGTTTTCTATCCGCCTTCATTCGGCTGGCGCGAATCTGGATCAAGCGATCTGGTGATTCCGTCAGTCCTACATATAAGGGTTGCTTAAGGCTTATAATATTTTTGGGAATCTGCACATTCGGCACGAGGGGGATATTGGCAGCTCTTATTCCTTGTCTTGCCAGATAAATGCAAGTCGGCGTTTTCGATGTTCGCGATACACCGACTAAAATAACATCGGCAGTTTCAATACCTTCGTAATTTTGCCCGTCATCAAAACCCATGGCAAAATCAAGCGCATCGATCCGCTTGAAATACATGTCATCCAGAATATGCTGCAACCCCGGCACATTGCGCGGCGCCTGGCCGAGATACCATGACAGGCTGGTAATGATAGGAGCCATAACCGGAACGCATGGCATACTGAGTTCATCGCAGGCTTCTTTCAGCTTCTGGCTTAATTCATCGCTGAACAATGTGAATAGCACCGGCCCGGGATGCGCCTTTAATCCCGCGATAAAACGGTCGAGATGTTTTTGCGTTCTTACCAGCGGCCATAGGCGTTCCACCATCCGCACATTCTCGAACTGGGAAAACGCAGCAGACGCCATGCCCTGTAAAGTGGCACCTGTGGCATCGGACACAAGATGGATATATACATCTTTCATGGCGCAATGGTATAAGAACTGACCTGAAAACAAAAACGCTTTTATTTGCAATTATGCCGTCTTTTTTCTCACCCCTGCTGCGCATCCTGAAGTTTGAGGGAAAGCCGCGCCCGCCGAAAATCCAAAAGCCCAGCCTCTCGAATTTTGTCCGAACGACGTGTGTTCCCAATTGGTTTGAAAAGTTTTCGGATAGCGAAAATGGCGGCTTTTATGAGCGCCTTGACCGTAATTTCAAACCAATAGATGTCGGCTACAAACGGGTACTGACCCAGTGCCGGCAGCTTTATATTTACGTGTATGCGGATAGCGGGCCCGGCCGCTTCCTGCCGAAACTTAGATCTCGATATGAATTCATCCGCGATCACTACTACAACAGCGCGACAAATGGCTGGGCTTTTAGCGTCAAGGACGACGGATCACCAAATGATTCGCATCTTGATCTTTATGCGCAGTCATTCGTTATTCTTGCTTTTTCGCAATATGCGAGAGCCGCGAATAATACGGAAGCGGCACAATTTGCGCTTAAAACGGCGCAATTAATCGATGAGAAATTCCGCTTCATAGGCGCAGAAGGGTTTTACGAGGCTTTAAATGCCGATCTGACACCTATTGTTAAAATGCGCCGCCAGAACCCGCATATGCATCTATTTGAAGCCTGTCTGTTCGCCTATGACGCATTGAAAGATGATATCTATGCCGAACTGGCCCATGACATATACAGTCTTTTCACGCGGTTCTTTTTTGACTCTAAAAGCGGCACGCTTACCGAATTTTTTCAGGACGATCTGACGCCCCATGATACTGAGGGCGCAAGAATAGAGGCGGGTCATCATTTCGAATGGGTCTGGCTGCTGGATTATTACCGACGCCTTTTCCCAGAGAAAAAAGACGAGGCCTTTGGCTATATGGAGCAACTTTATGACTGGGGCTGCCGGCATGGCTATGATCCCCTGTTCGGCGGGATTTTCGATGAGCAGCAACCTTCCGGCCATATTCTGAAAGATTCCAAGCGCGTCTGGCCGCTATGCGAAGCGATCAAGGCCCACCGTGTCATGCGCGCCTATCAGGAAAAGCGTGCCCTCGAATATCTTGAGAAAACCAAGAAAGTATTTAAAAAACGCTATCTGCGTAAAGATACTGGCTGGAATGAGAGCTGGAACCGGGACTTTACGGCCCTGACAGTCGACTATTTACCCGGAACGAGCGTTTATCATCTATAGGTTTGACATTTTCATAATATAGTGTAAAATGCCCTTCTAGCTTAAGAGTAATTATATGAATTCGAAGAAATTATCCTCACATATCAATAAGATAGGTATTGGAAATATCGTCTGGACGACTGATTTAGACGGCACTTTACTTGATTTTCAAGACGATCCCGAATCTGTTACCGCTGGCTCAGAGCTTATTCAGGATTTGCGTAATATAAGCAAACTAACTGGCGGTAATCTTTTCATCATAACCGGAAGGAACATGGATTTTGTGGACCGGATTTTCTTTCCTATTCAGATGAATATTTCAGCCGAGCATCATTGTCATGTTCGCGGCTTCGGTAAAAATGATGTTACGAAACCTGACTGGTCTATTATCCAAGCAGATCTGGCTGCCGTTGCGAAAATTGATCCGGCAGCCTGGGTAGAGAAAACAAAACCTTTTTCCCGCACAATTCACTTTCGAAACGTAAATGAAGAAAATAAAAACGAAATCAAAACGTGCCTGACCCAGCTAGCTATTGATGCTGTCGGCGTTTACAATGGGCAGGTCGGCAAAGAAATTCTTGGAATTAAGTTCGGAGCTGATGCCATTGAAGTGGGGCTCAAGGACAAGGATAAGGGAATAGCTATAGATGACATAATGGCAATAGAAGGAAATACACGGAAAATACCTGTATTCTGGGGTGATTCCAAGGCCGACCTTCCTGCGGCGCTCCGTGTAAAATTTTATGGCGGCATAGTGGTCGCTGTCGGCCCTGATGAAGAAATGAAAAAAATTGCTGATTTCCATTTCCCGACACCAGAAAATGCCCGAGCGGAGCTGGCTGAAATATCTGCGCAATATAATGATAAGAACTTTATCCGCGATACGGTGTTGGATGTAGCATTACGCAACGCAGCACCGAATTAAATTGAGTAAAATGCTTATTTTTGTAACAAAGAATGGTTTTTGAGTAAAAGGGCGAAACTATGTCTTCCAAGATTATCGTTGTCTCCACCAGACCGCCGACTGCTCCTTTATCCGGCGGCATGGCTCCGGCCGTTGCCCGCGCCTGCAAAGAATTCAAAGACGTTGTCTGGTATGCTGTCGGCAATGTCGACGACTTAAAAATAAATTTTCAATCTTCAAGTGAAAATGTGATCAGACCTGATGCCGGTGATATTCATGAAACCGATGTCGAAGGTATAAAAGTCAAACAGATCATGGTCGATCCATCGACTTGGGACAGTCATTATAACAAGGTTTCCAACAGCCAGACATGGCCGCTATGCCATGACCGCTACGATTTGACCCAGAATGTTGGCATGATCGATACTTTCAGTGCCCGCTACTTAAACATGATCATGGCAAAAGAACTGGCTAAAGAATTAAAAGAACAAAACGATACGACTACACCAATCTGGATTCACGATTATCATCATTTCTCTATGCCTGCTTTTTTACGGAAAGAAGGTGTGAGCAATCCAATTGTTTTCTTTAATCACATCCCGCTTCCTGATCCTGATAGAATTTCCACGTTGCCTGTGGAAGCGCATGGCGCCTTTCTTGACACGCTGAATCCTTGACGGAATGCGATGCAGTTAATTTTCAGACAAACGAAACAGCGCGCCGCTTCATGACGTACATGGGTATAAAAAATCCGCCTCAGCTGGATGCTTATACAGAAGCCCGCTTCGACACCGGGGAGCGAGAGTTGAGTATAGGCCATTACCCGATCAGTATTGACACTCAGGATATTAAAAGGAAGGCCTCAGGTAAGTTGGTTTCTGCGGCAGCCCAGGAAATTGCCGAAAAACTGACCGCTCCGATTAAGTTTACAAATTTTGAACGGGCAGATTATTCCAAAGGCATCGAGCCGCGCTTGCTGGCGTATGAAAGACTTCTTCAAAACCACCCCGAATATGCAGGCCAGACGCAAATCGTCATAGGCGCCGAGCCGACGAGAAACGATATAGAAGAATACCGCCATTATGCAGAGCGTATACGCGAAATTGCTGCGCGTATTAATGAGCACAAGGAATGGTACCATAACGGAAATCCGCCTGTGATCCTTGTATATAAGCAGCTGCCGCATGCCGATCTTATCAAGCTTTTACCGGATACTATTTGTACCGTAACGCCATACAGGGATGGAATGAATCTGGTTTCTAAAGAATTCGTTGCCGCGCAAGATCCAAATAAATCAGGCGTTTTGATTTTATCCTCCGGTGCAGGATCTGCAGCGGAATTGACGATGGGCGGCGAAGGGGCTGTTGTCTATGACCCTGACGGTCGAAAACTGAATTCTGCCGGTACAGGATGGGTCAACCCCCGCACTCCTGATGAAGGCACGGAATATATATACCGGGCGATGATCGAGGCAATCCAGATGCCCCAATCGGAGCGTAACCGCCGCTGCGCACGCATGCAGGCTCACCTTGATACACATGACATTGGGTTATGGTCTAGAAAACATGCCGAATTGCTCGGCAATTTAGCCCGAAACAATGAGCCGGACATGCGGATTGGGCCTGATTTCGAACCCGGACTAAGACCTAGCTAAATGAAAGCAAAAGCAGGGCTCAGCTTTACAAGCAGGCTTGCTTTTCACCATCCGCGCTATATAAGAAATCTACAACTTTTACGAGATTTAGCGGATTAGCATGTCTGAAACAAACTGGTGGCGCGGCGGCGTTATTTATCAAATTTATCCGCGTAGTTTTTACGACACGTCCAATAACGGCGTCGGGGATCTCAAAGGCATCATAGAAAAACTAGGACATATCGCGTCGCTTGGCGTTGATGCGATCTGGATTTCCCCTTTTATGAAATCACCGATGAAAGATTTCGGTTACGATGTATCAGATTATAAATCCGTCGATCCGGTTTTCGGCGATCTTGATGACTTCAAAACGCTTCTCGATAAAGCGCATGCCCTTGGCCTGAAAGTTTTGATCGACATGGTCTGGTCGCACTCATCCGACCAGCATGACTGGTTCAAGGAGAGCTCCTCAACCCGCGACAATGCAAAAGCCGACTGGTATGTCTGGGCCGATCCGAAAGCGGACGGCACCGCGCCAAATAACTGGCTGTCATGGTTTGGCGGTCCGGCATGGACATGGTCCGCGAAGCGTCGCCAATATTATCTGCACCACTTTTTAAAAGAACAGCCGGCGCTGAATCTCTGGAACCCGGACGTGCGAGCCGCCATTAAAGATACCGCGGCTTTCTGGCTCGACATGGGCGTTGACGGTTTCCGTCTTGATGTGGCTAACCTTTATCTGGCAGACAAGCATTTACGGGACAATCCGTCACGCCCCGAGGGCGAACCTTTGCCGGTCGACCCGCCGCCATCAAATCCGATCATCTTCCAGATACGTCAATACAGCGTCAATCAGCCGGAGAATATAGATCTTGTCGAAGAGATTCGCGCCTTTGTCGATCAATGGCCAGAGCGCTGCCTTTTGGCCGAGGCAGGATGCTGCGAAGATTCCGAACTGACCGCCGCACAATATACACAGCAGAATAAACGTTTCAGCCAGGCTTATTCATTTACGCTGCTGGCATCTGATATGAGCAAGCAGCCAATTATCAATGCCATGACCCATGTCGGCAAGATCATTGAAGACGGATGGATGTGCTGGGCAACCTCCAACCATGACTTTGCACGGCCTGTCACGCGCATGAATGCACCGAAAGATTTGCAGCACAAAGCCGCGCTTTTGAACATGGCCATCGGCCTGTCGCTGCGCGGTTCATACTGCATGTTTCAGGGAGAGGAACTCGGCCTTCCACAAGCTCAGCTCACATTCGAAGAATTACAGGATCCCTACGATAAAGCGCTTTATCCCGAGCATGCGGGGCGTGACGGCAGCCGCACGCCTATTCCCTGGGAATACTCCAAACCAAATTGCGGATTTTCCGATGCCGAGAAAACCTGGCTTCCGGTCTACCCCGAGCATATTTTCCTGTCAGTAGACTTGCAGGAAAAAAATGCGGATTCAACGCTCAATCATTACCGCAATTTTATCACCTATCGTAAAAACAGCGAAGTCTTGAAAACCGGTGATATCGAGTTACTCGAAGCGCATAGCGATATTCTGGCTTTCGAACGCCGCCTTGGAGATAAAAAAATCCTCTGCATCTATAATATTTCGTACAATGAAAACTCAATTGAGTTGAAAGCTATGGGCTATTCATCGGTCCGTATGATTGAAGATATCTCTCATGGCTCGACACTGACAGATTTGCATCTTGATTTTAATGCCTATGGTTATGCTTTCCTTGAGATAGATACCAATGACTGATCGATACGCCCTCATTGCCGATATCGGTGGCACGAATGCAAGATTTGGCATTGTAGATCAAGCAGGATTGCATGATCTGCAAACCTTGGAATGCAAGGATTATGGCGGCCCTGCTGAAGCGGCGCAGACATATCTGAAGAATCTGAATAGAAATATAGCGCCGTCTATCGGCGTATTTGCCGTGGCAGGCCCCGTAATGGGCGACCTTGTAAACTTTACCAATCTTCGCTGGAGCTTTCGCGGCAGCCGGGTTCAGTCTGAATTAAACCTCGACTATTTTGAAATCATGAATGACTTTAAAGCCGTAGCGCTGGCCATTCCTGATATAGACCCTTCTCTTATCCAGAAAATCGGCGGGGGAGAGAAAATAGAGGGTCAGGCAATCGGCGTACTGGGCCCCGGCACCGGGCTTGGTGTTGCCTCCTTGATCTGGGACGGTCAGCAATATATTGCACAGCCCGGTGAAGGTGGACATGTAACGATGGCCGCACGCTCTTTGCGGGAATTTCAGATCTTCGAAGAGTTAAAAGTCAAATACCATCATATCTCAGCCGAACGCGTTTGCTCCGGCAAGGGCCTTGAGAATTTATATGCCGCTATTCGCGCTCTCGATAAAAAATCGGCGCCAGACCGTACAGCCAAGCAAATCAGCAAGGATGGCATGAGCGGAGCTTGCGTTATCTGCAAGGAGGCTCTTGATTTGATGCTTGTCTTCATGGGAAGGCGCGCAGCGGATCTTGCAATTACGCTGAACGCTCATGGGGGTGTTTACATTGCAGGCGGCATTCCGACAAAACTCGGCGACTATTTTTTGAAATCAAAATTCATGGAAGAGTTCCAATCCAAAGGCCGCATGAGCGAGAAGATGAAACAGATTCCTGTTTACATGGTACAGCATGACGCCATCGGCCTTCTCGGGGTTACATCACACGCACAAAAAA
>QFOT01000153.1 GCA_003241285.1 Micavibrio aeruginosavorus
AATGGCCGGATGTTCGATCAGGCTTTCGATGCCGCCTAGGCTCTCGGCCAGCGTAAAAACTTGTGTTGCCTTCAGGAAAGACGTCGCTTTGTTCAGCCCGCCTTTTAAGACCACAGAAATCATGCCGCCAAAGCCGTTTTTCATCTGTGTCTTAGCCAGATCATGCTGTGAGTGGCTTGGCAGGCCGGGATAGAAAACTTTTTCAACCTGATCATGCTGTTCCAGCCACTTTGCCAGTGTCAGGGCATTTTCACTATGACGCTGCATGCGCAGGCCAAGCGTTTTGAGGCCGCGATGGGCAAGGAAGGAATCGAAGGGGCCTGCAATGCTGCCGACCGCATTCTGGATAAAGCCGATTTTTTCTGCCAGTTCATCCGAATTGGTAACGGCGACGCCGCCGATCACATCTGAATGCCCGTTGATATATTTGGTGGCGGAATGAACGACGATGTCCGCGCCGAGCATAAGCGGGGTTTGAAGATAAGGCGAGGCGAAGGTGTTATCGACCGCGACCAGCAAGCCATGTTTCTTTGCGATTTTTGAAATAGCCGAGATATCGGCAAGTTTCAACAGCGGATTGGTCGGCGTTTCGATCCAGATTAATTTTGTCTGCGCCGTAATTGCCGCTTCAATAGCGTCGAGTTGTGTCAGGTCCAGATAGGAAACGGATAAGCCTGCCGATTTCTTACGGACGCGCTCGAAAAGACGGAAAGTCCCGCCATATAGATCATCAGAGGCAATGATATGAGCGCCTGCTTCTAATATTTCAAGGACAGCCCCGATGGCGGCAAGTCCTGATGAAAAAGCGAAGCCGGCTGTGCCGCCTTCCAAAGCGGCAATAGCTCGCTCATAGGCGAAGCGGGTCGGGTTGTGGCTGCGCCCGTAATCGAGGCCTTGATGCACGCCCGGTGCTTCCTGTTTGAACGTTGACGTCGCATAAATCGGGGTTATGACTGCACCCGTTGAAGGGTCAGGATATTGCCCGGCATGGATGGCGTTTGTGGTAAAGCCTTTAAATATTTTATCAGTCATGGCTCAGGCCTTTCCTGTTCTTTTTCTTAAATGATTGAGAAGATCAATAGAGGTAATGAGGCCGAGAAACTTTCCGTTTTCAGTGACAGATGCGACGCGGCCTTTTTCAAAAATGGGAAGTAAATCTGCAATCGTTTGCGACACATCGACCATTACCAGATTTTCCGTCATGATCTGTCCGGCCTGCGCCCGAAAGCCGTTTGGATTACCAATGACATTCATCAAGACATCCGTTTCATCGATAAGACCGATAATTTCGTCGTTATCGATGACGGGAACCTGCGATACATCGAACATCTTCATCTTTGCATAGACCTGATGCAACGTGTCTTCCGGCGCGACATAGGCCACATCACCGCTTTTATACTGCCGCGCGATTAAGTCGCGTAAATCGTCGGACGGTATTTCCGGTGAAGTCAGCCCCTGATCGTTCAGCCAGAACGGATTGTAAATTTTTGACAGGTATTTATTACCGCTGTCGCAGACGAAAGTCACAACGCGTTTCTTTTCTTTCTGCGAGCGGCAATATTTCAGGGCGGCGGCAATCAGCGTGCCGGAGGACGATCCGCATAGAATTCCTTCGCGTTTCAGGATTTCCTGAGAGGTTGCAATGCTTTCGGCATCGGTGATGGTAAAGGCTTGTGACACCAGCGAGAGATCGCAATTATCGGGTATGAAATCTTCACCGATGCCTTCGACCAGCCAGCTACCTGCCTCAATCATAATGCCGTGCTCGACGTAAGGCGCGAGAACCGAGCCTTTAGGATCGGCTAAAATCATTTTTGTTTTCGGAGAAACATTTTTTAAATAATGACCGACGCCGCTGAGCGTTCCGCCAGAGCCGACGCCGCAGACGAGGGCATCTATATCATGATCCATCTGTTCCCAGAGTTCCGGCCCCGTCGTTTTCTCGTGGGCCAGCGGATTAGCCGGATTTTCAAACTGATTGACGTAGAAAGCGCCAAGATTATCCGCAATTGTTTTGGCTTTATCCTGATAATAATCCGGATGGCCGCGCATGACATCCGAGCGCGTCATGATGACTTCCGCACCCATGGCTTTCATATGAAAGATTTTTTCCTGGCTCATCTTGTCTGGGATGACGAGGATTAATTTATAGCCCTTTTGGGATGCCACGAGAGTTAGCCCAAGCCCGGTGTTGCCCGCAGTGGCTTCAACCAGCGTATCGCCGGGTTTTATTTTGCCCTCGACTTCCGCCGCCTCGATCATGCTCAGCGCAATACGGTCTTTGATGGAGCCGCCGGGATTTTGACTTTCAAGCTTTAAAAAAAGCTCGCATGGCCCGGTATCTATATTGCGAACGCGGACCAACGGGGTATTGCCGATCAGATCTAAAATTGACCTGTTCGTATCATTTGATGTCATGGAAATGGTTTTCTGTGCGGGGAAGGAGAGTATCATTCATGTTGCTTTCTATTGGCTTGTTAAACGCGCTCGCTCCGGCATGGGCCGGAGAAAAATGGACGATTAACAACAACAGATTTTAAACATGTCTTTCGATTACCTTATACAGCGAGTTTAGGACGCTATAAGACAATGTCAAACCAAATTTGACACATTAGCTATTTTGCCATAATAAAATTAAGTTAGTTTTAAGGTGATGAATGCGCTTACGTTTAAAATTCATGCTGTGCGCCGCGATGCTGTCTGCAGAGAGCACGCTGAGTGAAACAACGGCGCCTTTCAAGAAATCCCACGAATACGTCATGGTTTCGCCTGAGGAAATGATGACGTTGAATGTAATTGAAAGAGAAAAGATCAAAGCACGGTGGTCAGCCGTTAAAAATGCCATTCATGAAGCCGGCGGCAAAGTCGTGACCATAGATGGCCGCTTCTCTACAGGCGGGCAAAAAGAAGTATGGGCACGCGATAAATATCTTCTGATCGGTGATACGGCTTATTTACCTGATGACGCGATAGCTCGAAGACTGGAGGGCAGTTATTCTGCGGAAATCAGGCAGATGGAATCTTTTCTTCAAAAGCGGGGAGTAAAAACAGTTCGTGTCAAGGATGCATGGTTTGAGGGCGGGGATATTGTCCAGCATTCTAAATCAAATACGATCTTCCTCGGCTACCAGCAGGGGCACTCGGGAGAATTACTGGAAAAAGCAATCAACCAAACACAAAAAGATAAATACACAGTGCTGCCGGTTCATCTGGTAAATGCAGTCCGCAAGGATATTGCTCCGGGTCGGAATGGAAGCTATCTCTACCATCTTGATACGGGCATGAGCGAACCTCTTGCGGGCGGTGAGGTTTTATTATCCCCGGATATTACCGATCCTGAAACTTTCGGAAGAATAACCGCTATTATCGGCCTGAAGAATGTAATTCTGCTTAACCGTCAGGATTCATTAAATTATGCCGCCAATATCATTGCGATAGAAAATACAGTTATAACGCCTTCTATGAGTATTCCATTGAGATCCAGATTGGAGGCAAAGGGATATCGCGTGCTGGAAGGAAAGGATTTTGGCTTAGACCAACTAGGCTTCGGCTATGGTGGTCCTCATTGCAACGTGAATTTATTGCCGCCTGGCCCGAATTAATAATAAAAAAGGCGGAAGCAAAACTTCCGCCTTTAAGATCTGAATATTTACAGCAGATTACTGAGCTACGGCTTTAGGTTCTGCCGGAGCTTCACCTTTGTCGTCAGCGGCAACCGTCATCTTGACGATCTTGTCAGGATTGACCGGCGGCTCACCGCGGCGGATCTGGTCAACATAGCCCATGCCTTCTGTAACCTGGCCCCATACTGTGTATTGGCGGTTCAGGAAGCTGCAATCATCGAAGCAGATGAAGAACTGGGAATTGGCGGAGTTTGGATCAGATGTGCGAGCCATGCCAACCGCGCCGCGGCCGAAATTAGTATCGTTGAATTCAGCCGGAAGGTCAGGCATGTCAGAGCCGCCTGTACCTGTACCTGTCGGGTCGCCTGTCTGGGCCATGAAGCCTTCGATGACGCGGTGGAAGATCTGGCCGTCATAGAAACCTTTGCGGGCCAGTTCCTTGATACGCGCGACATGTTTTGGCGCTTTTTCCGGGAGCAGTTGAATAACCACGCGACCGTAAGTCGTATCTAGGTAGAGTGTATTTTCTGGATCCATTGTTTGTGCTTTCGCGAAAGTTGAGGCAAACGGGGACAGCAGGATTGCGGCCGCGAGTGCGAGTTTTAAAAATTGCATGACATTTCCTTTCGTCACGGGAGATTTCAGGAAAATATCATCTTTGTTTTTCCCGCGAAAGCGGGAATCTGCGAGTTCCCCGCCTGCGCGGGGAAAACAGGAAGATTTCTTATTCATTTCCGAAAGATTTGGCCTTTTCAGGAACGGAAGAATCCGCCCCGACGCGAATTCTGACCGTTTTATCGGGTTCGACCGGCGGTTCGCCTTTCTGCAGTTGATCGACAAACTCCATGCCGGAAATAACCTGACCGAAGGCTGTATATTTACCCGTCAGTTCGGCGCATTTAGCATCTGTCAGGCAGATAAAGAACTGGGAATTAGCGGAGTTGATATCTTCGCCATGGCCCATACCGAGCGTGCCGCGCTTGAATTTATAGTCGGTGAACTCTGCTGGCAGATCGGGGAATTTGGATTTCCCGCGGGAGCCTTTCGGATAGCCCGTCTGGGCGATAAAGTTTTCAATGACACGAAACCATTCAAGATTATTATAAAAACCTGACCTTGCCAGAGCGCGGATTTGCTCCACTGTTTTTGGAGCTTGATCCGGTAGCAATTCAACTTTCACTTCTCCGCCGGGCAGGTCGATGATCAGCAAATTTTCCGGCGCAACGTCTTTGGCGAAGGCGGGAGACGAGAGAAGGCAGAGAGCGAGAGGGAGAGTGAGAAAGGAGCCAGCGCACGAGTGCCGTTGAGCAAACAAAGTTGCGGGCTCAATCGGTCGATCGACCGAATTAGGCGATAGCACTATGATTAATGCGTGCATGATTGGTATGATGGGCACACACATTGTGCACGCTAGCAATAATCGCAAGAGCTCGTCTCAGCTCAATTCAATTTAAGCCCGATAGCGTCCTCGTCGTCGTCGAGCGGAGACGAGCGCAGAAAGGACCGGCCAGAGCCAGAGAGCAGCAAGCAAAGCCAATAATGGTGGC
>QFOT01000154.1 GCA_003241285.1 Micavibrio aeruginosavorus
CTCTACTACGAATTAAGATACAACGGACAACCCATCAACCCTGCCCGCAAATTTGCCGGTCTGGGCTGATATTTTCGGAGATTATATGTTTCGCAATTGCCTTCTTGCTGCCCTCGCTGTTTCAACGGCCCTGACCCTTTCCCTTACTGTCAATTCATTTGCGCAAGAGCCAAAAGCAACTGAGCCAAGCATAAAGATATCACCGCCGGTTGATGATAAAACATCTGCAGAGCCTAAAACTGGCAAAGTGACGACTGATCCGCAGGAAACCTATAAACAGCTCAATTTGTTCGGTGACGTTTTTGAGCGCGTCCGTGCTCAGTATGTCGATCAAATGTCCGATGAACAGCTTATCGAATATGCCGTTAACGGTATGCTCTCAAGCCTGGACCCGCACTCATCCTATCTGAATGAAAAAGATTTCGATGATATGCGCGTTCAAACCAAAGGCGAATTCGGCGGTCTTGGTATTGAAGTGACAATGGAAGAAGGTCTTGTAAAAGTGGTTTCCCCGATTGATGACACACCGGCGTCGAAGGCCGGCATCAAAGCGGGTGATTATATCACTCATCTCGATAATAAGCCTATTTTGGGCATGACCCTTGCAGAAGCCGTTGAAAAAATGCGCGGCAAAGTCGGCGCACCTATTGAAATCACCGTTCGTCGAGAAGGTGTTAGCGAGCCGCTCAAGTACAAGATGAACCGTGACGTCATCAAGATCAAAGCCGTCAAATCCAGATTGGAAACAGATGACATTGGCTATATACGGATCACGACCTTCAACCAGAATACGTTCGACTCGCTGAAATCTGCCATTGAAAAAGCCAAGAAAGATTCAAAGGGCAAATTAGCTGGATATGTAATTGACCTACGCAACAATCCGGGCGGACTTCTGGATCAGGCAATCGCCGTTTCAGACGCTTTCCTCGATAAAGGTGAGATTGTTTCAACGCGCGGTCGCGATGATAAAGACATCAAGCGTGATAATGCGACTTCCGGCGATCTGACAGAAGGCCTGCCTATTGTCGTCTTGATCAACGGCGGCTCTGCTTCAGCTGCTGAAATCGTTGCTGGCGCGCTTCAGGATCATAAGCGCGCTATCGTTATGGGAACGCGCTCCTTTGGCAAGGGCTCCGTCCAGACGGTTATCCCGCTTCCCGGCCATGGCGCCATGCGCCTGACAACAGCGCGCTATTTTACCCCTTCAGGGCGCTCAATTCAGGGCAAGGGTATCGCGCCTGATATCATCGTCGAAGCCGCTAAGATCGAAAAAATCAGCGAAGAAGGTTTCCATGAAGAAGATCTGAAAGGCGCTCTTGCCAATCCCGATGTTAAAAAAGTAATTCAGATTGAAAAGAAAGATGAAAATCAAAAAGGCGAAACGCCTATGAGTGAAAAAACTGATAGCGAGGACGCGCCTGTTCAATCAAAGCTGAGCAAAGAATCCGAAGATGATTATCAGATAGGTCGGGCGATTGACTTGCTTCACGGCCTCGCGCTTTACAGCAAAAAGGACCAATAATGGCAATCGGGAAAGTTTTTACGCAGGTTGATGAAGTCATCGACGTCAAAACTTTCTCTATTGCTTCTGCAGTCCTTCTTTCAGGCATTGTTCTGACTTTTATCGTTTCAGGGCTCACTGGCACCGCGCCTGTGAGCGGTATCGAGAAAACTTTGATCATTCCGGCGCACAATACAGTGGCGGTTGACTCAGGTGATTTAAATCAGCTCGACATTACGTCGCCGCCACCAAAACAGATAGAAACAAAAGCTAAAACCATTGAAATTGAAGATGCAATTGCTGGGCTTCACACAGAAACGCCCTATGGGCTCGTTCCTGTAATCAGGAAAGAAGATGGACTTACCCCCTTTAAAGCCTATGCCCCTCCTTTCGCCGCGAATGCCTCCGCTAAAGCTCTGGTTTCTTTTGTCATGACGGATTTCGGCCTTTCCGAGAAAACATCAGAAAGTGCTATTAAAAATCTGCCTGCAGGCGTAACCATGGTTTTGGATTCTTATGCGCGAGGCGCGCAGGAATGGGCAAGCAAAGCTCGTACTCATGGTCACGAAGTGTGGCTTTCACTGCCCCTGCAATCCATTGACTATCCCGCCGTTGATACGGGCCCTAAAACAGTTCATTCAAGCCTTTCAGATAACGAAGCAAATATTCGCATGCTTCAATCGCTTGGCATAGCTACGGGATATAGCGGCGTGATCGTCAATAACTCTCTTGGCTTTTCGCAATCACAACCTCTTCTGCAAAAAATCCTAGCTGATATTGCAGGCCGCGGCCTTGGCATCGTGCAGTCTGATAAGACAGATAACAATCTTTCTAAAATGGCCGCTCAAACTAAAGCTCCTTATGGAGTGGCAGATGTTAATATTGACTTGATCGATGGTGAAAAATCTTTGTCTGCTAAACTGATTGAGATTGAGGCTATGGCCGTGGACAGGAAAAAGCTTATAGTCTTTTTCTCCCCCTACCCGGCAACTGTCAAAGCCTTACAGGACTGGTCAACTAAAGCTGCTGGTCGCGGCATTCAATTTGCACCGCTATCAGCCATTGTTTCCAAATGATGTCTTTTGCTAACTTACCTTACCGCCCCTGTGTCGGCCTTGCGATTTTTAATCGTGAAGGGAAAGTCCTAGTGGCGGAGCGCCTTGATAACAATACAGCCTGGCAGATGCCCCAGGGCGGAATTGACGAAGGCGAAGATTTAACGGAGGCCGCTTTCCGCGAAATGAAAGAAGAGATCGGCACAGACAAAGCCGAGATACTGGAAATCATGCAGACGCCATTGCTTTATGATTTGCCTCCAGAATTGCTCGGAAGACTATGGGGCGGAAAATATCGCGGTCAGGAACAGATATGGATCGCCCTGCGTTTTACCGGAGATGACAACGATATTGATTTAAATGCCCATGAGCCCGCAGAATTCTCTCGCTGGCAATGGGTGGATCTGGTCGAAACGGTCAATTTGATTGTGCCGTTTAAGCGAGATACCTATTCAAAGATCATCAAAGAATTTTTGAAATATACGATTTAGCAATTACATCCTGAAGAACATCACACAGCTCTTGACGCTTATGCTTGCATCAAATCCGTTGCTTCCATCGGCCCTGTTATCGCACCCGAAGTCGCCGTAATCCCAAACAGTGACAGCCCCGGACAAAGGCTGCCCATCGTCCATTTTTCGGTCTATTCTTTCCGCCATTCTGGGTGTGACAGCTGCTTGGCCTGCGGTATCTCTCAAGGATGCACTAAGGCCCTGATTTGAATATCTGAGGAAATGGCCTGGCCGGCTATCACCGGGGAGAGTTCTAGGATTATAAAATATTTCCAGACCGCCGCCTAAAGCCAATGCGGGATGTGTTACCCCCCATTCCGGCGAGGCCGGGTTAGCTCCGGGAACGATCCCGCCAATGAGATCGGCAAGGGCAAGATGTTTCCAGTACTGCACTGTTTCAGTAATACCAAAAAATTTATCGCCTAAAGCTTCCGTGCCGGAATAATCACCGAGTTTTAGGTTTCCGTTTCCACTAACACAAAACTTGGCAGCATCACATCCGGCAACTTTACCCTCCGGAGAAGTTATATCTCCGGGAAGATCTTTGTAAGAATCCAGAAAAGTGTTTTGTGCAGTTTTTACAGATGTGACAGTTGAAACCAGATTATTAATTCTGGAGTTCTCTATCAGCTCCTGTCCTTTCAAAATACCACCAATTAAAAGACCGATAATGATCATAACAATCGAAAGCTCGACAAGGGTAAAGCCTGAATGTCGTAGTTTATCGCTCCGATACTGAATGGTCATATTTAATCCTCAGATCAAGGGTTCATCGGTGACCAGGCTGGATCGGAGGCATCACCTGGCGTCTTTAATTTTCTCTCATTAAAGCCTGTCAGGTCAATACTATAAAGACCAGCTGAGTTACCCTGCTCTCTGAAGAAAGCAATAACACGGCCATTTGGCGCCCATGTTGGACCTTCCATGTGATAACCGTTCGTCAGTAAACGCTCACCCGAACCATCCGGACGCACGACACCGATATAGAATTTGCCTTTGAGCATCTTTGTAAAAGCGATTAAATCACCGCGTGGAGACCAGACAGGAGAAGCATATCTTCCCTCTCCAAAGGTGATACGTTTTGCTCCACCCCCGCTTGCCGACATAACGTAGATTTGCTGTGTACCGCCTCGATCAGATTCAAATGTCACTTGTCCGCCATCAGGAGAGTAGCTTGGTGCAGTATCAATGCCCGCCTCAGATGTTAAACGTTGCGGACGGCGGGAACGAAGATCCATGGAATAGATATCAGTATTACCGTTTTGCGCCATGGAGAAAATCAATCTGGAGCCGTCGGGGGAAAACCGCGGCGAGAATGTCATTCCCGGAAAATCTCCCAATACTTCCTGACGACCTGACTCAAGATCATATAAATAAACACGTGGCTTACCGCCAACATAAGCAAGATAAGTCAACATATGCTGGTTTGGTGAAAAACGCGGAGTCAAAACAAGGTCACGGCCATCGGTCAAAGCCCGTTGATTGGCGCCATCCTGATCCATAATCGCCAGACGCTTAACGCGCGCGGTCACAGAACCGCTCTCGGAAATGAAAACGATGCGCGAGTCGAAATAACCTTCTTCTCCGGTTAGGCGTTTGTAAATTTCGTCGGATATAATATGGGCGATACGGCGCCAGTTTTGAGGCGTCGTCATGTATGCCATACCGGCGAGTTGCTGTTGTCCAAAAACATCGAACAGGCGGAATTCGACACGAGTACGCCCATCCCCTGCTTTGGTTACAACGCCTGTTACCAAGGCTTGCGCATTAATCGCCTTCCATTCGGGAAAACGAACTTGCGTCTGCATCGAAGCAGAGTCTTGAATAAATGCTTTTTTGTCGATCGCGCGGAATAATCCGGTTCCGACAAGGTTATTCGTGATGACTGAAGGGATACCTGTAGCGAATTCAGAACCGCTGGCATCGGCTGCCGCAAAATCAGCGATAGCGATCGGAATCGGCTCTGATACGCCGCGATTAACATCGACGCGCAGCTCGGCAAAGGCCGGAGAAGCGGCAAAGAGGATAGCAACGAAGGCTAAAATAAAACGGGTCATTAGAACATTTCCTTAGGGTCAAAAACTACGGT
>QFOT01000155.1 GCA_003241285.1 Micavibrio aeruginosavorus
TTAAAACGCCTGTGTAAATGTTGTGTAAAGTGGCATATTTAGCGCCGGTGGATTTTGTTTTTTTCTGGTAATCAAGAATTTCAACCCATAATTCTGGCTGAGACCGTAACTTGAGCTTGTAATAGCGTTCTGATAATAAGTTTAGAGTTCGTTTCATACTATATTTCTATAGATTGAAATAAGTGATATTAAAACAAAAAATGTACTTCAATAAGAAACATACCCGATTGAAATGTCAGAAATCCTTATCAATATCGACACGGCGAGCCAATCTATAATTATTGAGAATGGCCAGGATAGATTATCGTTACGAAAGGTTAACGATAGGCAATACGTTGATGCCAAAGCAGGGCTCAATATATTTACTATTCTAAAGCTATCAGGCAGTAAGCTGCGCATATCTACTGCAAATGGAGGAATTTTGCCTCTATATTATCGAATTGAAGCTAACGGGATATCATTCAGTAATTATCCGCATCTTTTAATTCGTTCGGGTGATGCAATAACAATTAGTGCGCAAATTCTCGCCAGCCGCCTGATCGGGGCTAGTAACCAGTTATATAATCCATTTATTTCTATCCCGATGCTTCAGGATAGCTCGGTGTATGAATTTGAAAACGGCCAAATCCGCTATGCAGGTTCGACTTTGCATGAAGATGACAAGGCCTCCTATCAAAGCATACGCGATTTCTGGATTGAACGATTCCGTAGCTATGCAAAGGAAGACGGTAACATTTGTGTACCGTTATCAGGTGGCTATGACAGTCGGTTGAATTTAGCTATGGCTGCGCATGCGGCTGAAGATATGTCCAAGCTGGTTTGCGTCCATGAGTATAAAGATGATATAGAACAGGGTATTGCCCGTGAGGTAGCCGATAAATATGACGTTCCCCTTATCATGGTAGGACGTAATGATATGCTGGAACAAGGAAAGGCTTTGAGCCTTACCGAAGACTATATTCTGAAAGCCGGATTGAACAGAGATAATGTCCGAAGATGGACATGCCACCTGAGCAACGTAATAGCATCTTATGGCGATAAAACCCGGATTATCGGCTTCGGTGCAGAACCGCATAAGGGAAAATTCTATCGCCAGATAGAAAGCCTTGATGAAATTCCTCCGCTTTTCTTTACAGGGCGCCGTCGCGTAAAAGAGGCGGTAAAATTAATACATGATGGTAAAGAAAAAGATTTTCATGACGAAACTTTGCATTCTTTGATTTCTCAAGCAAAGCAAATCTATACGAAAAAATCCTCTCAGATCGATTACGTGCATTATTTTGCCTATGTGGTGGATAGTTACGGGTACCGCAGCCGGTATTTTGCAGACATGCATGATATCGATTTTCCTCAATTTAATCATGGTTTTTTGAACACTGTATTTTCCTTGCCGCGTGAGGAAAAAGAGGCGTTCCTGTTAAATCGACGAATGATGGATGAGTTTGGTTCTCCTGTTGCAAATGTGCCTTACACATCGGCCAATCAAAAATCCCTTGATAAGAAAATGAGTTTTATCTCAAAACTTTATAAGTACGGCAAGGCGCGTTTAGGGCCGCGGCAGTTAAAAGGCTGGAGGGATGATGTCGGGCTTCGGTCGTCCAAAGCGGACAGCGTTTTGACGACAAGTCTATTAAAGATACTGGACGAAAAAAATCCGTTGTTTAGCCGGAATGAAATAATAACCGCCTACAATTATTTCTCCCTTTTGCAGGATAAATATAACGTTGATTATAAATTAATCTGATGGCTCTTTTTTGCCTTCCATCGGACAATTACTTGCAACTGCATTCTCAATAGGCACAAGCGCAAGGCCCTGACTTGTTTTTGCCTGAATCTTGTCTCCTTTGCAGAGCATGGTTTCCGGCATGAGCACATGAGTTAGTTCTGGCGCTTCCTTTTTAATTGCGGCCAGATTTGTCCTCCATACCGTGTTTTGTTCTTTGGCTTTAGCTTCGAAATACTGGCGTCGGCACATTGGGTTTAGCAACCAGTCACTGCAAACTTCGGGGTCTTTATCGATAGGCTTTAGTCCCAATAGTTCTGCGCGTTTCCATACCTTGTCTATCAATGAGGGAACATAGAAAACATACTGGCATTCACCATATCCCAAAAACACCGCTCGTGTTGGCAAGGCAAGTTCGCTATGCAGGCTGCGAAAAGGTAATGTCAGGACCATTCCATTTTTGGGGACGTAGGTATCAAGAAGCGTGGTTATTTCGGTCGTGTTGTCTTCTCTTGAAAAACTCCAGGGCTTTCGCGCAATCAGGACAATAACGCAAGCCGCTATTAGTAGACCGATAATAACTTTATTCGTGCACGGTATTTTCGCATACCAGTTGGCTCTGGCATGAAATACGAGCATCAGTAAAACCGCTAGCGAGGGCAGGCGTAGTCCGAGGAACGTAATAAAGAGAATAATGGTGGCCCACATAACGCGTGTCCAGAGTTTTGCTTTTTCAGGCGTGAGGTGTGGAAGCCACATCCACCATGCTAATCCCGCGATGAGGATCGCAATGCTGGATTGTTCCAGAACGCTTCCCTGAAAGAAGTAATCGATATCGATAATTGGAGGCGTCATTGTCGGTATATGCAAGATCGGCAGCCATGGCGGAATGGCAGTTCCAATTGCCGCTCCAGCTAACAAGAAACCATAAATTCTTTCTTTATCGTCTATTGAGCGCATCGCGGAATAAGTCCGTTCTGCCAGCACTGCAACGACCGTAATTACAGCGTAAGGTGTCACGCGTGTCAGCGCAGCCTGTGCGATACTGATGGAAGGCCATAATTCAGTGAATATAATTTGCACTGCCCACAGGACCATTGTGACGGCAATGATAGAGATTGCACGCGATGACAGATCCTTCAGACCTTCTTCTTTTGCCTTTGCTTTTAAGGCTATGATACCGCAGATGAGCGCTGCCTGAATGCCAAGTACGACGAACAAGCCGTCCTGCAACGGCGTTAAATTGCTTGTTTTACTGAAAACATACGACCACCAGGCCTCGTGATTAAAGTCTGAATGTGGTACGCGAAGCAAAACAAAGAATATAAAAGGCGTCAGTAAAACCAGTGTTGCAATACCTAACTGAGTTAATTGCATAAAGTTTTTCGTTTTTAAAACAAAGTTTTCCCAAAGCGCGTATCCACCCAAGATGCAAAGCAGAACGAGTGCGTGGCTGGGATGGTAAAGAGCGAGCAGGGCTGCAAGCCCCACAGCCCAATATTGTTTCCCGCGCAAATGTAATCCTAAAATTATAAAACCTATAGTGAGGGCAAAGCCTGAAGTAACGATTTTGAATCCGGCTCCTATAGCAAGATACCGCCCGAAGCCGCTAAAGCCCGATAGATAGCAAAAAATCATCGCCAGAAAAATAAAACCAAAATCTTTTCGGAAGGCAGAAAAAAAGTACAATAAGCCAAAGGCAAGACAGCCTAATTGTACGATATAAAACACCAGAAATTGTATATTGGTCGGTATATCCAGCGACGACATCCAAATGGCAGGAAGCAAGGTAAAGCCAACTTTTGCGGATTGAGTGATGTATTCTTTACTGACAGAGCTGGCTGGAATTTCTGAATTATTCAAAATTTGGGAGAAAACGATCGTGTCGTTCACATCGAGGCTGACCGATTTGCCTAGGCCTTCAGAGCCTCTGATCGCAAGCAGGCAGCAAAAAAGCACAAGCCATTGCAGGAATATATTTTTATTGAAAGTCGTGAAAACGTCGCCGGAGAATATTTTTTTCATTTTGCAAATATACCTAAAATCCGAGCAAACGCTATCCCGTAATTAGGCGGCATTCTTGATGATTGACAGGAATTCTGCGCCGTAGCGTTCAAGTTTGGAAGTCCCGATGCCGGGAATTTGCGCCATCGAATCCATGCTCAAAGGGCGGCGGCGAACCATGTCGATCAGGGTTTTATCGTGGAAAATAACGTAAGGGGGAATATTATGATCCCGGGCGAGCATGAGGCGCAGGGATTTAAGGTATTCAAACAGTTTTTTATCATTCTCATTTTCAAGAATATCCGGCGGCCCGACATTCGACTGGCGTTCTGCACGTTTGAGTCGTTTAGGCGGCAATCGTAACTTGATTTCTGGTTTTTCCTTTAAAAACTTGGCGCCTTCTTCGGTGATATGCAGTCCCCCATAGCCCTCTGCATCGGTGGCAAGATAATTATGGGTCGCCAGTTGACGAATAAAGCTATCCCAGTTTTTCCGATCATGTTCGGTCCCGACACCCCATGTGCTGACCGTATGATGATTGTGTTTCCTTGTCATCTCGTTTTCAGTTCCGGTCAGTACGTCTACGATATGTTTAGCACCGAAGATCTGGCCGGTACGGTAAACACAGGAAATAATTTTTTGAACGGCAAGGCTTCCATCAATTGTTTCCGGAGGCATCAGGCAGGTATCGCAATTACCGCAAGGCTGGCTGTCGTCACCGAAATATTTAAGCAGTACCTGGCGCCGGCAATCGGCGGCTTCGCAATAGCCCAGAAGAACGGCAAGTTTTCGTTGTTCTATTCTTTTTTGTTCATCGGGAGTATCGGAGGCGTCCGCGATCATCTTGCGGCGTAGCGCTACATCTTGCATTCCATAGAACATAATAGCTGTGGCGGGCAGCCCATCACGCCCGGCGCGGCCCGTTTCCTGATAATAAGCTTCGATATTTTGTGGAAGGTCGAGATGCGCGACAAAACGCACATCGGGTTTATTAATCCCCATACCGAAAGCGATAGTTGCGACGATAATAACACCTTCGTTATTTATAAACTGCTTCTGATTACGGGCACGAGTGCCATTATCGAGTCCGGCATGATAGGGCAGGGCGTCATATTTCTGTTGCTTCAGCCATTCGGCGGTTTCTTCGACTTTTTTCCGCGACAGGCAATAGATGATCCCACTTTCATTTCTTGCCCGTCCGCCTAGAAAATCCAGCAATTGGCGGCGCGTATTGTCTTTGGCTGCGACGTCGTAACGGATATTGGGACGGTCAAAACCGGCAACGAAAATTTTCTTGAGGCCAAGTTGTTGCATGATGTCGCGGCGGGTCGGCTCGTCGGCTGTGGCGGTTACCGCGATACAGGGCACATCCGGATAGCGC
>QFOT01000156.1 GCA_003241285.1 Micavibrio aeruginosavorus
TCCGATAGCCGCGACTGGCATTACCATCGACGACACGCGCCCGGTTTTTCTGGCCGCCAGCGACAAGAACATGATCATGCCGATTGCGGTGACGACACCATCAATTCCTGCAATCGCATAAAAGTGACGATTTACGCTGAAATCCGGCCACACCATGATAGGCCAGGCAAAAGCGATCATGACGGCTGCGAAGGAGGCGCGCCACGCGTTTAGCAGTCGCGGGTCAAGTTGAAATTTTCGATTGCATTCCGCCAGCATAGCCGCGCAGAAACTAGCGCCCAGCGCCCATAAAAACCACATTCCGAAATCCCCGCTTGATTTAAATCAAGAAAATGCAATCCGGCGAGATTAGCACAAATTTATATACAAAAATATATTGAAAAAAGGGCATCGAAGCGTAAGTTCCAGCATTATAATACTCTGCAACTAGAGTTCAGTACCGAAGGTTTATATGCCCATGGAATTCGATCCCGCCCTGCTTGCCCGCATACAGTTTGCCGCCAACATCACTTTTCACATCCTGTTTCCGACCATCACGATAGCGCTGGGATGGATTTTGCTGTTTTTCAAGCTGCGCTTCCAAAAGACGCAGGATTATAAATGGATGAATGCCTATTTCTTCTTCACTAAAGTCTTCGCCTTGTGTTTTGCAATCGGAGTTGTAACCGGCATCACCATGTCGTTTCAGTTCGGGACCAACTGGCCAGGCTTTATGCTGACCGTCGGCAATATCGCCGGTCCTTTATTGGCATATGAAGTGTTGACAGCTTTCTTCCTGGAAGCCACTTTTCTCGGCATCATGTTTTTCGGGTTTCGCCGCGTCAAACCCTGGGTGCATAATCTGGCGACATTTCTTGTTGCCGCCGGAACGACCTTATCCGCTTTCTGGATTCTCGCCCTAAACAGCTGGATGCAAACACCGGTAGGCTTTGAAATGGTCGACGGCAAAGCCATGGCAACCGACTGGATTCAAATTATCTTTAACCCTTCGCTTCCCTACCGCTTTACACATATGCTTCTTGCTTCCGCATTAACGGCGGCCTTCCTGATAGCTGGATTATCGGCCTTCCGCTGGCTTAAAAACGACCGCAGCCCCTCCGTATTGGCGACACTTAAGACCGGCGTTTATCTGGCTGCTATTTTAATTCCGATACAGATATTTGTCGGTGATCTGCATGGACTGAATACGAAAGAGCACCAGCCCGCGAAAGTTGCCGCGATGGAAGCACTGTGGGAAACCAGAACAGAAGCCCCGCTCATTCTTTTTGCAATTCCAGATGAAAAAGAACGAACCAATAAATGGTCGATCGAGATCCCAAAACTGGCAAGCCTTATTCTCGCCCATGATCCATCTGGCGAAATCAAAGGTCTGAACGAATTCGAAGGAGAGCATCCGCCCGTCGCGCCGGTATTCTGGTCCTTCCGCATCATGGTTGGGCTGGGAATGCTGATGCTGGCCGTGTCATGGCTGTCCGCTCTCTATATCCTGCGAAAGCAATCCCTTTCAAAATTCTGGGGCCGCGTCCTGGTCGCGATGACGTTTTCAGGCTCAATCGCGACAATCGCAGGGTGGTATGTAACCGAAATCGGCCGCCAGCCATGGCTCGTCTACGGCGTATTGAAAACATCTGACGCAATCTCCGATGTCACCGCGCCCATGATCATGACCTCGCTCGCCGGCTATCTCGCGGTTTACGCCTTTCTTCTTCTCGCCTTCATCACGACAGTTTTCTATATGGCGTCACATGCGCATGAAAACGAAAAAGATGGACCGGCAAACGATACGCTTGGCGCATGGGGCGCCCCGCTTGTAAAAGACCTGCCAAAAGATGAGGCGCCAAGATGAATCAAATTATTGCCAGTGGTGATTGGCTTCCCCTTATATTTGCCTTCCTGATGGGATTTTCCATGCTCGTTTATGCGCTGCTGGACGGCTACGATCTCGGCGTCGGCTTATTGGTGTCACGCGCCAATGATCAGGAAAAAAACATCATGATCTCGTCGATCGGCCCGTTTTGGGATGCCAATGAAACATGGCTGGTCCTCGGCGTTGGTTTATTGCTCGTGGCGTTTCCTTTGGCGCACGGCGTTATTCTGTCGAGCCTCTATATTCCGGTGGCGATCATGCTGACAGGGATCATCTTCCGCGGCGTATCTTTTGATTTCAGATCAAAGGCGCATACAAGCCACCGCAAATTCTGGAACTGGTCCTTTTTTAGCGGCTCACTGATCACCTCCGTTTCACAAGGCTATATGCTTGGCTCTTACATTCTGGGTTTCGACCATAGCCTCAAGGGGATTGTGTTCTCTGTTATTACCGGCTTCGCCCTTGCTTCCGGCTACGCCCTGATCGGTGCCTGCTGGCTTATCATGAAGACGGAAGGAGATCTCCAGCGCCGCGCCGTCCACTGGGCCAGAATGAGCCTGATCGGCGCGATTGCTGCGATCCTTCTTGTGTCACTCGCCACGCCACTCGTTTCACCGCGCATATTTGACAAATGGTTTACATCGCCGGAAATTTTTTATCTCCTGCCCATCCCGGCATTGACCGGCCTTTGCATCCTCGGCCTTTTCTATATTCTGTCAAAACTGCCAAAAACCGGTGACCGCCATTGCTGGATGCCTTTTGTCCTGACTATTGCAACTGCCGTATTATGTTTTATCGGCATGGCGTATAGTTTCTACCCTTTCATAGTGCCTGAAACGCTGAATTCAAAAGGGATTTTAATCGTAGAAGCCGCCAGCGCGCCGCAATCTCTGATGATCATACTGGTCGGCGCACTGGTCGTAATCCCGTGCCTTCTGGCATATACGTTCTTTGCTTATAAAGTCTTCCATGGCAAAGCGACTGACTTAAGATATGATTAATTTCTTTCTGGCATAAATAACTGTTAAAGTCAGAATGACGAAACAGTTACATGTAGTTAGAATAACGAATCATGATTCCAGAAGACGAAGAAACATCCCCCTTTTCCTATGCCTCGATTATCGGCGCCGCTTTTGGCGCACTGATGATCATCCTTGCGATACTGATTGGCACCAGGAATTATCTGGCCTTTATCAGCCTTGAAGGATTATTGATTGTCGTCGGCGGCTCTCTGGCCGTTGCTTTCATGAGCTTTCAGGCCAATCATGTCGTCGCCGCCTTGAAAAGTATTGGCTTTATGTTCATGAAAGCCACCGCTACCCATGAAACGCTGCATCACGACATGGTCGAAATCATTGCCTGGGCAAAAATCGTTAAAGCAAAAGGCATGCGCGGCCTTGAAGACGAAACGTTTAATAATCCTAAGAATGACAGCTTCGTCCGTTACGGGCTTGATATGGTCGTCAGCAATTATTCTCCCGAAGAAGTCCGCACTATGATGGAAACAGCGGCAGATGCGACTTATGAGCGCGATACGATACCGGCGCGCGTCCTGCAAGCCATGGCCAGCCACGCACCCGCTTTCGGCATGGTCGGAACGCTGGTCGGCATGGTAATCATGCTCGGCAATTTTTCCGGGGACATGTCCGGCGTCGGCAAGGGCCTTTCCGTTGCGCTACTGGCCACTCTCTACGGCGTCGTCACGGCGCGTCTTGTCTATATTCCGGCTGCTTCGAAGATCATACAGAAGCAAGAGGGCCTACGCTTTCGCAATCAACTGATCACGGAAGGCATGGTGCTTTTGGTTGCCAATAAAACGCCGCGATACATACAGGATTGGCTCAACAGCTTCCTGCGGCCTGAAAGCCATTACGATATCGATTCCAAAATACAGAACATCATTAAAAAATAATGCGAAGATCGAGATACAGACGCAGCAGCGATAATGACCCCGGCCTCGACGACTGGCTGATGACCTATGCGGACATGATCACGCTCCTGCTGTGTTTCTTTGCGGTTTTTCTATCCGTGTCACAACCACGCAATGACAAGCTTGAAGAAGCCAAAGCGGAAGTCAAAAAGGTCTTTGCCAATCCGGAGGATTTCTACCAGCGCGAGATCGAAGACCCGACGGCAACCCATGAAAATCTGCCAAGCGGTAATGGCATTCTTCCAACCAACACGGCCAATCCTTTTGGCATCGTATCAACCAACCGCAATGTCCAGATCACACCGGGCGACCGCATAACTACGATTGAGATGAGCAGTTCCGCTTTCTTTCAAAGCGGCGCGGCATCGCTCAATCCGGACGGCAGGCGCATCCTCGATACGATCGCCGCCATCATTAAAAATGACAAATACAAAGATTATCGCGTCGTCATTGAAGGCCATACGGATGACTCTCCGATTAAGACAGTGCAATTCCCTTCCAACTGGGAGCTTTCGACCGCGCGTGCCGCCAGTGTCGTTCGCCTGCTGATCGACCTTGGTTTTCCAGCCAGCCGCCTGCGGGCCTCCGGCTATGCCGATACCTATCCCAAACTCCCCAATCGGGATGAACAAGGCAAGCCGCTGCCTGACAATCAGGCACAGAACCGCCGCGTGATCATAAGGCTGGAAAAGATAGAAAAATCCAATTAATCCAGTGACTTATGCCACAGGAACTTTAAATCAGGCATTTCGTT
Organism: Micavibrio aeruginosavorus; assembly: GCA_003241285.1. GTDB lineage: Bacteria > Pseudomonadota > Alphaproteobacteria > Micavibrionales > Micavibrionaceae > Micavibrio_B > Micavibrio_B aeruginosavorus_A. The sequence goes on from QFOT01000156.1 coordinate 4,552, forward strand.
TGTTATAGACAACAAAGAGGTGAACCGATGCCAAATGCAAAAGATGAAAAGAAACTCGACAAGGAACTTAAAGATACTTTCCCTGCCAGTGACCCGACGAGCGGTAATGTGTTTGTCGGCGCTCCTGTTGAGCGTATATGCACCAACGAAGAATGCGGATGCGAAAAAGAAGAGAAGAAAACTTCTTGAACTAAAAAGCCGGCCACTGCCGGCTTTTTAATGCATATCCAAAGACTGCAGAAAATTGTCTATTTTTTGATCTTCATCATCGATCCACTTATAAAGAGAAAAATATTCCCGAAGCATGGCACGTCGCAGATCAGGATCGTCTAGAGATGTTGATTCCAGATCTTCCCATATCTGATTTGCCTTCCTGGCGAAAACCTGCCTTAAATCGGACTGGTGCGAAAGCAAATCATGTCGCAAATTATCCGGGCGCAAAAAATTATAAGCAGTCATATCAATCCA
>QFOT01000157.1 GCA_003241285.1 Micavibrio aeruginosavorus
TCAAATGGCCCAGCGTCAGGTTTATCTGTATCACGGCTTAGATGAATGCCTTCTTAAGCCTGTATCTCTTGGGCATTTCAAAAGACTGCTTATCCGCTGGGGATTACTGAAAGATTTACAGGATAGCGCAAGCTTCCCTGCCTCAGCAGAAATTATGGTGCCAGATAATAATGCTATTGATATGAAGGCATTGGTTGAACAAATGGGCGCTTTCGATGAGTCGGCGAAAGAAATGCTTGGCTTTTTCGTCGACATGACAATGCCGCTCATTCAAAAGCTCGAGCTTGCCGCCAAAAATGAAAATTTGAAAGAAATTGCCGAAATTGCGCACTCGCTCAAAGGCTCGGCACGCTCGGCCTGCGCCACTAAATTAGGCGATATTACATCCGATATTCAGGATGACGCCGAGCAAGGTAAGATCAATAAAAACCTGATTGCCGATGCGGTGTCGGAATTCGACAATGTAAAAACTTCAATTGAAGCGATTATAAAAACTTAGTCGGGACAGCCGGCTTCTTTGGCAACCGAAGTTGATTTATGAACTACCCAGTAGCGGAAACATCTATTGCCGCTCAGGCATTTGCGAACGGCTGTTGCACCGCCCGTCGTATCTGAGCTTATATTAACATCACTGGCAGTGGCGTCGATTATATCTGCCTCGCATTTAGAATATTTGGCATCCAGTTTTGTTAGAGCTGAAGCAATATAAGAGTCAGTTTTGCTGGTACTTGTGAAGAAGAAGATGCCATCGGCGCCATTATAATATTCCCATTCACCGAAGAGATTGGGCGGCGGGGGCAGCGAACGGCCCGAAGAACTGCCAAACAGCAAGGCATGATTTTTACGTGTGGCGCCCGTTCCGCCTGGATTTCCAGGGCAGCGTATATATCTTACGCTATTATCCGCAGATGCCGCAGGCGTTGACGTTGAGAAATACGCATCTTTCGGATTAATCGGGTAGGGAGAATTTTTTTGTTCTGTTGTCGTCAGGGATGAATCCTGATCTGGATAGGTCAGGACACATTCCTGAATTGTGGAAGATATCAAACTGATCTGGCTCGATACCTCGCTGATCAGATTGGTAGAATTTTGCGCCTGGCTTTGCTGGCTGGCCGGCTCCATCAAAGAAGCTGTCAGCACGGCCAATAAAGCGATAGCGACCAGAATATATACCAGCGCGCTACCGGATGTCTGATGTGGCCTTGCGTCTTTCATTTTCTTTATTCCTTTTAAAGCAAAGGCCCGGAGCATACGCCCCGAGCCTTCGAAACCAGAGGTTATATCACCTTATCTTTCGAGAAGGACATGGTAGTAAATATATCGCGTTGAACCGCCAGGGTTTGTTCCCATTGTAAAACAGCCCTGAGGTTGACCATTTAAAACATGTGTTGAGACAGAATCACTTCCAATGATAGCTGATGCTCCATATGTAATGGTTGTGGTATTAGGTGACTTCACAGCTTTTGGATCAGCAATATTCACGTTCGTCAGCGCTGGTACAGCGCCCATTCCAAGTTGTGAATGAACCTTATCACATACGCTTTTTGTTATACCCGGTAAAATAGCGATAATATCAACGCCTGTAGCATCCGCTGTATTACTTCCAATATTCCAGACACGGTTACGAGCATTAAATACCCATTCTCCACTACCGGTAGCCATGATATCAGACGGAGGTTTAACATAAGTTGCTCCGCCACCAAGGTTAGGATAGAAAACGTTTGCCTTTCTAAGTGTATCATCAGTTAATGAGGAGAAATCAGAAGGAGGATCAAATGAAAGACTGTCAGCATCAACTCCATTAGATACCATCATCCGAACAATTGCAGTTTTCAATGATGCCGGATACTGAGTCATAGCAGCAGAACTAACTAGGCTTTTTTCGTTCGAAGCGTCACCGCCGCCGGAACGTGTCGATTGCGTCACCGCATAAGACAACGCCGCAAACAGCGCGACCGCGATAAGAATAAGGAAGAGAACGTTACCCTGCTCTCCCTTTCTGGATTTAAATTCAGTTACTTGGGTATTCATTAGTTCTCTCCACTTTCTCTGGTTTAGGATTCTGACTCTGATGCTTCATCAGCACCGGATGATTCTGCGGGGGCTTCCACGACGGGGGCAGCAATGTTGACTTTTTCTATTCTTAAGGAAGCATCGATCGCATTAGAGGAACATTCGCGGCCGACGCAAAAGGAGTTTACACCAACTTTCCATCCTGCGCCACCGCTGACAACATGGCCCATGATTTCTCTTAACTGGGCATAAGCCGACGTATCCTTGGACTGGATCGTCAGTATATTGCCGTTAGCAGTTACCGTGAGCCCCGGATACATTGTTTTAGCTTTTTCTGCGAACGATGTTACTTCTTCGGCGGCAGCCGGGGTCATTGTAAGTGTCGGAACGATTGGCTTCAGGCTTTCCGAAGACTGAAGCTCGCCGCGTAGCTTTGTAAGCTGCTGCGTTTGCAGCATAGAAAAAAGCCCCAGCGCCGCGACCGCTGCCCATGCGATACCTGCCGCAATCAATACAGTGTTTCCTGCATTTTGCGGCAATTTTTCAAGAAAGCGGTTCATATCATCGGCGGATTGGCCGCTTAAATACTTACCGTATCTACGAATATCGAATGTTTTAGAGGCCAAACCCGTCTCCAGTTGATATAATTAGTTGCAAGTTTATTTTAAAAGCTAACAATTAATTTGATTGTAAAATTAGATAAAATTTTAAGCAAGGCGTGAGATTTCAGAATTAGTATTTTAGAATTGTCTGATTTAAGAAGATCCTTTGAGACGAATACGTCCATCGGGCTCAATACCAGGCTGTGCCTGTCCCCTGACAGACATAACGCCTGTTGAATACGCGGCAGGCACAAGCGCTTCCCACATAATAGACGTTCCTTTGACTTCATACTTAACCAGCGTTCCATCGATTTTTGATAGATCATCCAGCAGGCTTTGAAGACGGACCATGCCCGCAAGCACTTCGCTTTGGGTAGATTGCATCGCCTTCGCCATGATTTCATTAGATGCGTTTTCAGATTGCTGCTTGACGGTTTCAAGCTTGCGGTCAATCAGCGCTGTCAGAATATATTGACCGGCCATAACGCCTAAAAGCCCTAAAGCGGTTACGATACCGACAACGAGCAGCATGCGGGCGGTCGCACGCGACAAGCGTTCGGTCATCAACTGGCGGTTATTCCATGGTACAGGCTTCGCAACCTGCGGATTAATGGTCACGAAATTGGCTTCCATACTTTGAATACGCGGCAGGATCGTCCGCGATGCACCGAGATAAATTTGCATCCGGTTTGTTTCATGATCCCAGCGTAAGGCGGAAGCATTACCTTCCTGCTCATACATATAGACTGTTTCGCGGTCCCAGTATTCGCTGTTACCCGGCAGAGCCGCCGCCAGAGGACACCAGCTATCAGGGCTTGACGCCAGAGAGTTCGACGGACAGGCCAGATACCATATCCGCCCGCCTTCTACCGTATAAACGAAATGTACTTTCTCGGTTGCGCAGGCCTGACTGGCCGCATTCCATACCGCTTCGTCTTCAAGACCGGGAACATGTGGGATGGACCCGCCAACAAGCTCCGAGGGAAGGTACGGTTTAAGGTCGATTGCAAAGAAACTTTTCTCTCCTGCAAGATTTGCAGATAAAGGCGGTTTTATTTTTCTGCTATCAGCAGGAGTTTCCGGCGGCGGATCATCAAGTGAAACCGTTGCTTGTCCCGGCAGTTTACTTTTGATCTTATCGCTGATGCCTTTAATATTCAGGTCAATCGCCATTACATCTGACCTTCCATCATATTGCCCATCATACTATCCATGCTCATATTCATAACGGTCAGCGCATAGATCGCACTGCCAAAAGCAAGGGCAAGGTAAACACCGGTTAAAAGAAAGGCAATCCAGACAATCATTTTATGTTTTACTCTGGCGGATTGACCGCGCATTTCAGAAATTGATTCCATGATTGTAGCAACCTGGCCGAGATCAGACAACCCGGCAAGCTCCATACGCTCCGAACGTGTCAGGGGTTCGCGGTCAAGAGCAATACCAAGATTAACCCCTTGTGCCAGCGTTTCATTTGCCCGGTCCCAATACGATGCCACTTCAGGTGAGTTGGAGGCTTCTGCGGATTGTTTCAACGTATCGTTAATAGAAACATTGCTTTTAAGCATACGCGCAGCAGCAGACATTGAGTCGGTAAAGCTAAGATCCCTTAAATAACTGGCAATCAGGGGTATCTTTCGCACAATGCGCGCCGTTGGCCAGTCCCTTTTTCCCTTATTCAGGAAAAAAGAAATCATACACCAGACCATGAAGCCCGCCATACCGAATGCACCGTAAATCAATAAATCCCATGTTAATTCGAGGTTGCCGACAACCCGTTGGTATTTTTCAGCCTCATCACCTTCTTTGGGCGCGTTATCCTTGAACCACCCCAAAACCATATCCTTACCCCAGAATAGAGATTGGACGATGGTAATAACGTCAAAAGCCAGCCAGCCCATAGTACCCAGTACCGCCGCAGTGTTTTTTCGCTTTTGCGAAATAGAATGTATAGCGTAAGGGATTCCTTCATGGAGCCGATTGGATCTCTCACTGGCAGACAAAATGGCAATAGTCGAACGGTCGAATACATTAAGTGATTGCAACGCATCAATTACACCAAGTCCGCGGGATAATGTTTCACGGGCGGGCGATAAGATGTTTTGTCGCGTCGGGTTTTCTTCAGCTTCGATAATCTTCCACAATGCAACACCGGGAGATGTCGAAGTCGAGCGGAACATAATACCGCGCAATAATTGAATTTGCCACCAACTCGATCTTCCCAAAAGCCTCTCCAAAGGAGAGCGAGAGTGAGGCCGGATAGTCAGTACATGCCCCCCTTTTTTCGATACAGCGTCACGGACATCGTTCTCGGTTGGCAAGTAAATCGCTTCGGAAACCTTTTTCGGCCCCGATCTTGTA
>QFOT01000158.1 GCA_003241285.1 Micavibrio aeruginosavorus
TTATCGAACAGAACCAGTTTTTTTTTTTTTTTCCCATGTTGAAGGATTTTTCCGTTCATCATGTATCGTGATTTGATAAAATAGCCGCAAGCCTCAGGAACGTCAGAAAATAAATCCGCCAGCTCTGCGACAAGTTCTTCTGTCATTATTTCGTCAGCGTCGACAAATAAAATCCAGTCATGGTTCAGATTGAGGTTGTCCAGACACCATTGCCGCTTTTTTGGATATTGTCGGTTCCAGATAAAACTGACCAGCTCTACGTTATCGCGGGCAGCTATCTCCGCCGTCTTATCCTGGCTTTGTGAATCGACAATGATAATCTGCGAAAAAGCCTTCAGCGCATCGAGGCATTTGCCGATCTTCTTTTCTTCGTTCTTCGTAACAATGATAACCGAAACGGGAATTTTCATTTTTTTCTATCTTGTCTAATCGTAAAAAGAAGAAAGCCGAGAAAAGCGCCGATCAAAATACAAACCGGCAGAACAATACCCCAGCGCGGCCAGACAGGTTTCGATGATGCTGAGGACGGTTCAATGATTTCCGCGGCGAAGGGCTGATCCATGCTGATGACCATCATCTGCCGTTCCTCAAGCATCAGTTGATCTGTCAGCGCTTTGCGGTGTTCGGGATTTTGTACCTCCCGCAGCGCTTTTTGCAGATAGGCAATCCTTGTTTCAGTCTGGCGCCGCGCATCGTTGCGGATCATTTCATCTGCCACTTTATGAAGATGGCGAAGAAATTTCTCCGCGAATAACGGATCGGCATGGCGGTAAGTAATCACCTGGCTGTTTGTCGCGCCAAGGGGATCAATTGTCACATGGCGCTTGATATAAGATGAAAGCGAGGCAGGATCTCCTATTTCCGGCCCAGTTGAGAAAGAGAATAATGTGTCACGATTCAGCGCATCGAGAAGTCCCTGATATTTCGCCAGTATACGAGAAGCTGAAACTTCGCGGAATGTCTGCTGGAATTTCGTGTAATCACGTGAGACCTGGCTGGATACTGACATCATTCGCGATGAGGCTGCATTTTCATTCAATATCGTCAAAGATCTTTCTTCACCGCTTTGCGTTGGCGATCCGATAATCATACGGGCCTCGTAGCGCGGCGTTAACGTCAATTGTAAGAATACGCCCAGCAGCAGTCCAGCGGCCATCGCTATGCCAATATAGACCCTGCCTGACCAGCATAATTTCAATGTATCGGATAATGATTTTTCCCCGGTAGACATGGAGTAAAGATATCCAAAATCTTTAGCCGGCGGGATAGCGAATTAATGTTCGTGCACAGGCAATCCATGCGGCGATGGAATTATTGGCATTGAACATGCCAAATCCGCGCTGGGCCCCCTTATGGGCGGAAAACCATTTACTGCCATCCATCCTGTAAGCAAGGATTTCGTCCGCCAAAGCCTTGGGATTACCTTGGGCGATCACACTTCCTGCCCCATATTCTGCCAGTACACCGGCAATTTCACCATTATCCGGACCTAAAAAAACCGTTGGGCGCTCGGCGGCAAATGCACTGTATAATTTTGAGGGGACTAAAAGCCCGCCGACCTCATTTTTCATACTGATAAGATGCAAATCTCCACCCTGCATCATCTCCCGGAGGCGAAATTTCGGCTGCGTCGGCAAAAGGCGAATATTCTCCAGATTCCTGTACTGGCGTGCCTCTGCCAGCCGGTCAAATCCCTCGCCTTCCCCGACAAAGAGAAATTCTATTTCAGGGTTGGAAAGTTGAAGAATAGAAGCGGCTTCCAGTATCGTGTCCGTCGGATGCGCCCTGCCTATATTACCCGCATATAAAACACGGAATTTCGGATCATTGTTTACGATAAGCGGCTTATCGGGCTTTAGTCCTTCGCCGATTTTTGCAGATGGATGAAACTGCTGTGCGCTATCTGCATGAAGCTCGCGGTCAGGCCAGTTCGGAATATAGACGATTCGCCGTGGATCGACTTCCAGATAGGCTTTCTTTTCTGTCATGCAGCGCCCGACAAAAATAATCTTTGCGCATGTCATCAGCGACCAGTCGGACAAACGTTTCAATAACTGCAGTAAAAATCCGGGAAAGCGCATGCCAAGCAGCGGCAAGAGGTCAGGATACATGTCCTGACACCAGTGAATATGCGCACACTTGTTTTTCTTGGCAAGAATACGTCCGATGACAGAGAGAAGCGGCGGATCCGTCATCGTCACGATGATATCGACCTTACGGACACTCCAGCCCGCCCATAAAAGCCTGAGCCAGATCGAAATGTAATTGAACGAAGTTTGTTTCGCACTGGCTCTCAGCTTGCGAAGCTGAACACTATCCTGCTCGCCCTCGAAATCTTTCAAACCTGTCGTAAGGACTCCGACGCTCCACCCGTCCTCGACAAAGCCTTGCGCGAGATCATGCAACATTCGTCCTGTAGCGCCTTTTTCAGGCGCATAAACGCGATTGATAAATAATATAGAGGGTTTCGCCATGCTGAATATCTATGGCACAGGCCGCGTATCACCTTCAAGTCTTTTACTTTTTGCGCATGAGGCAAGGATTAGAATGAGCAGTCCATAGCCAAAGGATTTATAACTTGCATAAAGTGTAAGGCCGATCAGTAACGGCCCTGCCAGCATAAAGAAATATTTATACTCTCTGGTAATAAACCGTGAAGCGTCCCTGGCTAAATTAAACAAATATAACAAGAACAAGAAAAGGCTGATGAATCCTGCCTTTAGAAGAAGAGAAGATAGCAGGCTATGCGTAAAAATAACGCGCAAGCCACCGACAGCAGGATTTTCCAGCTCCGCGCCCCAGCCTTTTCCAAATAATAAAGACAAAGTGGAAGATGAAACATGGGTTATGACTTCTTTCCATTCATTACCGCGCGAATTGAGGCCGACCATTTGCGTTTTGAATGACAATTGGCGGAAAATATCTTCTATAAACGGGACGGTTAGAAACAGCATCCATGCACTGCATCCAATGAATATGGCAGTTTTCCTTTTTGCAGAAAACAAAACGCAAATGAAAATAAAACTGCATGCAACGACATATAACAAACTCGCACGCTGCACCAATGTCGCCATAGCCAGAAGCGGCAGACAGGCCAGCAAGGCGGAGGGAATTCGCTGAAACCATTTTTTATCAGCGCTCAGCGCATTGTGTAAAAGATAAATCGCAGCAAATAAAACTTCAGGACTATTCGCCAGATATAAAAGATCGGGCGGCGTTCCCAGCCATTGCATCGGATCGGCGATATCAGACGCGAAGGATCCCAGACTGCGCAGGGAAAAAATTAATCCGACACTCACGGTCAGTATCGAAAGAAATTTTACATCACGCTCGCCCCGATAGTAAAAAAGCAATGGCATCAGCAGGAAGATAAAGGGAATAACGTCGCGGATAATCTGACCGGCCGCATGTCCGTGAATTATTGCGATGGTGAGGGGAACAGAGAGGCCGTAAGCGGCAAAGGCAAGCGCATATCCATTGCCCGATAAAAAGGATGGGCTTAGACTTAGAAAAAGAAAAGCAAAAACCCCTATCTCGGCAGGGCCGAAATCGTCAGGCGTCGGTGAACTGAAACATCCGTACAGCAAAACCGCCAGCGCGAATGATAACTGTCTGAATGTTATATTTTTCCAAAATCCCCACATTGGCTGAAATTTACATCAGCGATCAGAGATTGACTCATAGAAAAAGCCGCCAGAAAGCGGCTTTTACACGGTAAAATATATCGAGCTATTGAAGCTGTCCTGCCGCAGCCAGTCTTTTTTGCTGATTGATCGCATTCTGTACAGCGGAAGATGTCCCCGATATTTTTGAAGTCAGGGGATTATTGTTAAGCAGGCCGCTTACTGTATTTGTCGTACCCAGCGAATTGCCAAGAGAGGTTGATAAATTACCATTAGTTCCAAGATTGGCCGTTTGTCCTAGACCGTTCGCCGTTATCCCGTTTTGGCCAACACCGAGCGTTACGCCTCCAACTTTGATATTAAAAAGGCTGCCACTTCCACTTGATGACGATTTGCCATCAAAATTCGGGGACGTTCCTTTCACATATTCTTTGTACTCTTCCAACCCGGGAATATTACTGCTTCCTGAAGATTTGGAGGAAGATGATCCTGTCGCTGCACTGGAAAGGCTGCTCGCCAGACTTGCTGTTATGCCGCTCGTATTCAGTAAATTACTGGCTTGTACAGGAAAGGCCGCAAAACTCAGTCCAAATGCCATTAAAGCAAAATATTTTAAGCCCATGAAAACACCCTTATTTTTATAATTTATTCCATTAATCCTACTCTATTTTAAGATTACAATCATTAATAAAAAACAAATTAAGTAAAATTTTATGTAAAAAATATTTCCGTTATCTTCCTATTTTAATATCCATATTTACCATTCTTTAAAGATTCCTAAGCATTATAGAAAACAATAAAGCCCGACAAACGGGTGATCCATAAAAGGAGCGGTGTACGATGCAGATCAATATTCAACAATTTATTCAGCAGGCAGGCCTTAGCGAGCCGTTCTATCCTGGCAAACGCGTCGTAAAGGCTTTTCCTCAGCCCGGCGAATATAAGAGCCACTGTGTGGTCTACGATTGGCACGATCCTGCCCGTATCCGTATCGAAATCAAAGCCGGGCTCTCGGGAAAGGATCTGGCAACAAAAGAACTCGTCAAATATCCGATCAGTTTTCAAGCACCGACTTTTATCGAAATTGACGTCAAAACAGGCGCTATCAAAACACTTCGCTCTTCCGATGAAGAGGAAGAAGAAGGCGGAGATGGCCGCAAAGGTAAATCCGGCGGCGGCGGTAAACGCCCGTCCCTTAATAAAGATGAGCAGCGCAGCTCCCTCTTCTCATTCAGTTCCGCTGC